>CANJXE010000001.1 GCA_947478745.1 Actinomycetota bacterium
CATCGTCCACTTGGGAAGTGCGGCGGCGGCACCGACGGCGAGTCCGGCTGCGCCCGCGGTCTTCAGGAAGGTCCTTCGCGACACATTGCTCATGGAACGGCTCACTGCAGGGCTCTCCTCGGATGATCGGCTCCGGTGAATGTACCCCACGCGCCTCCAGAGGCCCGCGCCGGAGGGGGCCCGCAAACGGCGGACCGAGCGTCGTGGTGAGAGGCGCACCAGATGGCGCCGCTCGCCCGGGCCTACCATCGGCTGCGCCGGCCCGGTACCCTGCACGCGTGGCGCACACCTTTCGCTTCTTCCTGCCGGCCGGCGGGGCCGTCGCGTCGGGCGAGCGCGTCGAGCTCGCCGCCGACGATGCCCATCGCCTGCACAAGGTGCTCCGGCTCGAGGCGGGCGAGCCGGTCGAGGTCGCCGACGGTGCGGGACGCGTCTTCACCGCGACCGTCGAGACCGCCAAGCGGGGCACGCTGATCCTCGGCGAGGAGCTCGCCGCCCAGCCCGGGCTCGCGCCGATCCGTGTCCTGCTCGCGCAGAGCGGTCCGCGCGCCGACGACGCCGTGGAGAAGCTCGTCGAGCTCGGCGTCGCCGAGATCGGTCCGCTGCTCGCGGCGGGTCGTCGCCGCGAGGCGCGCACCGACCGCTGGGAGCGCATCGCCGCGGGGGCGGCCGCGCAGGCCAAGCTGGCGCGGATCCCCACCATCATCGCGCCCGTCGGCTACGCGGAGGCCCTCGCGGGTGGCGCGATCGTCTGCTCGCACGAGGAGCACGACACGCCGCTGGAGGCTGCGCTGGCGGCCGTAGGTCGGCCCGTGACGCTGCTGATCGGACCAGAGGCCGGCTTCAGCGCGGCTGAGCTCGCAGAGGCCCGCGTGGCGTCATGCCCGATCGTCGCGCTGGGCACGACCGTGCTCCGCACCGAGACGGCGGCGATCGTCGCCGCGGCGCTCGTCCGCGCTCGGCTGGCGGCGGAACCCGGCTGATCGACGCGCCTGCGGTGGTGTCCGGGTGGAGGACGGCTATCCTCGGCAGCATGATCACGCAAGTTGAATCGGACCTCCGCGAGGCACGCCTCGCACGGGACGGCGAGCGGGTTACCGCGCTGGCCATGCTGCTGAGTGCGCTGAAGGATGCCGAGAAGACAGGCGGCGGCACGCTCGACGACGCCGGTGCCATCCAGGTGCTGACGCGCGAGCGCAAGAAGCGCGTCGAGGCCGCCGAGAGCTTCCGCGAGGGCGGGCGCGAGGAGGCCGCCCTCAAGGAGGAGTCCGAGCTCGCGATGATCGACCGCTACCTGCCGGCCCAGATGGCGCAGGACGAGGTCGATGCGATCATCGCCGCCGCGATTGCGGAGAGCGGTGCCACGACGGTCAAGGACCTCGGCTCCGTGATGAAGCTCGTGCAGCCGCAGACCGCAGGTCGCGCGGACGGCAAGGCCGTCGCCGCCGCCGTGCGTGCCGCGCTCGGTGCCTGAGCCTGTGCCGGTAGTCTGCGGACGTTGAGCCGCATCTCCTTCATCGTCTCCGACGCCGTCGCCCGGGCGCTGTCCGCGCGCGGCGACGAGGTGCTGCGGGCCGTGTCCGAGACCAGCGGCTGCAAGGCCTACCTGCGGGGCGATGAGGTCATGCTCAGCGGCGACGACGCGGCGGTCGCCCGCGCCCAGGCGATGCTGGCCGAGCTGGCCGAGCTGGCCGACAAGGGTACGCCGCTGGAGCTGCAGACCGTGGAGGCCGTGGCCGGAGTGCTGGCTGCCAACGGCCACGCGCAGGACGTCCTCGGCGACGTGGTCTGGCGGCATCGCACGACGACCATCAAGCCCCGCACGGTCAATCAGAAGCTGTACGTCGACACGATTCGCTCACACACGATGACGTTCGGCGTCGGTCCGGCCGGCACGGGCAAGACGTACCTCGCGATGGCGCTCGCCGTGGCCGCGCTCGACGCGCGGCAGGTGTCGCGCATCATCCTGACGCGCCCGGCCGTGGAGGCGGGGGAGCGCCTCGGCTTCCTGCCCGGCGACCTGATGGCCAAGGTCGATCCGTACCTGCGCCCGCTGTTCGACGCGCTCTACGACATGATGGACGGCGAGCAGGTGACGGCGCATCTGGAGCGCGGCGTCGTCGAGGTGGCGCCGCTGGCGTTCATGCGCGGCCGCACGCTCAACGACGCGTTCATCATCCTCGACGAGGCGCAGAACACGACGAAGGAGCAGATGCGCATGTTCCTGACGCGCCTGGGCATGGGCTCCAAGGTCGTCGTGACGGGCGATCCCACGCAGGTGGATCTGCCGCGCGACTCGCTGTCCGGGCTCGTCGAGGCTGCGCGCATCCTCCAGAACGTGCCGGACATCGGCATCATCCACTTCGATCGCAACGACGTCGTGCGCCACAAGCTGGTGCAGCGGATCGTCGAGGCGTACCGCATCTCAGACGAGGACACACTGCAATGAGCATTGATATCGACGATCGCGCCGAGTGCGGCGTGGACGGAGCGGCCGTCGCCGCCGTGATCGAGGCCGTGCTGGCCGCAGAGCAGGTCGGCGAGGTCGAGGTCGGCGTGGTCCTGCTCGACGAGCACGAGATGCAGGAGATCAACCGTGAGCATCGCGGCAAGGACGAGCCCACCGACGTCCTCGCGTTCCCGATCGATGACGACGAGGACGAGGATCTCGACGGCGTCACGCGCATGCTCGGCGACGTCGTGATCTGCGTGCCCGTGATGGCGCGCCAGGCCGCCGAGAACGATGTGGCGATCGGCGACGAGCTCGTCGACCTGCTGGCGCACGGCACGCTGCACCTGCTGGGCTACGACCACGAGACCGACGACGGCCGGATGCTGGCGCGTCAGGACGAGATCGTCGCGAACCTCGCGCCGATCGCCTGGCCCGCCGACTGACCGCGTCGCACTCCCGCGCGAGAGCGCTTCCCTTGCAGGCGCTTGAGGCGCTCGCCGGTGCGGGCCGCGCTGGCACGCTCGGCGCATGGAACAGGAACACGGCTCGCGCGGCATCATCATCGGCGATCGCTACCGCGTGGCGGGTGCCCTGCGGCGTACCGGACTGATCGACGCCGTCGATCTCGAGGCCGATCGCACGCAGGCGGCCTGCCGCGTCGTGGGCGTGCCCGGCGATGTCGAGCGCGTGGAGCAGTGGGAGGATGCCTGGCGCGCGGCTCAGGGATCGGCGCGCCTTCCCCGCCTGCGCGAGGTCGTCGCCGACGAGGACGGGGTGCACTGGGCGGTGCTCGATGCATCGCGGGCGGTCGAGCGACCGCTGCCCGAGGACGCGCGCACGCAGGCTCGGGAACTGGGGGAGGGATTGGCCGAGGCCGGTCTGGACGCCGGCGACGTCGTGCGCAGCATGCTGGGCGTGGACGCCGCGGGGCTGCTGCTGATCGACGGTCCCGTCTGGCTGGGTGGCGGCCATGCGCCGCGGGCGGCTGGGGCGCTGGTGGCCCGCCTGCTGCCGGAGCCGGCGCCGACGGAGCCGCCGTTCGAGGATTTCGGCCCCGAGGCGGCTCCCGCCCGGCAGCCGGTGCGACGGGCGCGACGGCGACGCGGGCAGCTGATCGTGCCGCTCGCCATCGTCGTGGTGCTCGCCGCGGCGGCGACGGTGCTGGTCCTGCCGGCGCGGTCGGCGGGCACCGCCGTGATCGCGCCGGCCGCACCCGCCCGGTCGGGCGACATCCTGCTCGGTGATGGCGGTCCGTCGTCGGCAGCCCCGCAGGTGGTGGCTGCGTCGGTGTCGGTGCCGGTGCCGCGCCGGCCGCGCCGCCCACGCGTCGTCGCATCGTCGCCCCCGGCACCGGCGCCACCCGTCGTGACGGTGACCGTGATGGTGGAGGCGCCGTCGGCGCCCCTCCCCGAGGCCGTCGTGCCCGAGCTGCCGATGGCGGCGGCGAGCCCCGTGCCCGACGTCCCCCTGGCGGACCTCGCTCCGTCGCTCCCGGTCGTCGCCGGCGGTTGATAGCGTCGGGGCGTGCGCGTGCCCGCTCTGGTCATCGACCCCATCGCTCCCTACGACCTGCTGCGCTCTGCGCGCGGCGGCGACGGCGTGACGCGCCGGGTGGCCGGGGACGTCGTTGAGGTCGCCCTGCGCAGCGGGTCGGGGCCGGCGCGCGTGCGCCAGCGTGCCGACGGTGCGCTCGAGGTCGCGTTGCCGGACGGGGACCGCGTGGCCGCAGAGCGCGAGCTGCGCTTCCGGCTCGGGTGCGACGAGTCGATCGACGGCTTCGTTGCGCTGGCACGGGCCGATCCACTGCTGGGGCCGCTGCTGCGCCGCGCGCCCGGGCTGCGTCCGCTGCGCACCGGCACCGTCGCCCACGCCGCGCTCCAGGCCTTCGCCGGCCAGCTGATCACCTTCCGCGAGGCGCAGCAGATCGAGCGCCGCGTGGTGCGCCTGGCGTTGCCGACCGCTTCCGGCGAGCTCGTGCCGTCGCCGACTGCCGAGGAATTGCTCGCGCTCGGCACGGCACGGATCGTGAGCTGCGGACTCGCACAGCGCCGCGCCGATGCGCTGATGCGCCTCCTGCGCGGCGTCGACCTGGAGCGCCTACGCACGCTCGAGCCCGAGCGAGTGGCAGCGCGTCTCAGCCGCGAGAGCCAGATCGGCCCGTGGACGATCGGCGTGATCGGGCTGCACGGCTACGGGTGGCGCGATCACGGGCTGGTTGGCGACCTCGGTCTGATGCGCCTCGCCTCGGCGCGCCTCGGGCGCGCAGCCGAAGTGGAGGACACCGCCGAGCTGCTGGCGCCCTATGCGCCCTGGCGCGGATTGGCCAGCATGCACCTGCTCGGGCACCCGCTGGCTCGCGTGGCGCGGCGGTGAGGGGCGGGCTGCAGCTTTGCGGAGGGGTCAGACCCCTCCGCAAAGCTGGACGGCGCGTCGGCGGCATGCGGGGGCGCCGATCGGCGCGTGGCGCCGACGTGGAGACTTCGTTGCCGGATCGGGGTCAGCCCCCCTCGCAATGCGCCGACCGCCTGCTGGCTGCGCCGGTGCGACGACGCGCTGTGCGATGGGGCCAGACCCCTGCGGATGGGAGTCACCCCCCCCTGTTGCACTTGTCTGGGGGCGCCGGTGGCGCTCCCCAGACAAGTGCCCCCGAGACGATTTGAACGTCTGACCCCAGCCTTCGGAGGGCTGTGCTCTATCCACTGAGCTACGGGGGCGGGCAGCGGTGAGGATAGCGGACGCCTGCCGGCGGGCCGTGTCGTAGGGTTCCGCCCATGGAGATCCGAGCCCGCATTGAGAACCTGACCCTGCACGAGCCGTTCGAGATCGCGCGAGGCGTCTCGACCCACGAGCCCGTGCTGATCGTGGAGCTGGAGCACGATGGCCTGATCGGCATCGGCGAGGGCGCGCCGGTCGACTACCACGGCGAGACGACCGAGGCCATGCTGGCCGAGGTCAACGGCGTCGGTGCCGCGCTGCTCGGCGACGATCCGTTCGCGCTCGAGGCGATCATGCGACGGCTGCACTCCGAGGGCCTGATGGGCGGCACGCGCATGGCGATCGACGGGGCGCTGCACGACTGGGTCGGCAAGCGGCTCGGTCAGCCGACCTGGCGCCTGCTCGGCCTCGAGCCGACCAGCCCCGCGACCTCCTTCACGATCGGCATCGACACCGTCGACGGCACGGCGGACAAGGTGCGCCGCGCCGCGGGCTACCGCGTCCTCAAGGTCAAGGTCGGCGGCGCAGCCGACCTCGAGCGCCTCGAGGTGGTGCGCGCGGGCTTCAGCGGCCCGATTCGGATCGACGGCAACGAGGGCTGGGACATCGAGATCGCCCGCGCCATCACGCCCGATCTGCTCCGCCTCGGCATCGAGTTCGTCGAGCAGCCGTTCCATCGCGAGGACGTCGACGCCTACCGGGCCTACCGCGAGCTCGACCGTCGCCTGCCGGTGATCCTCGACGAGTCGGCCCAGGAGGCCCGTGACGTGCCGCTGTGCGCCGTGCTCGGTGATGGCGTCAACATCAAGATCTCGAAGACGGGGGGCATCCGCGGCGGCTTCTCGCTGGCCCGTGCCGCCCGCGCCCACGGCCTGGCCGTGATGATCGGGTGCATGATCGAGTCCGAGCTCGGCATCAGCCAGGGCGCGCAGATCGCGTCCCTGTGCGATCACGTCGACCTCGATGGGCATCTGCTGATCGACGACGGTCCCTACACGGGCCTCGGATTCATCGATGGCGTCGTGACGGTCTCGTCCGCGCCCGGACTGGGAGTGGTGGCGGTATGAGCGAGCAGCTGGCGATTCTGGCCGAGGGCCTCTGGGCGCAGTCGGACGCGAAGACGGGGCATGGCGTCCTGCGCTTCGGCAACGACCGCGACATCGTCTGCGTGGTGGACAGCACCCAGGCGGGCAGGACGAGCGCCGCAGTCGTGCCGTTCGCCCGTCGCGACGTGCCGATCGTCGCCGACGTCGATGCCGCGCGTGCGCTGGGCGCGACGTGCGCCCTGATCGGCGTGGCCCCGGCCGGTGGCAAGCTGACCGACGCCTGGAAGCAGCAGCTCCTGCGCGCCATGGAGCTCGGCATGGACGTCGAGGCCGGCCTGCACACGCTCCTCAACGACGATCCGCTGCTCGTCGAAGCCGCGACGCGGCACGATGTCGCGCTGCGCGATCTGCGCACGTCCCCGCAGGGCCTCACGATCCCGCGTGCCGACCTCTCGCGGCCGGCAGGGGTGCGCGTCGTCCACACCGTGGGCACCGATTGCGCAATCGGCAAGATGTCGACCGCGCTCGAGCTGACCGACGGTGCGATCGCTCGCGGGCGGCGTGCCGCCTTCGTGGCCACGGGCCAGACCGGCATCGCGATCACAGGGTGGGGGATCGCCGTCGACCACGTCATCGCCGACTACGTCAACGGCGCGGCCGAATCGCTGATCGATCAGGGCGCCGAGCGCGGTGACCTCCTGTTCCTCGAGGGACAGGGCTCGCTGCTGCATCCGGGCTACAGCGCGGTGACGCAGGGGCTCCTGCACGGCTCGCAGCCCGACGTCCTCGTGCTCCAGCACCTCGCTGGCCAGACGTACAACGACGACTACCCGTCGCGCCCGATTCCGCCGTTGCGGGACGTCATCGCCCTCTACGAGCTGTCGGCCAGCGCGGTGCGCCCGGCCAAGGTGGCCGCGATCGCCCTGAACACGAAGCACCTTGATGACGCGGGCGCCCAGCAGGCGATCGCCGAGGCCGAGGCGGCAACGGGGCTGGTGGCCGATGACGTCGTGCGCAACGGCCCTGCCCGCGTGCTGGATGCGGTGCTCGCTGCCGTCGACGCGCTGTGACCCAATCGTTACGCCGTTGCGCTTGACACGAACACCTGTTCGCCCTAACGTAGCGAACATATGTTCGACATCCGAATACTCCGCTCGGCGGGCCTGCTGCTCGCCATCCTCGCCCTCGTCCTCGTGATCGGCCTGCGCACTGCGCCAGCCAGTCAGGGCGGCCAGGAGCCACAGTCCTACATCGTCCAGCCGGGCGACTCACTGTGGTCGATCGCGACTGCCACCAGCACCGGCGATCCGCGCGACCGCGTGGGGCAGATCGAGGAGCTCAACGGCCTCGCCGGCTCCACGATCCAGGCCGGCCAGACGCTGCTTCTGCCCGCATCCTGAGCAGATCGCGAATCGACGCCGTCGGGCCGAATGTTGCCGTTGTGTTGGGCTCAAGCCAAATCCCGGTACCGAATATGCGGAATTCGTTAGGACTCCGGCAGGATTCCCGACGGGAGGTAGCGGTAGCGGCGCAGACGCGGAACTCTCCAAGCATGACGGCAACAGCAGCACCCAAGACCAAGCGCCCTGCCCGTACCCTTCGCCTCGTTGAGCCCGACGCGGTGTTCGATGCGCCGGCGGCGGTTGAGACCATCGACGACTCGTTCGACGAGACCCCCGAGGTCGACCTCCTGTTCACCTACGTGCGCCAGATCGGCGACGGTCGCCTGCTGACTGCAGGCGAGGAGGCCGCCCTGGCGCGCCGCAAGGACGCGGGGGACATGCGCGCCAAGCAGGAGCTGATCGAGCGGAACCTGCGCCTCGTGATGTCGATCGCCCGCCCGTACAGCGCCGCCTCGGGCGTGCCGCTGCTGGACCTGATCCAGGAGGGCAACGTCGGCCTGATGCGCGCCGTCGAGAAGTTCGACCACACGAAGGGCTTCAAGCTCTCGACCTACGCCACGTGGTGGATCAAGCAGGCGATCAGCCGCGCGATCGCCGATCAGGGCCGCACCATCCGCCTGCCCGTCCACGTCGTCGACAACCTCAAGCGCCTGCGCAAGGCCGAGCGTCGGCTCCGTCAGGAGCTGGATCGCCCGGCGACGCCGGAGGAGCTCGCCGCCGCCACGGGGCTCGGGATCAAGAAGGTCACCGCGCTGCTCGACATCGTCGAGGATCCGGTGTCGCTCGACGTCAGCGTCGGCGACGGTGATTCGGACATCGCCGACCTCGTGGAGGACCCCAACGCGGTTCGCCCGGACGAGGCCCTCACCGGCGGGAGCTTCACGAGCGAGCTGCAGAGCGCGCTCGATCAGCTCCACGAGCAGGAGCGTCAGGTCGTCGAGCTCCGCTACGGCCTCGACGGCAACGGCACCCGAACGCTCGATCAGGTCAGCTCCGAGCTGGGCTGCACGAGGGAGCGTGTGCGTCAGGTCGAGGGTCGGGCGCTGAGCGCCCTGGCCAAGGCCAACCCCGATCTTCGCGAGTATCTGGCGCTGAGCGCCTGACCCGCGGACCGTGTCGCCGTCAACGCGACGGCGACACGGTCACGCGACGTAGAATCAGACCTGTGAGCAACCCCCCTGAGCGGATGCGGGTCTACCGCTTCGAGGAGCCGGTCCGGAACAGCCTCGGGCCAAAGCGCCCTGCCAAGCGCAAGCGGCGCCGTCGCCTCCCGATCGTGATCGCGCTGGTCGTCCTCGTGGCGCTCGGCGCCGTCGTCGGCGGCGCCCTGTACCTCGGGCGCGACACCGGGGCCACGATTCCCGTCGGCACTGAGATCGACGGGGTCGACGTGGGGGACATGACGACGGCCCAGGCCAAGGCCGCGGTGCGCGTCCACGGCGCGCAGCTCGTGGCGCGCGGTGTCGTGCTGGTGGCCGGTGGCAACCGCTTCGAGTTCGATCCGGCCGCGATCAAGCTGCGGCCCAACGCGCAGGTGGCCGTCAAGGCGGCGCAGGACGACTCGACGTTCCTCGAGCGGCTGTCGGGCCGGCTGGGCTTCGGCGCCACGCACGAGATCCCGCTGACGTACCTCTACAACCAGCGCGAGCTGTCCCAGGCGCTCCTGCCCGTGCGGCAGGCCACGACGGTGGCGCCGCGCAACGCGACGATCATCAAGGACTCCAGCGGGCGCTTCCCGGTTCGTCCCGCGGCAGACGGCAAGCGCCCGAACGTGGGGGATATCCAGTTGGCGCTGCGCTCGATCGGCACCACGGGTCCCGAGATCCCGGTGACGATCAACGTGTCGCAGCCCGCGATCACCACGGAGGAGGCGCAGGTCGCGGCCGCGGTCGCGCGTACGTTCGTGAAATCGCCCCACATCGTGACGCTCAACAGCGACCCGCGCCGCGTGCCGCGCAGCGTCGCGCTGCGGGCCACGGAGTTCACCACGAGCGATGGCGCGATCGCGTTCGACGTCTCCCGCGCCACGCTGCGAGCGTACTTCAGCGGGGTCTTCCACAAGCGCGAGCGGGCCCCCAAGAACGCGACGTTCACGACCAACAGCGCCGGCAAGGCGCGCATCATCGGCAGCCGCGATGGGCGCGGGGTGGACGTAGATGCGCTGGCGCTGGTCTGGCAGAAGGCCCCGTCCGAGCACATCGTGCCGATCACCATCGGCGTCCGGCGCCCGGCGCTGACGTCCGAGAAGGCGCAGAAGATGGGCGTCACCGAGGTCGTCGGGGAGTTCTTCACGCCCTATACCGGTGGCCCGCGCGTCAGCAACATCCAGCGCGGTGCCGAGATCCTCGACCAGTACATCCTGCCCGCGCACGGGACCTTCTCGCTCAACAAGGCGCTCGGCGAGCGCACCGAGGGGCGCGGCTTCATTGCGGCGCCGATGATCGGTGAGGGCAACATCCTCAAGGACGCCATCGGCGGCGGCGTCTCCCAGATCGCGACGACGACCTACAACGCCGCCTTCTTCTCCGGCCTCAAGCTGATCGACCACACGCCGCACTCGTTCTGGATCACCCGCTACCCGACGGGGCGGGAGGCGACGGTGTCGTGGGGTGGGCCCGAGCTGGTCTTCGAGAACGACTGGGACGCGCCGATCGTGATCCTCACGCACACCGACGAGTCGGGGATCACGGTGCGGATGCTGTCCAACCCGCTCGGGCGCAAGGTCACCTCATGGATGGGCAAGCCGTACTCGTACTCGAAGGCGAAGACCGTGCGCATCCGCGATCTGTCGCTCGCACCCGGCGAGGTGCACGTGCAGCAGTCCAAGGGCTCGGACGGCTTTCACATCAAGTACGGGCGCCGCGTGTTCAAGGACGGCAAGCTGATCTCGAAGGAGGCGTGGCACTGGCGCTACGCACCCGAGGACGCCGTGATCATGATGGGCCCGCGCAAGCCGGTCGGTGGTGGCGGAGCCGCACCGGCGGATCCGGCGACGACGACAGCCGATCCGGCGACGACCGACGCCACGACGACGGGGTAGTCGTCGTCTCGCGGAGCCGTGGCGCTGCGGCGGCTACGCGCCGAGCGGCTGCGTGTGCGGCACGCTGATGCCGGTGCCGTTCACGGCCATGCGGCGGTTCATCGCGCGCTCGGCCGCGCGCTGCAGCGATTCGGACATCGACGGGGTGACGACGCCGGTGTTGGCGAGCGACTCGACGTTGAGCCCCTCGTTGACGGCCAGCGCCAGCGTGGCGATGTTCTCGGACGCGCGGTAGCCGACGATCGAGCCGCCGAGCAGCACGCCGGAGGCGGGGTCCGTGATCAGCTTGATCAGCCCCTCGCGCCAGCCGGAGATCACGCCGCGCGGGTTGGAGCCGAGGTAGTGCTTCGTGATGTCGACCTCGCGGCCCTCGCGGGCGGCCATCGACTCGGTCATGCCGACCGTGGCCACCTCGGGGCGCGTGAAGATCGTCCAGGCCACGTTCTTGAGGTTGAGCGCGTCCTCATCGACCCCGCAGGCGAACAGCGCCGCATGGCGGCCCTGCATGGCGCCGGTCGAGGCGAGCATCATGCCGCCGGCCACATCGCCGGCTGCCGCGATGCCCACGGTGCTGGTGCGCATGTGCTCATCGACGAGGATCGCACCGCGCGCGTCGAGCTCGACGCCGACGTTCTCGAGACCGAGGTCGGCGGTGTTCGCGCGCTGGCCCATGCAGATGATGGCGTGGGAGCCGCGGAAGACGCGGCCATCCTCGGACGTGACGGTGACGTGGTCCTCGCTGGCGTCGACCTCGCTGATGCGCGCGTTCATCTGGATCTCGATGCCGCGGGAGAGGAAGCCCTCCTGGATGATCTCGGCGACGTCCTCATCCTCGTTCGGCAGCACCTGCGAGCGCGCGGACAGCAGCGTGATCCGGCTGCCGGACGAGGCGTAGAACTCGGCGTACTCGCAGCCCGTCGCGCCGGCGCCGACGACGATCAGGTGCTCGGGCGTCTCACGCTGATCGAGGACGTCGCGCGTGGTGAAGACGCGGTGGTGGTCCATGTCGGCGAAGGGCGGCAGCCAGGGGCTGGCGCCGGTCGAGAGCAGGAGGTTGTCGTACTCGACCTCGGTCGTGTAGCCATCGCACTCGACGTGGATCAGGCCGGGGGAGGCGATCCGGCCGCGGCCGTGGATGATCTTGACCGTCGTCTCCTCGAGCCGGTCGCGGATGCCGCGCGACTGGTGCGTGGCGACCCAGCGGGCATGGGCGACGGCGCGGAGCATGTCGACGTGGGGCTTGCCGTGCTCGAAGGACACGCCGGCCTGATCGGCTCGATCGATCGCCGCGAGCACCGTGGCGGTGGAGAGCAGCGTCTTCGACGGGATCGCGTCGGTCAGGGTGCACGAGCCGCCGAGGCCCGTGTCCTCGATCAGCGTGACCTCGGCGCCGAGGGCTGCTGCGGCCGACGCGGCGGCATAGCCGGCGGGACCGCCTCCGAGGATCACGTAGCGCATGTCCCAAGCGTACCGCGCCCGGAGGCCGCGCCTGCGCGCTTCACCCTCTGCGCTCCGCCGGCACGGCGATTTCCCGGGGTGGGGAACATGTGCTACGGTCGTTCCATGGCCACGCGCATCCCGCTCCGCGAGCTGAAGAACCAGTGCTCGGCGATCGTGCGACGCGCGGAGCAGGGGGAGAGCTTCGAGGTCACGGTCGACGGTCGGCTGTGCGCCATCCTGACGCCGGCCAAGCCGCCCGGCCCGCAGACGTGGGTGCCTGTGGCAGACGTGCTGCGGATGCTCGAGGAGACCGACCTCGGCGAGGCCTTCGCCGGGCCACGTCCCGACATGGGTGACGCGCTGGGGGCCGATGACGATCCGTTTGAGCGCCACGCCGAGTGGCTGGACGGGTGACGCGCGCGCTGCTCGATACCTCGGTCCTGCTGCTGCCGCCGGCGCGGCTGGCGGTAGCCACGGCCGGCTACGACGAGCTGGCGATCTCCGTGGCGACCGTCGGCGAGGTCGAGCACGGGCTCCTGGCGGCCGGTACGGACTGGGAGCTGCGGTTCCGGCGCGACCTCGCGCACCGCACCATGCTGCGGCTGTTCAAGGTGCTGCCGTTCGACCGCGCAGCAGCCCGCGAGTACGCGAAGGTCTGCGTCCTGGTGCGCCAGCACGGCCGCACGCATCGCCGTCGGGCCGTCGATCTGATGATCGCCGCGACGGCCAGCGCGCATGCGGTGCCGCTGATCACGGCGAACGCGGAGGATCTCCGCGGCGCCGAGGCGCTCGTCGAGATCATCGCGGTCAACGCGTCCTGAGACGCCAGGGGGTGGTCGCATCGGCCGCAACCACGTCTAACTTCCCATAATCATGATTATCAGGCAATGGGGATCGTCGCGATCAGGGGGCTAGCCCCGTTGCACCCTGCGCCGGTCTGTGGTGTGGTTCGTGGCAGTCGTCCAAGGAGTTCGTGCATGTCTCGTCAAATCACAATGAGCAGCGTTGCCATTGGTGCGGCGCTCGTCTTTACTGCCGTCGTCGGGGTCGCCGGCTCGACGGCCGCGACCGGGCAGCCGCGCGCCAGCGCTGGCGCGGCGTGGTCCTATGAGGGGGCAACCGGTCCCGAGAACTGGGGTCGCCTCGATCCGTCGTACGCGGCGTGTGTCGATGGCAGTGTGCAGTCGCCGATCGATATCGTCGGCGCCACCGGGAAGGCGATCGCGAACCCGAGGGTGGCATACGAGAACAGCCAGGTGATCGTCGAGAACAACGGGCACACCGTGCAGGCCAACGCGCTGCCGGGCAGCAGCATCACCGTCAACGGCGTCACGTCGCAACTGCTCCAGATGCACTTCCACGCGCCGGCGGAGAACATGATCGCCGGTCTGCGCGCTCCGGTCGACGTCCATTTCGTGCACAAGGCCGCAGACGGCAAGCTGACCGTGATCGGTGTGATGCTGAAGGTCGGCAGCCGGCGCAATGCGGGCTGGCAGCCGATGGTCCGCGTGCTCCGGCTGTCGAATATCCACACCGCGAGCGAGGCCAGCGAGGCCACGACCACGTTTGACTGGGCCGCGATGCTGCCGAAGGACAGGCGCAGCTACCGCTTCGCCGGCAGCCTGACGACGCCCGGGTGCACGGAGGGAGTGTCCTGGATCGTGATGAAGCAGCCCGTGCTGCTGAGTGCGGCGCAGATCGCAGCCTTCACGGGCGCCTACGACAACAACGCACGCCCCGTGCAGCCGATCAACGGCCGGCCGATCACCCTGGATTCCAGCAGCTGATGATCCTCGCGGATTCCGGCGGTGGCGGGCTGGCGGCGGAACTCCGCCCGGTCCGCCACCGTCACCGCTAGGATGCGCGCATGGGCAGTCTCTCCCCTTGGCACATCGCGCTCGTCGTCGTCATCGGCTTCCTGATCTTCGGGGTCGGAGGCAGCAAGAAGCTGTTCCGCAAGGGCGCCGATCGCGTCAAGGACACCGGGTCCGGCATCAAGGGCGCCGCGCAGGAGCTCCAGACGAGCTTCAACGAGGAGGCCAACACCGATTCCGCTATCTACCAGGCCACGAGGTCCGGCAAGGAGAAGGCGGCCGCCGTCGGCACCAGCGCGCTCGACGCCGCCAAGGAGGCGCGCGATGGCGTCGCCTCGCTGACCGACGACGCCAAGTCCTCGGCCGGCGGTGCCGATCCGCAGACCGCTATCGGTCGCGCCACGCGTGCCGTCACCGACTCGGCGCGCGATATCCGCGAGGGCGTCACCAACGAGGAGCACGAGCCGCAGTCGACGCTGGGCAAGGCCGCCAAGACCGCCGGCGACGCAGCCAAGTCGCGTGTTGACATGCTCGGCGATACCGCGACGGCCTTCAAGGAGGGCGTCGAGGGACAGCCGGCGGCCGAGGTCGAGCCGCCCGCCGCACTGCCGGCACCGGATGCGCCGGCGCCGCCCGAGCAGGCCTAGCTCGTGGACACCGCAGTCCCGCAGGACCGCAAGGCGCTCTTCGAGATCGCGATGGTGCTGTCGCTGGCCGTCGGGGCGATCGCCGGGGCGATCTTCATCGCGACCTCCCTCCCGCTGCTGACGATCGCCGTCGGCGCCGCGGTGCTCTTCGCCGTCGGCTTCGTCGTGATCGCGCTGCTGGTCTGACGGGGCGTCAGGCGCCGAAGCCGGCGGCGAGACCGAGGCCCGTCAGCGGGCTGCCCGGCAGGCCGGACTCGGCGGTCGTCGCGTTGTAGACACCGGGAGCGACGTCGTTGGGTCCGTCGGCATACCAGAGCGCCGCGAGCTCCTGGATCTGGCGGCGCCCGATCGCCAGCTCGAACTGGCCTCCGCCGTACAGGTGGAGGCCGCGCTGCTCGCAGTGGTCGATCGCCTCGAGCAGGCGGGCGATCGTGCCGAAGCGGGACGGTTTGATGTTCATCCAGCCGGTCTGCGGCAGGCGCAGGATGTCTGCGACGGAGTGCACGGGCGCGTCGAAGGCAACCCGTCCCAGCTGACCGTCCAGCAGTTCGAGGGCGCGATCGTCCGTCGGCGGATCCTCGATCACCGCGTCGGGCAGGCCCGCGAGCACGAGGCTGAGCTGCGTGCGGGCGTCCTCCGGGGACAGGCCCCAGGCGTCGCCGTAGTGGGCCTTGATGTCGACCACGCGAACGCGGTCGAGCGAGTGCAGGTGGGCGATGTGCTCCGCGGTCCAGTCCTGTCGCGCGTCCGACTTGAACTCGAGCGACGGGTCGACTGCGTGCCAGATGTCGGGGCCGAGGTTCGAGGAGACGCAGAAGCGCACCGGTTGGGGCGTGCGCCCGAGCAGCGTTCCCAGCGTGGTGCCGGCCTGGCGCAGGCCGAGGTCGAGCAGCGCCGATTCGTAGGCCCAGCGTCGATAGTCGGCCGACGTCGCATCGGCCGGCGTGCCGCTGTGCAGATCGATCGCGTCCAGCGCGCTGCACCACTCGGCCAGCGTGCGCGTGCCGGAGAGGGTGAACGGATGGGCGGCGCGGTGCTGGAGCTGCTCGGCGGCGACGTAGGCGACGTCCTCGCCCCGTCCCACGTGCCCGTCGCCGTGCAACGCCACGACGGTGGTCAGTCGGGAGAAGCCCGGCGTCTCGAAGGCGTGCGGCTCGAGCTCGCACGCATCGACGCGAACGTCGAGGTCGGCGAGCGCAGCCGGCAGGTGCGCGGCCGGGGCCTGCACCTACGTGATGTTGAGCGAGATGACGGAGTTGCCGATCAGGATGGCAAGGACCGAGCCGAGCAGCCAGCCCATCACGGCGATGATCAGACCGATCTTGCCGATGCGATCACGGTCGCCGGCAATGGACAGGCCGAGCATGGCGAAGCCGATGGCGAAGAAGCCGATGATCATCGGCGCGCACCAGAGCGAGACGACGCCCAGCCCGCAGGCCAGGCCGGACAGCAGCGCGGAGGCCGACTGGGTGCCGGTGTCACGACCCTCGAGCTTGCGCTCGGCGTAGTCGATCTGCGTCATCGGGGTGGCGATGGATTCGTTGTCTGCGCTCATCAGGTGCCGTGCTCCTCCAGATCCTGCCGCGATTCCGGCGTGCCGAGAGCATACCGCGTCCGGTGCCAAGCGCCAGCGCCAGCCTGCGCGAACCTCGTAGCGATGCATACGATGTTGCGGGTCGTCCGGAGATGGCGATAGGATTCCCCCGATGTACGGCTACCTCGACATGCCCCTGCGAAAGGCGACCACCCGGTGAAGACCCTCTCGGTCCTGCCCCTTGTGATCCTGGGGACCATCGTCGGAGCCGTGATCGGCGTCGCGCTGGTCATGCTCGAGACGCTCCCGGAGCAGGCCTCCGCCCAGGCCGCTGGCATCGACAACCTGTACTCGGCTTTCCTCTTCGTCTCGGGCATCATCTTCGGCATCGTGGTGCTGGTCATGCTGGTCGCGCTGTTCCGCTTCCGCGCCCGTCCCAACGACACGCGCGACGGTTCCAACCTGCACGGCGTCACGTGGCTCGAGGTCGTCTGGACCGCGATTCCCTTCGTCCTCGTCCTCGCCGTCGCCTTCTTCAGCTGGAACCTGCTGAACGACAACGACGTCAGTGCCGCCGCGGCCAAGGATTGTCAGAGCATCCACATCACCGGCTACCAGTGCGGCGGGAAGTACACGTACCTCAACGACGGCATCGGCATCAAGGACAGCCCCGAGCTGGTCGTGCCGGTCAACGTGCCGATCGCCTTCGATATCACCACGATGGACGTCATGCACTCGTTCTGGGTGCCCGCCTGGCGGCTGCAGATGGGCGCGACGCCGGCGCAGACCAACTACACGTCGGCCACACCGAGCAAGATCGGCGAGTTCGACATCGTCTGCGCCTTCCTCTGCGGCGTGGGTCACACGCAGATGAACTCCGCCGTCGAGGGTGCGCTCGTCAGCAAGGTCCGCGTCGTCTCGCAGGCCGACTTCGACAAGTGGGTCGCCGAGACCAAGGCGGCCGCAGCATGATCACGCACCATCTTCCGATCGAACTGACCCGGGGAGGGTTTGCCCGATGACCTCCGTCCTGCGCCCCACGCTCGCGCGCTGCCTCTGGACGACACCGCTGTTCGCGGCGCTCGCCGTCTTCGTCACGTTCGTGGCCCGCTCGATCTTCGACATGCAGCCCGTGATGCAGGAGAACACGTTCCTGACCGTCGCCTACATCTTCGGCGCGATCGGCTTCATCGTCGGCATCGGCGGCATGGACTACTGGTTCTCCTGGATCATCGGCGGCGAGCTCGACGAGAACGACCACTCGCAGCACGGCGCGCACTCGTGGCGCGACTACTTCAAGTTCAACACCGATCACAAGGTGATCGGTATCCAGTACATCGTCTTCACCTTCATCATGTATCTGGTCGGCGGCATGTTCGCCGAGGTCTTCCGCGCCGAGCTCGCCAAGCCCGGCATGCAGTCGATCAGCAACGGCCAGTACAACGAGCTGATCTCGTCGCACGGCACGATCATGATCTTCACCTTCATGGTGCCGATCTTCGCCGGCATCGGCAACTACGTCATCCCGCTGATGATCGGCGCGGACGACATGGCCTTCCCGCGCCTCAACGCCGTCTCCTTCTGGCTCCTGCCTCTGGCCGGCATCATCCTGCTGTCGGCCTGGCTCTACGGGTCGTACAACACGGGCTGGACGGCATACCCGACGCTGCAGGATCAGAGCCCCTTCGGCCAGACGCTGTTCCAGATCGGCGTGATCATCGCCGGCAGCTCGTCGATCGCCACCGCGGTCAACTTCCTGGTCACGATCATCGCGATGCGCGCCCCGGGCATGACCCTGTTCCGCATGCCGCTGCTGTGCTGGGCCAACCTGGCCACCTCGGCGCTCGTCGTCGCCGCCACGCCGTTCGTCGCCGGCGCCATGTTCATGGCGATGTTCGACCGTGAGATGGGCACGCACTTCTTCACCACCGACGGTGGCGGTACCGCCTTGGCGTACCAGCACATCTTCTGGTTCTACTCGCACCCAGCCGTGTACATCATGGTCCTGCCCGGATTCGGCATCATCAGCGAGGTGATCGCCACGCATGCGCGCAAGCCGGTCTTCGGCTACCGCGCCGTCGCCTTCTCGTCCGCCGGCATCGCCGTCCTCGGCTTCTCCGTGTGGGCGCACCACATGTTCGCCTCGGGCATGCAGTCCTGGCTGCGCGTGCCGATCATGTTCGCCACCCTGCTGATCGCGGTGCCGACCGGCATCAAGATCTTCTCCTGGGTCGGCACCCTCTGGGGCGGCGTCATCCGCATGACGACGGCCAACCTGTTCGCTATCGGGTTCATCGTCGCCTTCGTCATCGGCGGTCTCTCGGGCGTCATGCTCGCGGCCGTGCCGTTCGACCTGTCGATCACGAACTCCTACTTCATCGTCGCGCACTTCCACTACGTGCTCTTCGGCGGCTCCGTCCTGACGGTCTTCGCCGGCCTCTACCACTGGTTCCCGAAGGTGACCGGGCGCATGTACGACGAGAAGCTCGGCAAGTGGCACTTCTGGCTCACCTTCATCGCGCTCAACGGCACGTTCTTCCCCATGCACTACCAGGGGCTCGAGGGCATGCCGCGTCGCGTGGCCGATTACGCGCCCCAGTTCGCCTGGAGCAACACGGTGATCACGATCTCCGCCTTCGTCCTCGGGGCCAGCACGCTGATCTTCGTCTACAACATGATCCATTCGGTGCGGCACGGTGCCAAGGCCGGCGCGAACCCTTGGGGCTCGCTCACGCTCGAGTGGCAGGTCTCCTCGCCCCCGCCGATCTTCAACTTCCCGACCACGCCGCGCGTCGTCGGCGGCCCGTATCGCTACGGCGAGGAGGGCGTCAAGCACGCCGTCTTCCCGGACGAGCAGCCCGTCGAGACGGAGACGACGGTCGGCGCATAGCGCCGACCGCATAGAGGAGCACCCACATGGCCGCCGCTGACGTCACCGCACCCAAGATCCAGCCCTACCGGACGAATCTCAACGTCTGCGTGATGGGACTGATCATCTTCCTAGTCTCCGAGCTCGCACTGTTCGGCGCGTTCTTCATGTACTACGCGAACCTGCGCCTCGCGCGCGGTGTGGCATGGCCGGGCGATTTCGATATCCCGGCCAACAACACGTCAATCAACACCCTGATCCTCGTGGTGTCGTCGTTCACCTGCGAGTTCGCCCTGCTGTCGCTGGACAAGTCGGGCAAGGGCGGCCGGGTCTTCGGCTGGCTGTTCGTCACCTTCGCACTCGGTGCGGTGTTCCTGGGCCTGCAGGTCCACGAGTACATGACGGTCGGCTTCACGCCGCAGACCACGTCGGTCGGCGCGATCTTCTTCTGCCTGACCGGTCTGCACGGCCTGCACGTGTTCATCGGTCTCCTGCTGCTCGGTCTGGGCATGGTCCGGGCGGTGCGCGGACGCTGGTCACCCGACAACCACGTCGGCCTGCTCGGCATCAGCGTGTACTGGCACTTCGTGGACATCGTCTGGGTCGTGCTGTTCACCGTCGTGTACTGCCTGCCCAGCAGCTGATCCGGGAGGGATGACCCAGGATGGTCATCTGGGTCCTCACGCACCTCCCCCACATCGTTCCGCCGATCATCGCGTTCGTGTTTCTTGCGCGCCTTGCTCTGTGGGCTGCGGCCCAGCCGCCGTCGCACTACACGGACGAGCAGGTCGAGGAGTGGAACCGCGAGCGTGCGGCGGAGCAGCGGCTGCAGAAGGCGCCGGTCCGCCGCCGCACGGCGCTGATGGGCGTGATCGCACTGGGGCCGATCGTCCTGGCCTTCGCCACCGGGCTCTGGATCTACACGCTGGCGTTGCGCAGCTCGGCGTCGCCGGACTGGCTGATCTGGTTCCACGTGGCCACCAGCGCGGTCGGTCTGATCGTAGTGACAGCCAAGTCGCTCGAGCTGGGCTGGCGGCGGATCCTGCGGCGTGTTCAGGCCAAGCGGCCCCAGGACGCGATTGCGTCACTGACGATGCTCGGCCTCGGCGTGCCGATCGCGCTGACCGGCGTGCTGATGCTCTTCCGTCCCTCCGGCGGGGCGTTCACCGGCGTGGACTACCTGCACCTCGTCACCGGCGTCTGGTGGGCGATCATCGTGCAGTGGCACCTGTTCCGCTATCTGGGCAGGGCGATGCGCGCGGTCTCGGCGGGCGCAGCTGCTGCTGCGTCTTCGTCTGAGCCTGCCGCCTGATCCGTGCGGAGTGCGAGGGCCTCGACGACGAGGCGGTGCGTGACGGAGCGCGCTACGGCCGCATCGCCGGTGCGCGCGAGCACCACGGCCCAGAGCTCATCGAACAGCGCCGGAATGCGGACCGCGGCGACCGAGGTGCGCAGGAGCTCCTCCCCGCTGTGGTGCCCAAGCTCGTGGGCGGCGAGGGTGAGCAGGCAGCCCTCAGAGTCGTCGGTGCCCCAGGAGCCGCCGGTCAGGCGATCCTGATCGCGCTCGAGCGCCCGTCCGATCGCAGACACCACATCGCCGTCGAGCCGAGCCAGCTCGGTGCGCAGTGCGAGGCGCAGATCGTCCTCGCGGGATGGCAGGTTGCCGTGCACACGCCCAATGGTAGCCTGCGAAGCATGCCCGGACTGCTTTCGCCCATGCGCGCGTTGCTGCTCGGCGGGATCGGCCTGCTCTGCCAGGTCGTGGCGCTGCTGCCACCCGTCGACAACGCGGTCAACACCAACGCCGCGATCCACTACCTGCAACACGGCATCATCTTCGGCGGCGGTATCTGCATGGGCATCGCGCTTCGCGACCTGCTCGTGATGAGCCGCCAAGCCGGACGCTGATCGTCGGCTCAGTGTCCTCGGATACGATCCCTCACGTGCGCGCCCTTCCCTCCGGAATCGATCCTCGTGGCCGCTGAGCCCGTAGCCGTCCGGCAGCCGTCGGTTGCGCTCGATTACTTCGAGCTGACCAAGCCGAGCGTGATGGTCCTCCTGCTCGTCACGATGGTCGGCGCGATGGTGTGGGCCGAGAACGGCATTCCCCCGCTCTGGCTGCTGGGCGCCGCGCTGCTCGGCATGGGCCTCACCTCGGGGGGTGCCAGTGCCATCAACCACGCGCTCGATCGCGATCTCGACGTGCGCATGGAGCGCACGCGTCGTCGCCCCGTAGCGGCAGGTCGCATCGCACCGCGTCCCGCGATCCTCTACGGCATCGTCCTGTCGGTCCTGGGGATCCTGGTCCTGGTCTTCCTGACGGGGCAGCCGCTGGCTGCGCTGATGGCGCTGATCGGCAACCTCTTCTACGTCTTCGTCTACACGATCTGGCTCAAGCGCCGCACGCCGCAGAACATCGTCATCGGCGGTGCCGCTGGGGCAATGCCACCGCTCGTCGGCTGGGCGGCGGTGACCGGGGAGATCGGGTGGCCTGCGCTGATCATGTTCGGCGTCATCTTCCTGTGGACCCCGCCCCACTTCTGGGCGCTGGCGATCGTGAAGTTCGACGACTACGCTGACGCCGGCGTGCCGATGCTGCCGAACGTGGCGGGAATCCGCTCGACGACGCTGCAGATGATCGTCTACACGATCATCCTGATCCTCTTCTCCCTGCTCCCGCTGCCGCTGGCCTGGGTCGGCGTGACGGGTGAGGTGCTCGGGCCGCTGTACGGAGTGCTGGCGCTGGTGCTCGGTCTGCGCTTCCTGCAGTTCACGCTGCGGTTGCATCGCGCCGACGGCGATATCGACATCGCGCGCGAGACGTTCCGCTTCTCGCTCCTGTACCTCGCGGGCATCTTCTTCGCGATGGCACTCGACCGCGTTCTGCTCGGCTAGGACCACGACGTGGCCGTCAGCCGTCCTGTGTCGCCGCGACGCCTGACGGCGCTCGTCTCGAGCCTGATCTTCCTGGACATGATCACCTGGCTGGCCGCCGTGCCGCTGGTGCCCGTCTGGCAGAAAGAGTTCGGCCTGTCGGATGACGAGTCGGGCCTGATCCTCGGCATCTACAGCTTCGCGGTGCTGCTGTGTGCGATTCCCGCCGGCTACCTGGCCGATCGCTTCGGCGCGCGGCGCATGACGCTGATCGGCGCCTCGCTGTTCATCCTCGCCGCGCCGGCGATCGCGTTTGCCGACACCTTCTGGCTGCTCGTCCTCGTGCGCGTGGTCCAGGGCGCCTGCTCGGCGATCACGTGGTCGGCGGGCCTCGCCTGGCTGGGCGGAGCCGTCGGCGACGACTATCGACCCCGTGGACTCTCGATCGCGAACGCCACTGCGACCGTGGGCACCATCGCCGGGCCGCTGCTCGGCGGCCCGATCGTCTCGCATGTCGGTCTCGGCGTCGCCTTCGGCGTGCTCGGTGGGCTGGTGGGCATCGTCGTGATCTGGGCGCTGTTCGAGCCCGGTGGCGAGCGCCACCCCGTGACGCACCACGAGCGGCAGGGCCCCTTCGAGTCGTTGCGGCGGGCGGCCAAGCCCGGGCGCATCCAGATCGGCTTCGTCGCGATCGCCTTCGTGGCGCTGATGATGGCCGCGCTGCAGCTGCTCGCGCCGCTGCACTTCGATGCCGCGGGGCTGTCCTCCGCGACGATCGGCTGGATCTTCACGGTGGGCAGCGCGTTCTCCGTGCTCTCCATCCTCGTCGTGGCGCGGCTCGGGCGGCGTCTCAATCAGACGCGCGCGCTCGTGGTGCTCCCCATCATCTGCGGCGGCCTGGTCATGCTGATGATGATTCCGCTCGGCATCCCCTGGTACGGATTCCTGCTGATCGCCGCGATGTGCCTGGCCTCCCCTATCTTCACGATCTCGTACGCGGCCTGTGCCGACGGGGCCCGGGACGAGCAGATCGGCGAGGGCGGGGTCTTCGGCATGCTCAACGCCGTCTGGGCCGTCGGCTCGCTGCTGGCGCCGATCATCGCCGGGTTCATCTCCCAGCAGGGGCCCTCGTGGGTCATGTACGCGCTGGTCGGCGTCCTCAGCGTCCTGGTCATGTTCGTGCTCCGCCGCTCCGAGGCGGTCGTGACGGCCGCCAGTCGCGCCGGGTACGATCCCCTGCAGTGAGTGCACGCGTACGAGCAGCTGGCGAGGTGGCCCGAGTCGCGGGCGCCCTGTCGCGTGCTGCGGGCCGTGGCGGCGGGACGACGCTGCCGGGCCACGTCTTCCTGCGTCTGGCGCCCAACGGCCTGACGGGCCTCGCGGAGGGGCTGCCCGACGGCATCGTCGCCGTCAGCGCGACCAACGGCAAGACGACGACATCCGCCATGCTCTCGCACATCCTCGGGGCAGATCGGCTGGTCTGCCGGAACGCGGCCGGCGCCAACCTGATGTCCGGCGTTGTCTCCACGCTGCTGACACGCCCGCCCGAGGCCGTGGTGGGCGTGCTGGAGATCGATGAGGCCGCGCTCCCTGCCGTGGTGGCGCAGGTGCGCCCGCGGGTCATGGCCCTCGGCAACCTCTTCCGGGATCAGCTCGACCGCCACGGCGAGCTCGAGCTGGTCGCGGACCGCTGGCGCGCGATGATCGCGGAGCTGCCGGCCGAGACGACCCTGGTCCTCTGCGCTGACGATCCGGTCATCGACGCGCTGGCCGGTGATCGCGCCCAAGTGGTCCGCTACGGCATCGATGACCCGTCCGTCGCCCTGGCTGAGCGCGACGAGGCCGCCGACTCCACGTTCTGCGTGCGCTGCGGCGCCGCCTACGTCTACGACGCCGTGTACCTGGGCCACCTCGGCGGCTATCGCTGTCCCAACGGCGACCACGAGCGCGGCGCGCTCAACGTTGCTGCTCGCGCGGTGCGGCCTCAGGGCCTGCAGGGGACGCAGTTCCGCGTCGATGCCCCCGATGGCTCCAGCGAGGTGATGCTGCCCCTCCCCGGTCTCTACAACGTCGAGAACGCGCTGGCTGCGATCGCCGCCGCCCACGTCCTCGGGGTTCCCACCGCCGTTGCCGCCCAGCGACTGGCCTCGTTCACCGCCGCGTTCGGCCGCTTCGAGCGCATCGCGATCGAGGGCCGCGAGGCGGTGCTGATCCTCTTCAAGAACCCGACCGGTGCCAACGAGGCGCTGCGGGCGATCGCGCCTGACATCCACGGTGCGCGCATCGTCCTCGCCCTCAACGATCGCATCGCGGACGGACGCGACGTCAGCTGGATCTGGGACATCGATCTCGAGGGCATGCTGGACCCTGCGGAGGCCATCGTCTGCAGCGGTACCCGTGCCACGGAGCTCGCGATGCGACTGCGCTACGCGGATATTCCGCTGCACCGGATCGAGCGCACGGGCGACGTCGCCGCGGCCTTCGACGGCGCGGTCGCCGGTGCCCCGCCGGGAGGACGCGTCTACGTCCTCGCGACCTACACGGCCATGCTCGACCTGCACCGCGTGCTCGCCGATCGCGGGCTGACGGAGCCCTTCTGGGAGGGCAACCGCTGATGCTGCGCATCGTGCCCATCTACCCCGAGCTGCTCTCCATCTACGCCGATCGGGGGAACGTGCGCGTTCTCGCCCAACGGGCCCGCTGGCGCGGTCTCCCCGTCGAGGTGGTGCCGCTGGGCTTGGGCGAGGAGCTCGACCCCGCGGCGGCCGACGTCATCCTGATCGGCGGCGGACAGGACCGGGATCAGGCGCTCGTCGCCGAGGCGCTGATCGCGCAGACGCCGGCCCTGCGCTCGGCGATTGCCGACGGCGTGCCCGTGCTCGCGGTCTGCGGCGGCTTCCAGCTGCTCGGACATCGCTACGTGGATCAGTCGGGACGCGAAACCCCGGGCACCGGGCTCGTCGACCTTGAGACCCATGCCGGCACGCGGCGGATCATCGGCAACGTCCTGGTCGACGTGCGGCTCGGTGGCGAGGTGCACACCATGGTCGGGTTCGAGAACCACGCGGGCCGCACCCGGCTCGGTGCGGGCGTCACGCCGTTCGGTCGACCCAAGGTCGGGGGCGGCAATGACGGCGACGGCCTCGCGGAGGGGTGTCGCGTCGATCGGGTGATTGGCACCTACGTCCACGGCCCGCTGCTCCCGAAGAACCCGTGGCTCGCCGATCAGCTTCTGTCGTGGGCCTGCCAGCACCGTGGGCTCGATCCGGTGCTGGAGACGCTGGACGATCGCCTGGAGGCGGCTGCGGCGGAGACGGCCATGCGCATCGCGCGCACCGAGTCGCGCTAGGACTCCTGCCTAGGAGATCCACATGCGGCCGAGGCTGACGAACGGGTCGCCCGGTCGATAGTGCTTGAGGTAGTCGTGGATCGGCGGACGCAGGTCGAGCTCGTGCAGGCGGTCGCGATCCACGAACGCATGGCCGAGCACTGCGCGGTCCTCTGACACGAGCTGCTCGGCCTCGCAGACCGCGGTCTCGATGGCGAAGATCATGTGGAGGATGTGCCGGCCGTTGGCGAGTCCATCGGGTGGGATCGTCTCGGCCATGGCAATCGGCCCGTGCACCGTCAGCGGGGTCAGGCCGCACTCCTCGCCGAGCTCTCGGCGTACGGCCTCCTCGAGCTGCTCGCCCTCGTCAACGCCACCGCCCGGCAGGAGCCAGTAGGAGCGCCCATCCTTCTCGTGGCGGACGAGGAGCACGCGGCCACCGTTGATCACCAGACCGGCGACGCGGATGCGGGGACCGGTCACGCGCTCTTCCCCGTCGACCCGAAGCCCCCCTCGCCCCGGACGGAGCCGGGCAGCGCGGCCACCTCGGTGAAGGCGGCTGCCGGGAACTGGACGAGCACGAGCTGCGCGATGCGGTCCCCCACCTCGACGCTGCGGGTGGCGAGCGGATCGTGGTTGACCAGGATGACCTTGATCTCGCCGCGATAGCCGGCATCGATCAGCCCCGGTGCGTTGAGGACGCCGAGGCCCTCGTGGAGCGCGAGCCCCGATCGCGGCACCACCAGCGCCGCCAGACCGGCGGGCAGGGCCATGGCGAAGCCGCAGCCGACGGCGCAGCGCTCTCCCGGAGCCAGCACGGCAGTCTCGGTGGCGTGCAGGTCGAACCCAGCGTCGTCATCGTGCGCACGCGTTGGCAGCCGGGCGTCGGGGTGCAGGCGCTGGAACGGGATCTCGCTCACGCCACGATCTCCCCGGTCGTCACGGCAAAGCGCTCGTAGCGATCGCGCTCGGCCTTGGGCAGGCGAGCGCGGATGCGCACTCCCTCGGCGGTGTCCTCCCGCTGCGAGATCGGTGCGCCGAGCGCGTACAGGGAGGACAGCACGGCGCCCTCGCTGTGCGGGACCAGCAGCTCCACGGGCTCGAAGCGCCCGGCGAAGTGCTCCGCGATGATGATCTCGAGCTCGTCGAGCCCCTCGCGGGAGTGCGACGAGACCTGGATGGCATCGGGCAGGCGATTGCGGAGCCGCTCGCGGTCCTCGGCGCTGACGAGATCGATCTTGTTGAGCACGGTCATGCGCGGCAGCTCGCCGGCGCCGATCTGCTCGAGGACGTCATCGACCGCGCGCATCTGCACGTCGCGCTCCTCCTCGGGCAGCGAGGCATCGACGACGTGGAGGATGAGGTCGCCGGAGAGCGTCTCCTCGAGCGTCGAGGCGAAGGCCTCGACGAGCCCGTGCGGCAGCTTGCGGATGAAGCCGACGGTGTCGGTCAGCGTGTACTCGCGGCCGACGTGCGTGTAGCGCCGCGTCGTCGGATCGAGCGTCTCGAAGAGGCGATTGGCGCTCGACACCTCGGCGCCGGTGAGCGCGTTGAGGAGGCTCGACTTGCCGACGTTCGTGTAGCCCGCCAGCGAGACGGTCGGGACGATGCCCTCCATGCGACGCTGGCGCTGGAGCCGCCGGCGCTTGCCGGTCTCCTTCAGCTTGCGACGCAGGGCGGTGATGCGATCGCGGGCGAGGCGTCGGTCCGTCTCGAGCTGGGACTCGCCCGGGCCGCGGGTGCCGACGCCGCCGCCGAGCCGTTCGAGGTGCTGCCACATGCCGCGCATGCGCGGCAGCTGGTACTCCAGCTGCGCCAGCTCGACCTGCAGCTTGCCTTCGGCGGAGTGCGCGTGGGCGGCGAAGATGTCAAGGATCAGCGCGGTGCGATCGATCACGCGGATCTTGAAGCGGTTCTCGAGGTACCGCTGCTGGGAGGGTGTCAGCTCGTCGTCGATCACGAGGACCTCGGCGTCGACTGCCCTGAGCGCCTCCTCGAGCTCGTCGACCTTGCCGGAACCAAGGTAGGTCTTGAGCTCCGGCTGATCGCGCTTCTGGAGCAGCTCGCCGACGGGATTGCACTGCGCGGTGCGCAGCAGCTCGAAGATCTCCGCGAGGTCGGCTTCGATGCGCTGGTTCGGCCGGGCGATGGCAGCGACGAAGGCGCGCTCCAGCTCGTTCGAGCGAATCACATGCATGCCGTCACCCACTGAGACTGAGTCTACTCCGCTCAGGAGGCGGCGAGGGCAGCGCCGATGCGATCGAGTGCCTCGAGGAGGCGTTCCTCCGGCACGGTCAGCGCCATCCGCACGAAGCCCTCGCCCGCGCTGCCGTAGGCGCTGCCCGGGGTGACCACGACGCCGGCCTGCTCGACGAGGCGCGTGGCGAAGGCGCTGGAGGTCTCCCCCGTCGGGACCGGAACCCACAGGTACATGCCCCCCTGCGGTGGCGTCACGGGCATGCCGATCTCGGCCAGCCGCGCGCACGCCAGATCGCGGCGGGCGCGGTAGACGGCCAGCGGCGGGCCGTCGAGGTCGGACTGGCGGAGCATCCACGTGGCGGTGCGCTGCAGCGCCGGGAACATCCCCGAGTCGATCTGGGTCTTGAGGCGCTGGAGCACCGAGATGATCGCGGGGCTGCCAACGGCGAAGGCGATCCGCCAGCCCGGGACGGAGTAGGTCTTCGACAGCGACAGCACCTCGATGCCGCGACTCCGGAAGCCCGGATCGGTGAGGGCGCTCGGAGCCTGCAGGTCGTCGTAGGCAATCTCCGCGTAGGCGTGGTCGTGGCACAGGACCAGGTCGTGCCGGTCCCCGAAGGCCGCGAGGCGCGCGAACAGGTCGGGCGCTGCCACGGCCCCGGTCGGGTTGTTCGGGTAGCCGCACACGAGCAGCCGCGCACGGGCCGCCACGTCTGCCGGCACGTGGTCGAGGTCGGGCTGGAAACCGTTGGCGGGAAGCAGCGGCAGCGGGAACGAGTCCGCGCCAGCCAGCAGGGGTCCCCCGTGGTAGACGGGGTAGCCGGGATCGGCGATCAGCGAGAGGGCACCGGGGTCGAGGACCGCGAGGGCGAGGTGCGCGAGGCCCTCCTTCGCCCCGAGCAGCGGCAGCACCTCGGTGCCGGGATCGACGACGACGCCGAAGCGACGCGCGTAGTGCTCGGCGACGGCCTCGCGCAGCTCGGGCTGGCCGAGGTTGGTCGGGTAGCGGGCTGCGTCGTCGCGTTGCACCTCCTCGGCCAGATGCGCGCGGATGCGCGGGTCCGGCGGCAGGTCGGGATCGCCGATGGCCAGCGAGATGACGTCTACGCCGGCGGCCCGCTGCTCGGCGATGAGGCGATTCAGCCGGGCGGTGACGTACTCGGGAATCGCGTCCATGCGGTCGGAGAAGCGCATCGTCGGCTCAGCGCAGCAGCTCGTCGTCGAGCTCGACGGTCTCGACGCGCAGGGCGGGCCCGCGCATCGTGACCGCGCCGTGCGCACCGACCTCGATGATCAGCTCGCCCCCGGGCAGCTCCACCGTCACCGGCGACGAGGCGGTCCCGTTGGCCACGAGGGCGACGGCGACGGCACAGGCGCCCGTGCCGCAGGCCGGCGTCTCGCCCACCCCCCGCTCCCAGACGCGCATGCGGACGCGGTGCTCGTCGATGGGCACGACGATCTCGACGTTGGTGCGCTCGGGGAACCACGGGTGATGCTCAAGGCCGGGCCCGACGTCGTGGAGCGGGAAGGCCTCCACGTCGTCGACGGGGATCACGACGTGCGGGTTGCCGATGCTGACGAAGGTGTGCGCGTACGGGAACGGCTCGTCGGTGGGTGCGTACTGCGGCCCGTCGAGCCTGGCCGGCGCCATCTGCGCCGAGATCGTCTCGCCGTCGACCGTGCAGCGCAGGATGCCCGCGGCGGTGCTGATCGTCACGTCGCCCTGACCCGTCTGCTCCGCGAGCCAGCGCGCCACCATGCGCGTGCCGTTGCCGCAGGCCTCGCTCTGGGAGCCGTCGGGGTTCCAGATGCGCATGGAGACGTCCGCGCCGTCGTCGCGACGCACCTCGAGGACGCCGTCATCGCCGAGCGTGGCGCAGATGCGGGCAGCGCGCTCGGCGTCGAGTGCGACGGGCAGCAGGGCGGCGTCCACGATCAGGTAGACGTTCCCCGCTCCCTCCCAGCGCTCAGCCGTGGTGCTCATGGCGCGTCGAGCTCCGCGGCGAGCACGCGCTCGCACTCGCTCAGGCGCGCCACGTCGACCCACTCGCCGGGCTGGTGGGCCTGGGCGGGTTCGCCGGGACCGTAGTTGAAGGCGGGCACGCCCCATGCGTGCAGCGTGGCCACGTCGGTCCAGGCCTGCTTGGGCAGGACGGGCAGGCCGCTGCGCGTGACGAAGTCGGCGACGGCCGGATCGGCGAGGCTCGGCATCGCGGGCGGCGCCACGTCGCTCCACTCGATCGCTCCGGCCGGACCGGCCAGCTGCTGGACCTCGTGCATCGCGTCATCGATCGAGCCGCCCGGCGCCACGCGGACGTTGACCCACAGCTCGACGCGGTCGGGGACCACGTTGTGGGCCACGCCGCCGTTGATCATGGTGACGGTGACCACATCGTGGTACGTGAGGCCGTCGATCTCTGTCGCCCGCGGCGCACGCTCGGCGAACCGCGCCAACGCCGCGGCGAGGTGGTGCGAGATCGCGTTGTCCCCCTCCCACGGGCGAGCGGCGTGCGCTGCACGGCCGGAGTACACGATCTGCGCGTTGAGCGATCCGACGGCGCCCGCGTGGATCGTGCCCGCGGTCGGCTCGAGGACGATCGCGAGGGCGGGCTTCGGATCGAGCAGCTGCGACTCGGCCAGCACACGGTGGATGCCGTTGTCGGCGTGCGGACCCTCTTCGCGGTCGTAGAACACGCAGACCGTGGGGCGCGACGCGGAGGTCAGGCGCGGCAGCAGGGCGAGCATCACGGCCACCCCGCCCTTCATGTCCGACGCACCGCGACCGACGATCCGTTCGTCGCTGCGCTCCACGCCGCCGTCGAGCCAGTTGGGCACGGTATCCAGGTGCCCGACCAGCGCGATCGGCACGCCGGGGCCACCGGCTCGCGCCACGACGGAGTTGCCGATGCGCTCGTAGTCGAGCCCGAGCGTGCGCACGCGATCCTCGACCAGGTCGGCGAGGTGCTGCTCCTCCCCGTATTCCGACCGCGTCGAGACGAGGTCGAAGCAGATGTCGTCGACGGAGCCGCTGAGCAACGGCCTAGACATCGACGTCCAGCTCGCGGAGCGCGGCGTTGAGCGACGTCTTGCGGTCTGTCGACTCCGTGCGCTCGCCGATGATCAGCGCGCAGGGCACGTCGAACAGGCCGGCGGGGAACTGGCGGGGTCGCGTGCCCGGGATGACCACCTTGCGCGGCGGCACGTGGCCGATGTGCTCGACGGGCTCGGTGCCGGTGACGTCGATGATCCGCGTGCTGGCAGTCAGGATGACGCCCGCGCCGAGCACGGCCTCGGCGCCCACGTGCACGCCCTCGACCACGATCGCACGGGAGCCGACGAAGGCCCCGTCCTCGATGATCACCGGACGCGCGCCCGGGGGCTCGAGCACGCCGCCGATGCCGACGCCGCCGGACAGGTGGACGTCCTTGCCGATCCAGGCGCCGGAGCCGACCGTCGCCCAGGTGTCGACCATGGTGCCGGAGCCCACGTGCGAGCCGATGTTGACGTAGGACGGCATCAGCACGGCCCCCGGCTCGACGAACGCGCCGTAGCGCACCGTGGCGGGCGGGACGATGCGCACGCCCTCGACGGCGCGCTTGAGCGGCACCTTGTCGTGGTAGGTGTACGGCCCGAGCTCGATGATCTCCATCTTCTGGAGACGGAAGAACAGCAGGATCGCCTGCTGAATCCAGCCGTTGACGTTCCAGCTGCCGTCGTCCTGGCGCTCCGCGAGGCTGATCGCGCCGCAATCGAGCTGCGCGATCGTCTCCTCGACGGCGCTGCGAGCGTCGTCGGCGGGGGTGTCGCCGCGGAAGGCGGCCTCAATGGCGTTCTGGAGATCCGTGGACATGCGGGAATGCTATCGGGGCTCGTCCCGCAGGCGCTCAGCGATCATCGCCGCCACGATCGTCGGCGGATGGTTCGCGTCCACGTCCTCGGCGTGGTCGAGGCGACGCAGCCACGTGTCCTGCCGCTTGGCGTACTGGCGGGTGCGTGCGGACAGCCGCTCCTCGCACGCCGCACGGCTGATGCGTCCCTCGTCGAGCGCCCGCACGTCGTCGAGGCCGTGGGCCCGCTGGGCCGTGTGGGCGAGCGGGCGGGGATCGGTCAGCAGCGCCCGAATCTCGTCGATGCCACCCTCGTCGAGCAGGCGCGGCGTGCGGGCGTTGATGCGGCGGTGCAGCTCGGCGCGGTCGATCTGCAGTCCGAACAGCCGGGTCGGATGGCGCATCGAGTCGGCCCAGAGCTGATCCCCGGCCGCGGGGGCGAGCGACTCGCCGAGCTCCGCCAGCTCGAGGGCGCGCACGATCCGGCGCACGTCCGTGGGGGCGACGCGTGCGGCCGCAGTCGGGTCGATCAGCGCCAGCTCGGCGTGCGCTGCTGCTGCCCCCACGTGCTCGACGTGCTGCAGCAGGCGTTCGCGGTCGCGCTCGTCGGCCTGCGGGGGGAACGACACCTCGGCCAGTGCGGCGCGCAGGTAGAGCCCCGAGCCGCCGGCGACGATCGGCGTGCGGCCGCGCGCGATGATGTCGTCGATCGCCGCGTGCGCCTCGCTGCCGAAGCGCGCCACGTCGTACGCCTCATGTGGATCGACGTGGCCCACGAGATGGTGCGGCACGCCCTGTCGCTCGTCGAGGAGGGGCTGGTTGGTGATGCGCTCGAGGCCGCGGTAGATCTGCATGGAGTCGGCGGAGACGACCTCACCGTCGATCAGTTGGGCCAGGGCCACGGCGATGACGGACTTGCCGGAGGCCGTCGGGCCGAAGATCGCGACGACGCGCGGCACCATGATCAGGCGGGGACGGCGCTCTGGACGCGTCCGCGCAGCGTCTGCGATGTCGAGTGCTCGATGACCACCGACACCGTCGTTCCGGCCGGGGCCGCCGGCGTGAACAGCGTCGTCTTGTTCCCGCGGGTCTTGCCGCGGAAGACCTCGGGGTCGGTGCGGCTGGGGCCCTCGGAGAGGACCTCCTGCACGGTGCCGACGAGCGCGGCGTTGCGACGCGTGGCGTGGTCTTGCACGAGCTCCACGAGGCGCTCGAGGCGCTCGTGCTTGACGTCATCGGCGATCTGGTCGTCGAGGCCGGCGGCCTCCGTGCCGTTGCGGGGCGAGTAGATGAAGGTGAAGGCGTGGTCGAACGACGCCTCGTCGTAGACGCGCAGGGTCTCCTGGAAGTCCTCCTCGGTCTCGCCGGGGAAGCCGACGATCACGTCGGTGGTCAGCTCGATGTCGGGCATCGCCGTGCGCAGCCGACCGACCAGATCGAGGAACCGCTCGCTGTCGTAGGTGCGCCGCATGCGCTTGAGGATGCGCGTGGATCCGGACTGCAGCGGCAGGTGCAGCTGGTTGCAGACGGCGGGCGACTCTGCCATCGCGGCGATCACGTCGCCGCGCATGTCCTTGGGATGGGGGCTCATGAAGCGAATCCGGGAGATCCCGTCGATCGCATCGACGGCACGGAGCATCTCGGCGAAGGTGCAGCGCTGATCCGGCGGCAGGTCGCGCCCGTAGGAGTTGACGTTCTGTCCGAGCAGCATCACCTCGGTGACGCCATCCGCGGCCAGCGCGTGCGCCTCGGCGAGCACCTCGCGGGGGTGCCGCGAGCGCTCTCGGCCGCGCACGCTCGGCACGATGCAGTAGCTGCAGACGCTGTTGCAGCCCATCGACAGCTGCAGCCACGCCTGGAAGTGCCGCTCGCGCCGCTTGGGCAGGTCGGCGGCGAAGTCGTCGAACGACCCGAACGCCCCGCGATCATCCTCGCCCGACGCCTCCAGCACCTGCTGGAGCGCGCCGATGCGGCCGGGACCGACCGCCGCGTCGACCCACGGGAAGTCGCGGAAGATCGCGTGTCGCGTGGACTCCGCCCAGCAGCCGGCGACGATGATCTGCAGGTCGGGATTGTCCTCCTTGCGGTTCTTCGCGTTGTGCAGGCGCTGCACGAGCCGATCGTCGGCCCGCTCGCGGATGGTGCAGGTGTTGAAGACGAGCACGTCGGCCTGCTCCTCCGACGGTGCCTCCCCCATCCCGGCCGCTTCCAGCATGCCCTTGATGCGCTCGGAGTCGTGCACGTTCATCTGGCAGCCGAACGTCGTGACGTGGAACCGCCGCATGTCGCCTAGTGGGCGAGCTCGCTGGTGCGGGACTCGCGGATCACGGTCACCTTGATCTGCCCCGGGTACTCGAGCGAATCCTCGATCTCCGCGGCGATCTCGCGCGCCAGCTGGGCGGCCATGTCGTCGTCCACCTCGCTGGGCTTGACCATCACGCGGACGTCGCGACCGGCCTGCATCGCGAAGCAGCGCTCAACGCCCTTCTTGCGCATCGCGATCTCCTCCAGGGCCGTGAGGCGCTTGACGTACTGCTCGAGGCTCTCGCCACGGGCACCCGGACGGGCGGCGGAGATCGCGTCGGCGGCGATCACGAGCACGGCCTCGACGGTCTCGGGCTCGACGTCGTGGTGGTGCGCCTCGACGGCGTGCGCCACCGCCTCGGTCTCCCCGTACTTGCGGCAGAACTGCCCGGAGATCATCGCGTGCGGCCCCTCGACCTCGTGCGTGACGGCCTTGCCGAGGTCGTGCAGCAGCGCGGCGCGGCGGGCGACGCGCTCGTCGGCGCCGAGCTCGATTGCCATGATCGCGGCCAGATGGGCGCACTCGAGCGAGTGCTTGAGGACGTTCTGTCCGTACGACGTGCGGTAGTTGAGCCGGCCCAGGATCGCGAGGAGCTCGGGGTCCAGCCCGGGGACGTTGGCCTCGAAGGACGCCTGCTCGCCGGCCTCGCGGATCTTCTGCTCGATCTCCTCCTTGGCCTGATAGTAGGTCTCCTCGATGCGCGCCGGATGGATGCGTCCGTCCGCGACGAGCTTCTCGAGCGTGATGCGGGCGATCTCTCGCCGGACGCCGTCGAAGGCGGACAGCACGACGGCGCCGGGCGTGTCGTCGATGATGATGTCGACGCCCGTGGTGGTCTCGAACGCGCGGATATTGCGGCCCTCGCGGCCGATGATGCGCCCCTTGATGTCGTCGGAGGGCAGCTGGACGGTCGAGACGGTGGTGGCCGCGGCGTACCCCGAGGCCGTACGCTGGATGGCGGTGCCGATGATCGAGCGGGCCCGGCGATCGCCGTCCTGGCGGGCCTCCTCCTCGATCCGGCGGGTCAGCTGGGCGGCGTCGTGACGCGCGCTCTCCTCCACCCGGGAGAGCAGCTGCGCGCGGGCCTCGTCGCGGGTCATGCCACCAACGCGCTCGAGCTCGCGATCGGCGCGCGTCTGGGCGTCGCGGAGCACGACATCCGCGGCGGCCAGGGCCTGCTCGAGCTGGTGGGCGGCGAGCTCGCGCTCGGTCACCACCGTCTCGTTGCGCAGGGTGGTCTCCTCGCGTGCGGCCACGCGCTCCTCGAGGCGCGAGAGCTCCACCCGCTGCGTGTCCAGCTCGCGTTCGAGGTCGCGACGGAGCTCGAGCAGCTGTGACTTGGCGTCGACCTCGGCCTCGCGGCGGATGGTGTCGGCCTCGCGCTGGGCGGCGACGATCTCTCGCTCGGCCTCGCTGCGCTTGGCCTCTGCGTCGAGGCGGCGGCTCTCGAGGTCGCGGATGGCTGCCTCATCGTGCAGCTGGATGGTCCTCTGCATACGCGAGCGCACGGCGAGGCCTGCAATGGCACCGCCTACGACCAGCGCGGCGACGAGCGCGATCACGGTCACTAGCACCTGGTTCTCCTGACGTTCGAGCTAGCCGCACCCACGGGCGCAGCAGAATGATCTGCTCCGAAGGGTAGCGTGCGGCAGAGGACGGCTCGTCGGTGAAGCCGTGGCAGCGGCCTCAGCCCTCGTCGGGCAGTCCCAGCAACCGCTCAGCCGTGCTCTCGTCGAAGCCGCGGGCCGCGAGCCGCTGCCAGCCCTCGGCACCGCGTCGCGTCCCCAGGGCCGCGCGCCCGGCCTGCTCGAGCTCGGCGGCATCGATCTCCGCCAGGGTCGTGCGGATCAGAGCCTCCTCCACGCCGGCGGCGGCCAGGTCGTGCTCGATGCGCAGGGGACCCCAGCCCTTCTGCAGGCGGTGGGCGGTCAGCTCCGCCGCGTGGCGCGCATCGTCGACAGCGCCCATCTGGGTCAGTCGATCGACGGCGGCACGTGCGGCGTCGTCGCCGTCGCGTCGGGCGATCCGCTGCTCGAGCTCACCGCGTGCGTGCGAGCGGCGCCCGACGAGCTTGGCCCCGCGCTGCAGGGCTCGCTCGCGCTTCGCCTCCGATTCCGCCTCGCGGACGACATCGGGGTGCACCTCGCGTCCCTCGTCGAGCCCGAGACGTGCTGCCGTCAGTGCGTCGAGGACGATCCACGCCTTGCCATCGAGCTCAATGGCAAGGCGATGATCGTCTCGGGTGCGGATCGCGGTGATCTCCCGCGGGTCCATCGCAAGCTACTCGGCGGCGACGGCATCCTCAGCGGCGACGGGTGCGTCGTCCGCAGGCGGCGCGGGGATCGGGATCACCTTGGCGGGCGCTGCGCTGCCGCCGGAGATCGTGATGCCCTGCTTCTCCTCGATGCGCCGCGTGATGCGCTCGAGGACGTCGGGATGCTCCTCGAGGAACCCGCGCACGTTGGCGCGACCCTGGCCGAGGCGCTCCTTCTCGAAGGAGAAGTACGAGCCCGACTTCTCGATGATCTCGTCCTCGAGGGCGACATCGAGGACGGAGCCGGCCCAGGAGATGCCGGTGCCGTAGATGATGTCGAACTCGCTCTGGCGGAACGGCGGGGCGACCTTGTTCTTGACGACCTTGACGCGGACGCGGTTGCCGATGGCGTCGGTGCCGTCCTTGAGCGTCTCGATGCGACGGATGTCGAGGCGCACCGACGAGTAGAACTTGAGCGCACGGCCACCTGTCGTGGTCTCGGGCGAACCGAACATGACGCCGATCTTCTCGCGCAGCTGGTTCGTGAAGATCGCGACCGTGCCGGTGCGGTTGAGGACGCCGGTGAGCTTGCGGAGGGCCTGGCTCATCAGTCGAGCCTGCAGGCCGACGAACGAATCGCCCATCTCGCCCTCGATCTCGGCGCGCGGGACGAGCGCGGCGACGGAGTCGATTGCGACGACGTCGAGGCCGCCGGAGCGGATCAGCATCTCGGCGATCTCGAGCGCCTGCTCGCCATTGTCCGGCTGGGAGACGAGGAGGTTGTCCACGTCGACGCCGATGTTGCGGGCGTAGGTCGGATCCATGGCGTGCTCGGCGTCGATGAACGCGCAGACGCCGCCCTTGCGCTGGGCCTCGGCGATCACGTGGTAGACGAGCGTCGTCTTGCCGGAGGATTCGGGACCAAAGATCTCGCAGACGCGGCCGCGGGGCAGCCCGCCGACCCCGAGCGCGAGGTCGAGTCCGAGGCAGCCGGTCGAGATGGCGGGCACCAGGGTGCGCGTATCGTCCCCGAGGCGCATGACCGCACCCTTGCCGTACTGCTTCTCGATCTGGGCCAGCGCTGCGCCGACGGCCTTCTCTTTCTCGCTCATGGGACCTCCTACCGGCCACGCCGGGATGGGATATGCGTCAAATGCGGTGCCCTCAGTATGGCCACCGAATCGGACGCGTTGACGTGCCTGATGCGCGTGAGTCGCGCGCGGACTCGCCCCGCTTACGCGCGTGCGCTGCCGCGTGCCAGCAGGAGGCGCACGAGGTGCAGGGCAGCTGTCGCCGAGCTGTCACGGACCGCTCCGCGATCACCGGGGAAGCGGCGCTCCAGCTCCTCCAGGGCCCCATCCGGGCCCGCAACGGCGATGTGTACCAGCCCGACCGGCTTGTGCGCCGTGCCGCCGTCCGGTCCGGCGATGCCGGTGACGCCGATGCCGACATCGCAGCCCAGCCGCGCGCGAACGCCCTCGGCCAGCGCGATGGCGACCTGCGGCGAGACGGCGCCGTGCTCGGCGATCAGGGCGGCGGGCACGCCGACCTGATCGGTCTTGACGTCGTTGGCGTAGGCCACGATGCCGCCGCGCAGCGTCGCGGACGCTCCGGCGACCGCGCCGAGTCGGGCCGCGATCATGCCGGCGGTGCAGCTCTCGGCGGTGCCGATTGTGAGCCCACGCTCGATCAGGGTCTCCACCACGCGCTGCTCGACCGTGCGGTCGTCCTGCGCGTAGACGGCGTCGCCGAACTCGGCGACGAGTCCGTCCGCGAGCCGGTTGCCGGCCTCGCGCGCGTCGGCGGGGAAGCGCACGACGACCTCGACCTCGAGGCGTGTTGCGCAGATGGACGTCTCCGTGCCGTGGTCGTCCCCTCCCAGCAGCTCGAAGGTGCGCGCGACCGTGGACTCCGGCGTGCTCCAGATGCGCAGGATGCGACGCTCGAGCTGCGCGCTCAGGAGCTCGGCCAGCGCGGGGTGTGCGAGCGCGCGCGCCCAGACGTCGGCGAGCTCAGTCGGCGGGCCGGGCAGCACCACGATCGTCGTGGTCCCGGGCACGATCACGCCGGGCGCGGTGCCCGCGGGGGACAGCACATGGGCGCCGGCGGGCACCATCGCCTGCTTGCGGGCGCCGGGCAGCAGCCGTTCCACCGGCACGCCGCGCTGGGCCGCGTAGCCGGTGACGATGTCGGTGATCTCAGCCAGCGTGGGCTGATCCAGGACGAGCTCCCGTCCCGTGGCGTCGGCGACGATCGCGACGGTGCGGTCGTCGTGCGTCGGACCGAGTCCGCCCGAGGTGCAGATCAGGTCGTAGCCCTCCGCGATCAGCGCGTCGAGAGCTGCGCGCAGGTGCTCCTCGCGATCGTCGACCGCGACGATGCGCTCGAGGCGGACGCCATGGGCGTCGAGCGAGCGGGCCAAGGTGCCGCTGTTGCGATCCTGCGTCCGGCCGAGCAGGATCTCGGATCCCGTCACGAGGATGGCGGCGGTGCGGCGACGGCTCACGGCGTCACCGCCGCGACGCGGCCGTTGGGATCGACCGACAGCAGGGTATCGGTGGGCCCGGGCACGACCGGGCTGCCGTTGACGACGAGCGTGACGGTGTTGGGCCGGTCCAGGCGGATCAGGTAGCCGGAGGCGGACTTGGGCAGGCGGATGCCATCGGGTCGTGCAGGATCCGGGTTCAGCACCTCCTGGAGGAGCGGTTCGGACGTGTCAGCCGCCCCGAGGGCGCGCACCGTCAGCGTCGTCTGCGCGGTGGGCTTGATGAACACGACGGCTTGCGCGGCGGCCGAGGTGGAGTCGGGTGCGGTCTGGGCTGTGACTGCGGTGGCCACCGGGTTGACGGCCTCCTCGGTGACGGTCACGATGCTCGCCGGGTTGGTCGGTGCGGTCGGTGTGTTGCGCGACGAGGGGTAGGTCGAGGCGATCACGATCAGCACCGCCACGGCCACGATGCCGACGACGGCGACGACCACGATGCTCGACTCGCGCCCGCGTCGGCCGGCGCGTGCGGTGCGACGGCGCGGGAACATCACCTCGTCGTCGAGCTCCCAGGGTGCCGCCTCGAAGCGCACGTTGAACTCGTCGATCAGGACCTGGGGATCCAGGCCGAGCAGCTCGCCGTACGAGCGCAGGAAGCCGCGCGCATAGGTCGGGCCGGGCAGGCGATCGAAGGCCTCTTCCTCGAGGGCGACGAGGTACGACGGGCGGATCTTCGTCGCCTCGGCCGCATCGTCGAGGGAGATGCCCTGCTGCTCGCGGGCGGTCTTGAGGGTGGCGCCGATGTCCAGCACTCCCCCAGTCTATCCGGGCCCCGGCGTCGGTCAGCGCGCTTCAGCGGCGAAGCGGTAGCCGACGCCGTAGTGCGTGTGGACGTAGTCGTGCGAAACGCTGCGGCGATCCACCTTCTCGCGGATCTTGCGGATGCAGACGTCGACGGTGCGATCGCGGTGGCGATACGGCACGCCCCAGACGCGTCGCTGCAGCTCGTCGCGGGACAGCGCACGTCCCTCCTGACGGGCGAGCGCGACGACGAGGCGGAACTCGGTCGGCGTCAGCTGCGTGTCCTCCCACTCGGCGTCGGTCTGGTCGGCGGCGGTGCGGACGAAGGCCCGTCGCAGGTCCGGATCGATGCGAAGGCCGTCGACGTGCACGGCCTCGCCGCGCGGCTCGGAGGCCGCGACGAGGCGCGTGCGCCGCAGCAGGGCCTCGATGCGCGCGATCAGCTCACGCATGCCGAAGGGCTTGGAAAGATAGTCGTCGGCGCCGATCTCGAGCGTGTGCACCTTGTCGTGCTCGGACCCGCGGGCGGACACCACGATCACCGGCACGCCCAGGTGGTCCTCGCGGATCGCCTCGGTGACGGCCCAGCCATCGAGGCCGGGCAGCATCAGATCGACGATCGCCACATCGGGGCGGGCGTGGCGGAGGCGTCGCAGCCCCCGCTCCCCGTCTTCGGCGAGATCCACGTCGTAGCCCGCGTGGCGGAGGTGCATGGCCATGGCCTTGCCCAGAATCGGGTCGTCTTCAATCACGAGTACGCTCGTCATGCCTGCAAGGTATGGCGGCAGCCCGCTCCCGTGGGTTGCGGCGTGGGAGCAGTGTGGTGACGAAGTGGTAGACGCGGTGCGGCGTGCAGCTCTCGCCCGCCTATCCTGCAGCGATGGACCTGCTGCTCCCCCTCGTGCTGCTCGCCGTCGGAGTGGCTGCCGGATGGCTGCTGCGCGGTCGGCGGAGCGCAGCGGCTGCACCGGACGAGCCCGCGGCGACCGACGGCCAGTCCGGCGCGCGCTGGCACGCGGACGTGCGTGCCATTGCCGACGCCGCTTCGACCTTCGCCTTGATCATCGATTCGGAGGGCACCGTCGTCCACGTCAATGAGTCGGCCCGCTCTGCGCTCCCGGCCGTCCAGGTCGGTACGAGCCTCGCGGCGATCTCCCCGCCGCTGGCCGATCTCGTGCGCCGCGCGGTCGTCGGCGATGACGGTGCATCCGAGGAGCGGGTCTTCCTCGGCGAGCCGCCGCGCTCCCTGAACGTCATCACGGTGGCCTTCGCCGGTGGGGTGCTCGCGTCGCTGTATGACGTCACCGAGGACGTCGACTTCGACGAGGCGCGCCGGACGTTCTCGGCCGCGGTCTCCCATGAGCTACGCACCCCCCTGGCCCGCATCCTCGGGCTCGCCGAGTCGCTCGGTCTGCCGAATACCGACGATGAGCGCGAGGAGCTCGTGACGCAGATCGAGCACGAGGTGGATGGCATGCGCCAGCTGATCGACGAGATGCTCCTGCTCGCCGCGCTGGATCGCGGTCGGCTGGCCGTGATCGGCGGCGTCGTCGATGCGGGTGGGGTTGCCTCCGACATCGTCGAGGCGGCCAAGCAGCGACGCATCGGCCGTGGCCGCGACATCACGTGCACGGTCACGGGAGAGGTCGACGTGCCCGTCGCCCAGCGCCTGTTCGAGGTCGTGGTGCAGAACCTCGTCGACAACGCCCTCATCCACGGTGGTCCCGCCGCCGCCGTGCTCGTGTCCGTGCGGGCCGAGGGTGACGACGCCGTGATCACCGTCGCCGACACGGGGATCGGCATCGCGTCGCAGCACCTGCCCTTCGTGTTCCAGCGCTTCTACCGCGGCGAGGCATCGCGGACCGGACCCGGTTCCGGGCTCGGTCTCGCGCTCGTCAAGCACATCGTCGAGGCGCACGGCGGTGCCGTCACCGCCGAGTCGGACGGGACGAGCGGCACGCTGCTGCGCGTCACGCTGCCCCGCGTGTCCTGATCAGACCTCCAGCTTCGCCTCGGGCTCGAAGCGGTAGCCGATGCCGTAGTGCGTCTGGATGAAGGTGTAGTCGGGGGAGCGCGCGTCGAGCTTCTCGCGGATCTTGCGCACGCAGACGTCGACGATGCGATCGCGGGGACGGTGCGGCGTCCCCCACACCCGCTGCTGGACCTCGTCGCGGCTCAGCACCTTGCCGCGCGCCCGCGCCAGGGTGACGACCAGGCGGAACTCGCGCACGGTCAGTTCGGCATCGACCCACGTGCCCGGAGACGTCTCGACGAGCGCGCGGTGCGTCAGGAAGTCGATGCGGATGCCGGGCGCCTCGAGCGACTCCTCCTCGCGCTCGAGCACCGCCGGTGCCGTGCGGCCCGAACGGCGCAGCGCCGCGTCAACGCGCGCCACCAACTCGCGCATCGAGGCGGGCTTGACGAGGTAGTCGTCAGCGCCGATGCCGAGCGTGTGCACCTTGTCGTGCTCGGACGAGCGGGCCGACAGCACGATCACGGGGATGTCGATACCCTCGGCCCGCATCTGCTCGATCACGCCCCAGCCGTCGGTGCCGGGCATCATCAGATCGACCACGCAGACGTCGGGGCGCTCGAAGCGCACCTTCTTGAGGCCGCGATCACCATCGGCGGCCCACTCGACGGCGTGGCCGGCGTTGGTCAGATGGCGGCGCATGATGCCCGCCAGCGTCTCGTCGTCCTCGATGATCAGCACGGTGGGCATGGGACTACCTTAACCCGGCTGCCCGGAACGGGGTTCGGTGTATGCTTGCGCCGTCCGCTTCGGCGGTACATGGTGGGCGTAGCTCAGCTGGTGGTAGCTCCTGGTTGTGGTCCAGGCGGTCGTGGGTTCGAGTCCCATCGCTCACCCCTTGCAGGGGCGCACGGTCCGTACGGGCCTCATGCGCCCTCGCCGGGGCGCACGGCCCACACGGGCCTCATGCGCCCTCGCCGGGTCGACCCATGGCCTCACCCGTGACCAGATAGGTGACGCGCTCGGCGACGTTGACGGCGTGGTCGCCCACGCGCTCCAGCCAGCGTCCTGCGAAGAGCATGCGCGACGCCCACTGGCGCAGCTCGGGGTCGGTGATGTCGATGGCGAGGATCGTGTCGGCGATCTTCTCGTTCTCGCGGTCGACCAGCTCGTCGAGCGTCGAGAGCAGACGCGTGGCGTTGGCGTCACGGCGTTCGAAGGCATCCATCGCGGTGCGGATCATCTCGGCGCCGCGCTCGCCCATGGCGCGCAGCGCGTCGGTGATCACGGCCTCCTCGACGAGCGCCCGGCGCGGCGGCGGCGTCGCGAGATGCGCGACGCGCACGGCGTTGTGCGCGGCGCGCTCCACGCTGCGATTGATGTGCAGCGCGGCCAGGACCAGGCGCAGGTCGCTGGCCACGGGGGCCTGACGCGCGAGAATCGACTCGACGCGCTGCTCGGTCAGGAGATACCCCTGCGTCACCTCGACCTCGGCCGCGAGCGTGGCCTCGAAGGCCTCGACGCTCCAGTCGACCAGCGCGCGGGTGGCCTCGGCGACAGCGTGTGCCGTGAGGCGACCCTCCTCCTGAATCCCGCCGCAGAGCTCGTCGAGCTCCTCCTGCAGTCCCTCTCTCATCCGAACCGTCCCGTCACGTAGGCCTCTGTCCGCTCGTTGGCGGGCTTGGTGAAGATCCTGTCCGTCGCGTCGACCTCGATCAGCACGCCGGTGCGCGGGCCGGTCTCGCCCTGATCGACCGAGAAGAAGGCGGTGATGTCGGCGACGCGGGCCGCCTGCTGCATGTTGTGGGTGACGATGACCACGGTGTAGTCGTTCTTGAGCGTCATCATCAGGTCCTCGATCGCCGCGGTCGAGATCGGGTCGAGCGCCGAGCAGGGCTCGTCCATCAGGATCACGTCGGGCTCCACGGCGAGCGCACGGGCGATGCACAGGCGCTGCTGCTGGCCGCCGGAGAGGCCGAGGGCACCGGACTTGAGGCGGTCCTTGACCTCGTCCCAGAGCGCGGCGCGCCGCAGGGCCTGCTCGACGCGGTCGTCGAGGCTGTCCTTCATCCCGAGGACGCGCGGCCCGAAGGCGACGTTGTCGTAGATCGACTTGGGGAACGGGTTGGGCTTCTGGAAGACCATGCCGATGCGCTTGCGCACCTCGATGGCGTCGATATCGGGTCCGTAGAGGTTCTCCCCGTGGTAGAGGCAGGCGCCATCGACGGCCGCCCCCGGGATCAGGTCGTTCATCCGGTTGAGGCAGCGCAGGAAGGTGCTCTTGCCGCAGCCGGAGGGCCCGATCAGGGCCGTTACGGCGTGGCTGTGGATCTGCAGGTCCACATCGCGCAGGGCGCGCGTGCCGTGGTAGCGGACGCCGAGGCCCTGGCAGTCGAAGACGGTCTCACGGCCCATCGGTGCCACGCTGCCGCCGACGGCGGGGTGTGCGACCGCTGCCGCATCGAGGTGGATGCCCGTGGGCCTCTGGTGCTCTGCGGAGTCGGACTGCGCGTCCACGCCTACCACTTCCTCTCGTACCGATTGCGCATCCAGATCGCGATCCCGTTCATCGAGATGAGGATCACGAGCAGGACGATGATAGCCGCGGCCGCCAGGCCTTGGAACTCGGCCTGCGGGAGCCGGATCCACTGGTAGATCAGGATCGGGAGCACCGTGTACTGCGAGAGCAGGCTCGGATTGAACGACACGAACGTGGCCGCGCCGACCATCAGGAGCGGCGCGGTCTCACCGATCGCGCGCGACAGCCCCAGAATCGAGCCCGTGGCGATGCCGGGGATCGCGGCGGGCAGGACCTCGCGACGCACGACCTGGAGCCGCGTCGCACCGAGCGCCATGCCGCCCTGGCGAACCGTGGCGGGCACGGCGCGCAGCGCCTCGCGGGTGGCGATGATCACGGTCGGCAGCATCTGCAGGCCGAGGATCAGCGCGCCGGCCAGCAGCACGGGGCCGAGGCCCAGTCCGCGCACCAGGAAGGCCAGGCCGAGGATGCCGAAGATGATCGAGGGAATCGCTGCCAGGTTCTGGATGTTGAGCTCGATCAGGCGGATCCACCAGCGGTCCTTCGGGGCGAACTCCTCGAGGTACACCGCGGTGCCGATTGCGACCGGCAGCGCGGTGGCGACCAGCACGACGGCCATCAGCACGCTCGCCAGGATCGCAGGGCGGGCGCCGGCGATGTTGGGGTCCATCGACGGGCCGTTGGTGAAGAGGATCGGGTCGAGGTACGGCAGCCCGTCCTGGAGCACGGTGAACAGCAGCACAGCGAGCGAGATCAGGCCGACTGCCGTTGACAGCATGATGAACGCCACGAAGATCGTCGCGGTGATGCTGCGGTGCCGATGGCCGGTGAGCGACGCGTGCACGCTGCGCTGCGCGGCCGCGGTGGCCGTGCGGGTCGCGCCGTTCATTCGTAGACCTCCCGGAAGCGGCGCACCATGCGAATCGCGAAGATGTTCAGCACGAACGTGATCACGAACAGCGTCAGGCCCACGGCGAAGATCGTCTTGTACGAGATCGAGCCGACCGGGACGTCGCCGGCCCCGGTGGCGGCGATGAACGCCGTCATCGTCTCGACCGTCGAGCCGGGGCGCATCGTGGTCTGCGCCAGCTGGCCCGCGGCGATCAGGACGATCGTCGTCTCGCCGATGGCGCGCGAGATCGCGAGGACGAACGAGGCGGCGATGCCGGAGATCGCCGCCGGCACGACCACGCGGGTCGAGACCTGGAAGCGGTTGGCGCCGAGTCCGAAGGAGCCCTCGCGCAGCGAGCTCGGCACGGCCTTCATCGCGTCCTCCGAGAGCGATGCCACGGTCGGGAGCAGCAGGATGCCGATGATGATGCCGGCGGAGAAGGCGTTGAAGATCTCGACCTGCCAGCCGAGCGTGCGCAGCAGCGGCGTCAGGAACGTCAGGGCGAAGTACCCGAGCACGACCGTGGGGATGCCGGCCAGCACCTCGAGCACCGGCTTGATCACCGCGCGGGCCTTGGGGTGCGCGTACTCGCTCAGGTAGATCGCGGTGGCGAGGCCGAGCGGCAGGCAGACCACGCAGGCCCACAGGGTCGTGTTGAGAGTGCCCACGATCAGGGGCAGCACGCCGAAGGAGGCGGGCTTGAAGAGCGGCGCCCAGTCGGTCGTCGTGAAGAACTCGACGGGCGAGACCTCGCCGAAGAACTGGAGGCTCGGCACGAGTAGGGCGATCACGATCCCGACGGTCACGAGGATCGAGATCGCCGCGCACAGGGCGAGCGCGCCGATCACGACGCGCTCGCCTGTGCGGCGGTTCCGGACGGTCAGCGAGGAGCGACCATCCGGAACCCGATGAGGAGGGGCAATGGCCACGAGGTGAGGCTAGTCGCCCGACCGGTCGCCTAGCCGGCGAGTGCGGCTGCCTCGGTCTTCATCGTCGCCGCCTGCTCCGGGGAGAGCGGGACGAAGAGCGCGTCCGCGGTCAGGGTCTGCTCGTTCGCGACGTAGAAGTCCACGAAGGCCTTGACCTCCGGGCGCGTCGCGGCCGTGTCGGAGACGTACATGAACAGCGGGCGCGAGAGCGGCGCGTACGTGCCGTCCTGCACCGTCGTGGTGTCCGGCTTGACGCAGCCGGAGCCGCCGTCGATCGCCACCAGGTTGAGCGCGTCCTTGTTCTGCTCGTAGTACGAGAGGCCGAAGTAGCCGAGGCCGCCCTTCTCGCCCTCAACGCCCTTGATCGTCACGTTGTCATCCTCGGACGGCGAGAAGTCGGTGCGGCTCGCACCCTCTTCGCCGTTGACCGCCTTGGTGAAGAAGTCGAACGTGCCCGAGTCGGTGCCCGGGCCGTAGAGCTTCAGCGCCTCGTCGGGGAAGGACGGATCGACGTCCTTCCAGCTGGTGGCCTTGGAGTCGGGACCCCAGATCGTGGCCAGCTGGTCCGTGGTGAGGCAGGAGGCCCAGGTGTTGTCCTTGTTGACGACGATCGCGATGCCGTCGTTGGCGACGAGCAGCTCCTTGAACGTGACCTTCTTCTCGTCGCAGATCGCCTTCTCCTCGTCCTTGATGGCGCGGGAGGCGTCGGAGACGTCGGTCTCGCCATTGCAGAACTTCTCGAAGCCGCCGCCGGTGCCGGACGTGCCGACGGTGACGTTGACGTTCGGTGCCGTGGCGTGGAACTTCTCGGCGGTCAGGGTCGCGAGCGGCGCGACCGTGCTCGAGCCGTCGATCACGATCGAGCCGGACAGGGACGTATCGGCGTTTGCGGCCGTCGAGGCGGAGGTCCCGCCGTCACGGCTGCTGCCGCCGCACGCGGCGAGTGCAGCGCCAATGCCGCCGATGGCCATGATCGTGATCAGGGTCTTGCGCGTTGCCACGTGGGAATTCCTCCGGTTCGTGCTGATGTCCTCTCCAGTGTGCGCGGCCACACGCAGCGTCGGGGTTCGGCATCGGTTCGATGGTGGTTACGAAGTGGTGACGCCGGGCTCGGGTGCGCGTTCGGAGTGCCGCCCCAGCGCGCCCACGTGGTTGCCATCTGGTGATCGTCCGACTCCGGGGTGACGGGATGCTGACGCGCCCCGGTACCATGGTCGAGTGAGCGACGTGACGACAGCAGCCCCCTCGGCCTCCGCGGACGCCGGCACGCGCCTGTTCAACCGCGAGCTGTCGTGGCTGGATTTCAACCACCGCGTGCTCGAGCTGGCCGGTGACGCGTCGGTGCCGCTGCTCGAGCGGTTGCGCTTCTGCTCCATCTACGCCAACAACCTCGACGAGTTCTTCATGGTGCGCGTGGCCGGGCTGGTCGACCATGTCGTGCAGGGCACGATCCCCAGCGACGGCACCGCGCCGCAGGAGACGCTGGACGAGATCGCCGAGCGCTACCGCGCCATGCTGGTGCAGCTCGAGGATCTGCTCCACGACCAGCTGCTCCCGTCCCTGGCCCGCGAGGGCATCGAGGTCGTCGCCTTCGCGGACCTGCGCGAGGCGGAGCTCGCGGAGATCGCAATCGTCTTCGACGAGCAGCTGTATCCGGTCCTGACGCCGCTGGCCGTCGGCCCGGGGCAGCCCTTCCCCTACATCTCGAACCTCTCACTCTCGGTCGGCGTGACGGTCCGCGACGCATCCACCGGCGAGTCCCGCTTCGCGCGCGTCAAGGTCCCCGAGGTCCTGCCGCGCCTGATCCGCGTCGGCGAGACGGCGCGCTTCGTGCGCATCGACGAGGTCATCGCCCACGGCCTGCCGTCGCTGTTCCCCGGCATGGAGATCGTCGCCTCCAGCACCTTCCGCGTGACGCGCGATGCCGACTTCGAGATCAAGGAGGGCGCCGGCGACCTGCTCGAGGCCGTCGAGCGCGAGCTGTCCCGCCGCCGCTTCGGCGACGTCGTGCGCCTGGAGATCGAGGAGTCGATGCCGGCGTCGATGCGGGCGATGCTGATCGAGGCGCTCGACGTCGATCTGCGCCAGGTCTTCGCGACCCGTCCCCCACTCGACCTCAGCGGCCTCAACGTCCTGACGCGCGTCGCCCGCCCGGACCTGCGCTTCTCGCCCTGGCAGCCGCAGGTCCCCGAGCGGCTGGTCACGAAGGACGGCGCACCGGTCGACATGTTCGCCGAGATCCGTCGCGGCGACATCCTCGTCCACCACCCGTACGAGTCCTTCACCGACTCGGTCGAGCGCTTCGTGGAGCAGGCGGTGGCGGATCCGGACGTCCTCGCGATCAAGCACACGATCTACCGCACCAGCGGTGACGCCCCGATCGTGCCGGCGCTCGCGATCGCCGCCGAGGCGGGCAAGCAGGCCGTCGCGCTGGTCGAGGTGACGGCGCGCTTCGACGAGGAGCGCAACATCCGCTGGGCGCGCGCGCTGGAGCGCGCCGGCGTCCACGTCGTGCACGGTCGCGTGGGACTCAAGACGCACTGTAAGCTGGCGCTGGTCGTGCGACGCGAGGATGGGCGCACGCGTCGCTACGTGCACATCGGCACCGGCAACTACCACCCCTCCACCGCCCGCGCGTACACCGACTTCGGGCTCTTCACGTGCGACGAGCAGATCACCGCGGACGTCGCCGATCTCTTCAACCAGCTGACGGGCTTCGCCCGGCCGCAGGGGTTCCACCAGATCTGGGTCGCGCCGATGCACCTGCGCGGCCAGGCGATCGAGGAGATCCACCGCTGCGTGCGCGAGCACTCCGTCGAGGCACCCGCGCGCATCACCATGAAGATGAACTCGCTCGTTGACGCGACCGTGATCGAGGAGCTCTACGCGGCCTCGCAGGCAGGCGTGCGCGTCGACCTGATCGTGCGTGGCATCTGCTGCCTGCGCCCTGGCGTGCCTGGGCTGTCGGACAACATCCGCGTGATCTCGCTCCTCGGCCGGTTCCTCGAGCACGCCCGGGTGTTCCGCTTCGAGACGAGCGTCGAGACAACCGTGTACATCGGCAGCGCCGACATGATGCCGCGCAACCTCGACAACCGCATCGAGGTGATCACGCCCCTGCTCGACGGTGCCCTGCGCGACCGCGTCAGCGCCGCGCTCGCGCTGGAGCTCGCCGATACCGGCGGGTCGTGGGAGCTGGCGGCGGACGGTTCCTGGAACCGCCTGCAGCCGGCCGGCGGTTCTGCGCCGGTCTTCGCCCAGGAGGCGTTCATGCGCCGAGCGCAGGCCACGTCGATTCCCGGTGGTCAGCCGCGCCTGACGCAGCGCGAGGAGACGGCGGATCGGATCCACCGCGGTCGCTCCTCTGACGACTAGGCGCTAGACGCGGCTGCGGACGAGCTCGCGGGCGATCGTCTGCGCATCGGCGATCGAGCCGCCGTAGCGTGCAGCACCCAGCTGCAGCGCCTCGGCGCTGCCG
>CANJXE010000002.1 GCA_947478745.1 Actinomycetota bacterium
CCCAGGAGGCGTTCATGCGCCGAGCGCAGGCCACGTCGATTCCCGGTGGTCAGCCGCGCCTGACGCAGCGCGAGGAGACGGCGGATCGGATCCACCGCGGTCGCTCCTCCGACGATTAGGCGCTAGGGACTACAGCTGGACGCGGCTGCGGACGAGCTCGCGGGCGATCGTCTGCGCATCGGCGATCGAGCCGCCGTAGCGTGCAGCACCCAGCTGCAGCGCCTCGGCGCTGCCGATGCCGTTGCCGCCGACGATGACGGGGAAGCCCGCCGCGTTGAGCGCGTCGAGCGCGCCGATCAGGCCTTCGCGCTCGGCCACGCAGCAGGACAGCGCGACGACATCCGCCTCCTCGCGCTGGGCCATGGCGACGATCTCCGCCTCGGGCAGGTCGGCTCCGAGGAAGTGCACGTTGAAGCCCTCCGCCTGCAGCCCGGCCGCGACCATCTGGGCGGCGAGTGCGTGGCGATCGCCCAGCGCGGTCGCGACGACGGCCGTGCCCAGCCGCGGGCCCGTCTTGGAGCGGGCGTTGGAGGCGCGCTCGAGCAGCGACTCGATGATGCGCGAAGCACGATGCTCATCGGCGATCGAGAGCTGCCCCTCGCGCCAGAGCGCGCCGATGCGGAAGAGGACGGGTGCGAAGGCGCTGTCGCAGAGCTCGGTGACGGTGGCACCACCGCCGATCAGGCGGTCGATCTGCTGGCGTGCGGCGTTCGCGTCTCCCGCCAGCAGCGACGCGTACAGCGTGTCGACCTGGCGTGGCCAGTCACGCTCGGCGCGGTTTGGAACGGCTCCCGCGACGGCATCGCGGTGGCGCAGCCAGGTGTCGAGGTCCTCACGGCTGATGCGGTACGAGCCGCCGCAGAGCATCGTCGGCAGCTCGCCGCTGCGCACGCGCCGGTAGAGCGTCTGGTAGTGGCACCCGACGGCGTCGGCGGCCTCCTGCAGCGTCATGAGCGTGGGTTCAGCGGCGTTCATCTTCATGCTCATCGCAGGGTTGTTCGCTCTGGCCTAGCGTGAATCCTCTGCCGCCGCTGTCTCCAGCGGGTTGGCATGGAGTCCCCCATGGCGCACCACGACCGTGAGCACGGCGAAGACACCGCCGCCCACGGCAAGCCACCAGGCGGTGCGGGGGCTCGCTGCGTCGGCCACCACCCCGGCGAGCGCGACGCCGCCCGAGATGCCGACCAAGAACGTCGTCGAGATCCAGGTGAAGGCCTCCGTCACGGTGCCTGCGGGCGCGAGCTCCTCGATCAGGACGTAGAAGGTCGCGATCAGCGGGGCATTGACCACGCCGGTCAGGAGCAGGAGGATGCCGAGCTGCAGCGGCGTCTGCGAGAGGAAGATGATGAGGAAGCTGACCAGGTTGAGGCCCAGCAGGATCCCCATCATCCGCTGCGTCGTTCCACCCCACGTGCGGGCCGCGTAGCCGAGGCCGCCGATCACGCTGCCGACGGCCCAGATCGACAGCAGGGCGCCGGGGCTGGCGTCGTTCTGCTCGGCGTAGGCGGGGATCGCCAGCTCGAGCACGCCCCAGGAGAAGGCGAGGCCGAGGATCGATAGCAGCACGCGACGCACGGGCCCGGCCATCAGCGGCCCGAGCAGATGGCGATTCGCGACGGGCTCGGCGCGCCAGGTGCGGCTCTGCGCGGACGTCGCGAACCAGAGCACCCCCGTCGCGCTGAAGGCCGCCATCACGACGAGCGGCACGCGCGGGCTGATGCCCTCGGCGAGCACGGCCGACAGCAGCGGGCCGAGGATCCAGATCACCTCTTGCGCGGTGGCGTCGAGCGTGAAGGCGCGCCCGATCTGCCGACGGTCGTCAATCAGCGATGCCCACGTGGCGCGCATCGCCGCGGCGAGCGGTGGCGCGGCGAAGCCGTACAGCGCGCACAGCCCGAACAGGAGGGCGCCCTCGCCCGGCGCGGTGATGGCCAGGAGCAGGAGCGCGGTCACCTGGACCAGCATCGCCGGGAACATGATGCGTGGCTGGCCCTGTCGGTCGACGAGTCGTCCGAGCAGAGGCGCGCCCACGCAGCCCGCCACGGTTGCCGCGCCGACCGCGAGCCCCGCCGTCGCGTAGCTGCCTCCGGCATCGCGCACGAGCAGGAAGAACGCCAGCGCTCCCATTCCGACCGGCATCCGCCCGACCACGGCCGCTGACAGAAGGCGAGGTACGGAGGGCAGGCTGAGGATGTCGGCGTAGGGATAGCGCACCGATTCAGTGTGTCTGGTATCGCCGTATGACCGCGCCGGGTACCGTTCAGGGGCGCCCGTAGCTCAGGGGATAGAGCGAGAGACTTCTAATCTCGAGGCCGCAGGTTCGAATCCTGCCGGGCGCACTCCCCTTCTCAGCGACGCCAGTAGGCGCGCGTGACGAGCACGAAGATCGGGATGATCTCCAGACGGCCGATCCACATCAGCAGGATCATCACGATCTTGCTGTCCCAGGGGTAGGCGGCGAACGAGCCCATCGGGCCGGCCACACCGACGCCGGGACCCACGTTGCCGATCGTCGTGGCCGCGGCAACCAGCGCATCGAAGGCGCCGATCTCGAAACCGTGCACGGTAGCGAGCAGGAGGATCAGCGCGGTCCCGACCGCGAAGGTGGCGAGGTAGAGCCCGATGAACACCGTGGCGCCCTGGATGGCGCTCTCGCGCACGGGCACGCCGGTGACGCGCACCGGGAGCACGGCCTCTGGATGCACTGCCGTCTCGATGTCGCGACGCAGGCCGCCGAAGGCCAGGCGGACGCGGATGACCTTGATCGCGCCGCCGGTCGATCCGGCACAGCCGCCGACGAACATGACGGCGAACAGGATGAGGAGCGCGAAGGCCGTCCAGACGGCGAAGTCCTGGGAAGCGAAGCCCGTCGTGGTCATCAGGCTGACGACCTGGAAGGTCGCCTGTCCGAAGGCGCTGATCAGCGACTTGCCGGTCGTGGTCAGCAGGCCGATGCCGACGAGGACGGAGGCGCCGGCCAGGATGCCCAGATAGACGCGGAACTCCCCGTCGCGCGGTGCCGCGCGCCAGTCACCGCGCGCGGAGCGGTACCACAGCGCGAAGTTGGCTCCGGCGATGACCATGAAGACGACCAGGATCACCTGGCTGATCCAGCCGAACGCCTCGACGGAGCGCGGCTCCGGGGAGAACCCGCCGGTCGACATGGCCGTGAAGGTGTGGACGATCGCGTTGTAGGCGCTCATGCCCTGCCCGAGATCGAACAGCCCGACGATCCACAGCGAGAGCGCGCAGACGATGGAGATGGCGATGTATACGAGCCAGAGGCGCATTGCCGTGTCGCGGAGGCGGGGCGTCAGCTTCTCGACCTCGGGACCGGGCGCCTCGCGCTCCAGCAGGGCCTTGCCTCCCGGGCCCGTGCGCTCGAGCACGGCCAGCGCCAGCGCGATGATGCCCATGCCGCCGAGCCACTGGGTCAGGCTGCGCCAGAACAGGAGTGCCTCGCCGTGGGTCGTCAGGTCGCCGATCACGGTTGCGCCAGTGGTGGTGAAGCCGCTCATGGTCTCGAAGTAGGCGTCGATGGGGTTGCTGATGTCCCCGCCTTCGATCATGTAGGGAAGCGAGCCCAGCAGCGCGGCCGCCAGCCACGTCAGGGCTACGACGGCGAACGCCTCGCGCACGCCGACGTCGTTGGCTCGGCCCCCGCACAGCCGCTCGCCGGCGAAGCCCACGGCGAAGCCGCCGATCAGCGTGATCAGGAACGGCATGACCGACTCGCCGTAGATCAGGGCGACGATGATCGGGGCGATCAGCGTCAGGCTCAGCCACCGAATGATGCGGAAGATCAGGCTGCCGATGGCGCCGAGGTCGACGACCCTGGACTGGCGGCGCCGTGCTGTCTGGCTCACAGCGCGTTCTCGAGGGCCGGCACGCGCTTGGCCTCGGCGACGATGATCGCCGAATCGCCCGCCTGCAGGCAGTCGTCGCCGCGCGGGTAGATCACGCGGTCACCACGGACGATGGCGCCGACGATGGCTCCGGCCAGCGGGCGGTCCCGGAATGGCTTGCCGATCAGGGCGCTGCTCGCCCTGACCTCCAGCTCGAGCACCTCGACGCGATCGTTCTCGAGCATGGCGAAGCCCCGCGTGCGCGGGTCGTGCGTGAAGCGCACGATCTCCTCGGCCACGACCAGGCGCTGGTTGAGGGCGTGGTCCACGCCGACGCGCTCGAAGATCGGCACGAGGTCGGGATCGCCGACGACGGCAACGGCCATGGGGACGCCAAGCGACTTCGCGAGCAGGCAGATCAGCAGATCGCGCTCATCGCGATCGGTGCAGCAGATGACCGCGTCGGCGTGCCCGATGTGCTCGCGCTCGAGGAAGCCGGAGTCGGTGGCGTCGGCGCAGAAGACGTCGGCGCTCTCGATCTCCTCGGCGCAGAGCCGCGCGACGGCGGCGTTCGCCTCGATCATCCGCACACGGAGTCCCTGCGCGCACAGCGTGCGCGCGATGGCGCGCCCCGTGGCACCGCCGCCGACCACCACGACCTCGCGGACGTCGTGCACGCCTGCGCGTGCGAGGCGGTGCGACCACTCGCGGGAGGCCTGAGGTGAGGCGATCAGGACGATGCGGTCGCCCTCCTCCACCACGTCGTTGCCGCCCGGGATGGTGATGTCGTCGGCGCGGATCAGGGATGCGATCACGCTCTCGGCGGGAATGTGGATCTCGGCGATGCGCTTGCCGACGATGTTCTCCGCGGCATCCGCGTGCACCTCGAACTCCACCATCTCGGCCTTGCCGTCGGCGAACATGCTCGTCTGCAGGGCTCCCGGCAGCCCGATCGCACGCACGATCGCCTGCGCGATCTCGTTCTCCGAGGAGATCATCACGTCGACCGGCAGCTCGCCGTTGCGCCAGGCGGAGAGGTACTCCGCGCTCGAGGTTCGCACCACCACGCGTCCGTCGCAGAGGGCGCGTGCCTGCAGCGCGGCGACGATGTTGATCTCGTCGCGATCCGTGGCCACGATCGTCAGGTCGGCTTCGCGGATGCCGGCGTTGATGAGGGTCGTCCGCGAGGTGCCATTGCCCGCGATCGTCAGCACGTCGTAGCGGTTCGTCAGGGTGGCCAGCAGCTCGGGGTTGAGGTCTACGATGGTGACCTCGTGCTGCGCATGCAGCGCGGCGGCCACGCTCGTTCCGACCCGGCCAGCTCCGATCACCAGAATGCGCATGCGTGCACTCTAGGACCTCCGCTGCGCGGGTGCGGCTATCCTATGGCTGCTCAATGCACCGATCACCTTCAGCCACCACTCATGCCTCGCATCCGACGACCCCGGCACCGCGCTGTGTCCATGTCGGCTCCCGCTGTCACGGAGCCGCGCGTCAGCATGCTCGAGTCGGACGGGCTGCGCTGGATCCAGTTGGAGTCGCCCGGCCCCGCTGAGATCGCCTGGCTCGAGGAGGAGTTCTCCTTCCACGAGCTCGACCTCGAGGACGTGCGCTCGCGGCGCCAGCGTCCCAAGGTCGATGAGTACCCCGACTACGTCTTCGTGGTGCTCCACTTCCCGTGGTACGACAAGTCCTCGGGCCGGCTCTTCCCCGCCGAGGTCAACGCGTTCATCGGACCCAACTTCCTGATCACGATCCCGAACGTCCCGCTCAAGCCGGTCAGCAACGTGTTCCGCCGTCTCGAGGCGAACGAGGAGGAGCGCGCCGAGTGGTTCGCCAAGGGCTCGGGCTTCCTGTTCTACGAGGTACTGGACTCGCTCTACGGCTACTGCTTCCCGATCCTCGACCAGATCGGTCGCAAGCTCGAGGAGATCGAGGATCACCTGTTCGAGCGCGACCCCGACGAGTCGATCGTCCGGATGATCTCGAACGTCAAGCAGGAGATCATCGGCTACCGCAAGATCACCAAGCCGCAGCGGCCCGTGCTGCGCCAGCTCGAGCGCGCGGGCGAGCGCTACCTCGCCAGCGAGGACCTCGACATCTACTACGACGACCTGGTCGATTCCGCCGAGCGGATCTGGGACCTCCTCGAGAACTACAAGGAGGTCGCTGAGGCGCTGTCCGAGACGAACGAGACCGCGATCAGCCACCGCCAGAACCGCATCCTGCAGGTGCTGACGGTGTTGACCGTGGTGTTCCTGCCGGTGACCTTCGTGACGAACCTGTTCGGGATGAACGTCCCGGTGCCGTTCCAGCACACCGCACTGGCGTTCGTCGCCATCTTCGCGGTGCTGATCGGGACCGTGGCCGTGCTGCTGGGCGTCTTCAAGTGGTTGCGCTGGGTCTGAGCGGGCCCGGTGGCCTCCCCATGGGGTTCTGCCCCATGGGCAGCGTCAACGCCTAGCGGGAGCGGATCGACGTCCGCGCGGCCTCCTCGGCCAGCCGCGTGACGGCGAGCTCGCCGGCCTGCGGGCCAAAGCGCTCCTGCGCCGCGCCGAAGCGGGCGCGGGCGGCCGCTGCGAGATCGCTGGCGTAGCCCATCTCATCCTCGATCTCCCCGATCAGGCGGAGGTCCTTGGTGCAGAGGGCGAGCGTGAACGACTCGTCGTCATCGTCGGCGAGGATGTTGCCGAGGTCGTGTCCGGCCACCCACGAGTCGCCGGCGCTGTCGCGCACGAGCGTTGCGAAGACGTCGGGATCGATGCCGCAGCGTGTGGCGAGGCTGAGGCTGTCCGACAGCGCCGTGACGTGGATGAACCACAGCATGTTGGTCAGGAGCTTGGCCGCCGTGCCCGCCGGGGCCGCGCCCATGTGGTGAATGCTCTTCGAGATCGCCTCGAGCTGCGGGCGGGCGGCGGCGAGCGCCGCGTGGGTGCAGCCGCACATGATTACCAGCGAGCCGTCGGCCGCCCCGTCAGCCGCCCCGGTCACGGGCGCATCGACGCACAGGACGCCCCGCTCGGTGGCGGCGGTCTCCAGCGCGCGGGCGCTCTCGAGGTTGACGGTCGAGAGGTTGATCAGCACGGAGCCCGGCTGCATGCGCGCCAGCAGCCCGTCGTCGCCGAAGCAGACGGTCTCGACCTCCTTGGGACCCGGCACGGAGAGCATCACGACGGTCTCGGTGACGGGACCGGGAGTGCCGGCAGTGGCGCCGGCTCCGACCAGCTCGGCGACGCGCTCCGCGCTGAGGTCGTCGACGGTCAGCGGGAAGCCGTGCTGGAGGAGGTTGCGGCACATGCCGGCGCCCATGGAGCCGAGGCCGACGAAGCGGGTGGTTGTCATGGCGTCACGCTACGACGTTGCGACTGGCGGCGTCGATCGCGTCCCACCACGTGATGAGACCGCTGACCCACGATGTGGGACGCTCCGGGAACGGCGATCGTGGCTCGCCCGCGCGGACGGCTACGCGTCGTTGTCGTCGAGCGAGAGGACGCTGAGGAACGCCTCCTGCGGCACTTCGACGGCGCCGACGTACTTCATCCGGTTCTTCTTGCCCTTCTTCTGCTTCTCGAGCAGCTTGCGCTTGCGCGAGATGTCACCGCCGTAGCACTTGGCGAGCACGTCCTTGCGCTTGGCCTTGATCGTCTCGCGGGCGATGATGCGCGAGCCGATCGCCGCCTGCACCGGCACGTCGAAGAACTGGCGCGGGATGATCTTGCGCAGCCGGTCGACCAGCGCCTTGCCGGCCGCGTAGGCCTTGTCGCGGTGCACGATGATGCTGAGCGCGTCGACGGTCTCCCCGTTGAGCAGGATGTCCACCTTGGAGAGGTTCGACTCGCGGTAGCCGATCATCTCGTAGTCGAAGGACGCGTAGCCCTTGGTGCGGCTCTTGAGCTGGTCGTAGAAGTCGAGGACGATCTCGGCGAGCGGCAGGGCGTAGATGATCGCCACGCGCGTCTCGGACAGGTAGTCCATCTTCTCGAAATCGCCGCGGCGCTCCTCCTGGCAGAGGCTCATGATCGGGCCGACGAACTCCTTCGGCACGATCACGGTGGCGCGCACGTACGGCTCCTCGACGTGCTCGATGATCGTCGCGGGTGGCATGTCGGAGGGGTTGCGCACCTCGACGGTGTCGCCGGCCGTCGTGAGGACGTCGTAGAGCACGTTCGGCGTCGTGGCGATCAGGTCGAGGTCCCACTCGCGCTCGAGGCGCTCGCGCACCACGTCCATGTGCAGCAGGCCGAGGAAGCCGCAGCGGAAGCCGAAGCCGAGCGCCTGCGAGCTCTCCGGCTCGTACATCAGGGAGGCGTCGTTGAGGCGCAGCTTGGCGAGCGCGTCGCGCAGGTCCTCGTACTGCTCGCCATCGCTCGGGAAGAGGCCCGCGAAGACCATCGGCTTGACGTCGATGTAGCCCTCCAGCGCGACCTCGGCCGGCTTCGCGGCGTCGGTGAAGGTGTCGCCGACCTTGATCTCGGCGACGTCCTTGACGCCGGTGATGACGTAGCCCACCTCACCGGCGCCGAGGCTGGTCACGGGGGTCATCTGCGGGCCCATCACGCCGACCTCTTCGATCACATGGGTCTGGCCGGTCGCCATCGACTGGAGGGTCGCGCCCTTCTTGAGCACGCCGTCGACGACGCGGATGTAGGCGATCACGCCGCGGTACTGGTCGTAGACGGAATCGAAGACGAGGGCGCGCGACGGGGCGCTGGGATCGCCGGCCGGTGCGGGGATCCGGTCGACGACGGCATCCAGGACCTCGTTGACGTTGAGGCCGCTCTTGGCGGAGATGCGCACGACGTGGTTGGGATCGTCGCCGAGGAAGTCGGCGGTCTCCTTGGCGACCTCGTCGGGATAGGCGGCGGGCAGATCGACCTTGTTGATGACCGGCACGATCTCGAGGCCGTTGTCGATCGCGAGGTGCGCGTTGGCGACGGTCTGGGCCTCGATGCCCTGCGAGGCGTCGACGACCAGCACCGCGCCCTCACAGGCCGCGAGGGAGCGCGAGACCTCGTAGGTGAAGTCGACGTGGCCGGGCGTGTCGATCAGGTTCAGCTGGTAGGTGACCCCGTTGCGCTCCCAGGGGACGCGGACGGCCTGCGCCTTGATCGTGATGCCGCGCTCGCGCTCGATGTCCATCGAGTCGAGCAGCTGGTCCTGCATGTCGCGCTTCGACACCGCGCCGGAGATCTCGAGGATGCGATCGGCGAGCGTCGACTTGCCATGGTCGATGTGCGCGACGATCGAGAAGTTCCGGATCAGGTCCTGGTCCACGCGCACAGGGTACCGGTCATGACGCTTCGGGCTTCGCCTTCCTCCTCGGCATCAGCCGCCCGGCCATCTGGACGCGTCGGATCGAGGCTCCCAGCTCGGCTCCGTAGAGCAGGATGATCGCCGCGATGTAGACGAAGAAGAGGAACGCGATGATCGAGCCGATCGACCCGTAGATCAGGTCGTAGCGCGCGATCTTCTCGAGGTAGACCGTGAAGACGCGGCGGGCGACCTCGAACAGCACCCCCGCGATGATGGCGCCGGCGGCCGCGAAGCGCAGCGCCGGCCGCGGCTTCGGGAGGAACTTGTAGGCCAGCAGCATCACGACGATGCTCGACAGGAGCGACGTCAGCGGGCCGATCCACGAGCGCACGACGGCCGCGGCATCGTGGGCGAGACCCGAGGCGCCGAAGGCGTCTTGGGGGACCTGCGGCGCGAAGCCGATCAGGATGCCGATCAGGAACGACGAGAGGATCACGGTCACGAGCACGGTCAGGAGGATCGCGTCGACGAGCTTGCCGCGCACGAACGGGCGCGTCCCGCCGTACCCCTCCCACGCCAGCTCCATGGCGCCGCGCACGCTGCCGAGCATGCCGCTGGCCGACCAGACGAGCGCGACGGCGCCGATGATGCCGATCGCCGGCAGGTTCGCGTTGGCGATGAGCAGCAGCTGGTCGATCTGATCGCGGGCCGAGGGATCGAGCGGCAGCGTATTCATCAGCCCGTCGGCGATGGCGCTGCGCACCTCGGCGCTGCGCATGCGCGAGCCGGCAACGACGGTGATCAGCAGGATCAGCGGGAACACGCTGAAGAGCACGTGGAAGGCGATCGCCGCGGCTGCGGTCGTGCAGCGATGGCGCTGGAAGCGGCCGATCGAATCGGACGCCACGATCAGGAGCGCGCCGAGCGGCCATGGCAGCCGGTCGAGCTCGATCCTCATGCCGCCTCCTCCGCTCCACTGCGCCGCACGAGCGCCAGGATGCGCCCGGCCTCGGGCACGCGCAGCACGTGCATCACGGCGAGATAGACGACGCCGCCGGCCGCGACCGCCGTGCCGACCTCGATCAGCTGGGCGGGCAGCGTCTCGCCGAGCGCGGCGTGCAGTCCCTGCCAGATGCCCCAGGCCAGCGCCGCCACGGCCGCCGCAACGATCAGCGAGCGCAGCGTGCTCAGCAGCACCCCGCGCCCGTCGAGGTCGCCCACGTGCCGCGACAGCAGGATCCACATCAGCGGCACGACGACGACGTTGGCGAGCGAGTTGGCCAGCGGAATGCCCCAGACGCCGCAGGGGCCGAACAGCGCGAGGCTCAGGCCGGCGGCGAGCACGAGGTTGACGAGCGCGATCGCCGTCGCCGCCCAGACGTGCTGGAGGGCGAAGAAGCAGCGCGTCAGCAGGAGGATCACGCCGTTGAGCGCGAGGCCGATGCTGAAGGCGATCAGGGCCTCGGCCACGCCGGGCGTATCGGCTGCGGTCCACGCCCCGCGCTGGAAGAGCAGCTGGATGATCGGCTCGGCGAGCACCGCGATCACGGCACTGGCGGGCAAGAGCAGGAAGATGATCAGGCGCGTGCCGTCGGCCAGCGACGTGCGGAAGCGCGTGAAGTCGTGCGCGGCGACCGCACGGGCGAGGCTCGGGAACATGATGGTCGAGACGGCGACGCTGAAGATCCCCTGCGGCAGCATGTAGACGCGGAAGGCGGCGTCGATCGCCCGGGGCGCGTACGTCGGATCGACGTAGGTGGCGATGTAGGTCGAGACGGTCAGGTTGACGTTGGCCAGGCCGAGGCCCAGCGCGACGGGGATCAGCAGGATCAGGATGCGCCGCACCGCGGGGTCGCGGATATCGACGCGCGGACGCAGGCGACCGCCCTTGCCGCGCAGCGCCGGCAGCGGGATCACCATCTGGACGGCGGTGCCGACGAGCGTGCCGATCGCGAGGATCACGGCGCGCTGGTTGAGGTCGGGCACGGTGAAGGCGTAGATCAGGAAGCCGATGATCACGATGTTCCAGAAGACCGGGGCGATCGCGGGCAACACGAACTCGTCGAAGGAGTTGAGGATCGCCTGCACGAGTCCGGAGATCCCGAGCAGGATCAGGATCGGAAACAGAATCCGCGTCATCTGCACCGCGAGGTCCAGCTGCTCACCCGTCAGGTTGGCGAAGCTGAGCAGCGGACGCGCGAAGAAGATGCCCAACGCGGTGATGCCCATCAGCGCCAGCGTGGCCAGCGTCAGCGCGCTGGAGGCCACGCGCCAGGCTCGCTCGCGCTCGCCCTTGACGAGCAGCTCGTTGAAGACCGGCACGAACGAGGCCCCGAGCGCGGAGTCCGCGACGAGGGAGCGGACGGTATTGGGGACGTTGTTCGCCACGACGAACGCGCTGGCGGGGCCGGACACCCCGAGCAGCTGCGCGGAGATGATCTCGCGCACCAGACCGAGCACGCGGGAGACGCCGGTGGCGGCACTGAAGAGCGCGGCGGAGACCGAGCGGCTGCGTGCGCCCGGGACGGGAGCGTCCTCGTTCATCGCCATGCATCGATGATGGCAGGCGGTCCGGTTGCGCGGATGCGCTCGCGACCCTGCTACCCTCCGCAGCGTTGCGGGGAGATCCCCGCGCGCAGACACACAAGGCTTATGGCGAATATCAAGCAGCAGAAGAAGCGCATCCTCGTCGCCGAGCGTCAGCGCGTCGAGAACATCCGCTACCGGTCCTCGATCAAGACGGCGTTCCGTCGGCTGATCGACGCCGTGCAGAGCGGCGATGCCGCGGCCGTGGAGGCAGCGCACCAGCACTACATCTCGCTGGTCGATCGCGCAGCCGCCAAGCACGCCCTGCACGAGAAGACCGCAGCGCGCAAGAAGTCCCGCGCTACGCGCATCATCGCCCGCGGCCCGCAGGTCGAGGAGACGAAGAAGCGCCGCGTGACGCGCAAGACGCCGGTCAAGGCTGCGCCGAAGAAGAAGGTTGCTGCGGAGACCCCGGTCGAGGAGGCCCCCGTCGAGGAGGCCGCTGCCGAGGTCGCCACGGAGGAGGCTCCCGCCGTGGAGGCTCCCAAGAAGAAGGCTCCTGCCAAGAAGCCGGCCGCGAAGAAGAAGGCCGAGCCGAAGGCCGAGGAGGCTCCCGCCGCGGAGCCTGCTGCCGAGGCTGACGCCCCGGCCGACGAGTCCTAGGCTCCCTCTTCCGGACCCAGAATCGCAATCGCCACGGCCGCACTGGTCGTGCGCGAGTGCGTGATCGAGACGTCGATGGCGACGACGCCCTTGCGCGCCGCCACCTCGCGCGTCCAACCGTGCAGCGTCACCGCGGGCTTGCCGCGCCCCGCGACCTCGATCTCCAGCCAGGTGAAGTGGACGCCGGTCCCCAGCGCCTTGCCGATCGCCTCCTTGGCGGCGAAGCGGCCCGCGTAGCTCTCGCTGGGCCGCGGCTTGCGGTCGAGCTCCGCGATCTCGCGCTCCGTGAAGCAGCGCGCCCGAAAGCGCTCCGGGTGGCGTGCCAGTGCGCGTTCGATGCGCTCGATCTCGATCAGGTCGAGGCCGACGAGCAGCCGCGGTGCGGCGAGCCCGTCGCTCACTCGACGGTGACGGTCTTGGCCAGGTTGCGCGGACGATCGACGTCGAGGCCGAGCCGCCCGGTGATCTTGTAGGCCAGCAGCTGCAGCGGGATCACCGCGAGGATCGGCTGGAGCTCGGGGCGGGTGCGCGGCACGTACAGGACGTGCTCGGCGTGGGCCTCGATCGAGGTGTTGCCGGCGGTCGCGACGGCGATCACGTGGGCCCCGCGGGCGCGGACCTCCTCGAGGTTCGAGGCCATCTTCTCGAAAACGTGGCTGTCGGTGGCGACGGCGACAACGGGCGTGTCCTCGCCGAGCAGCGCGATCGGACCGTGCTTCATCTCGCCGGCCGCGTAGGCGTCCGTCGGGATGTACGAGATCTCCTTGAGCTTGAGCGCGCCCTCCTGGCAGATCGGCAGGCCGAGGTGGCGGCCGAGGTACAGGAAGAAGCGGTCGTGGCAGAAGCGGTCGGCCAGCATGTCGAGCTGGGCGTCGAGCTCCTTGTCGTCGAGCAGCTGCTGAACGAGGTCGGGCAGCTCGCGCAGCTCGCCGCCGATTAGCGCGACGTCCTCGGGGGACAGATGACCCCGCACCGCACCGAGGTGCAGGGCGATCAGCGTCATCAGCGTCACCTGCGCGGTGAAGGTCTTCGAGGCCGCCACGCCGATCTCGAGCCCGGCGCGCGTGTAGAGCACCCCGTCGGCGGCCCGGGCGATTGCGGAGCCCATGATGTTGGTGACGGCGACGACGCGGGCCCCACGCTCCTTGGCGATCTGCATGGCCGCCAGCGTGTCGGCGGTCTCGCCGGACTGGGAGATCGCGAGCACCAGCGTCTTGGGGTCGAAGACGCCGTTGCGGTAGCGCCACTCGCTCGCCACGTCGGCCTCGGTGGCCACTCCGCCCCACTCCTCGATCAGGTACCGCCCGACGAGTCCCGAGTGCAGCGCCGTGCCGCAGCCGACGATCAGCACGCGGTTGATCTCGCGCAGGTCGTCGTCGCTCAGGCCGAAGCCGTCGAGGTGGAGCTCGCCGTGGTGGAAGCGCTCGGCGATCGTGTCGGCGATGGCGGTCGGCTGCTCGTGGATCTCCTTGAGCATGAAGCTCTCGTAGCCGCCCTTGGCCGCGACCTCGATGGAGTCGTCGGCGCGCTCGATCTCGTGCTCCCGCGGGGACCCGTCGGCGATGGCGCGGAACTCGACGTTGTCGGCCGTCACGATCACGAGCTCGGACTCGTCGACGATCTGGATCATCCGCGTCTGCTCGAGGAAGGCCGGCGTGAAGGAGGCGATGTAGTTCTCCCCCTCCCCCCGTCCGACCACCAGCGGCGGCCAGGCCAGGCGCGCGGCGACGATGCGGTCCGGCTCATCGATTGCCATCGCGAGGAAGGCGAAGTGGCCCTCGAGGCGCGGGAAGATCCGCCGGCACGTCTCGGCGATATCGCCGTCGTACTCCTCCTCGATCATGTGGACCAGCGCCTCGGTGTCGGTATCCGACGTCAGCGTGTGGCCCTTGGCCGTGACCTGCGCGCGCAGGTCGATGTAGTTCTCGAAGATGCCGTTCATCAGGACGGCGAAGCGGCCGTCCTCCGACAGGAACGGATGGGCGTTGCGCTCCTCCACGCCGCCGTGCGTCGCCCAGCGGGTGTGGCCCATCCCGGCAGTGGCGGTCTCGCTGACACCGCCGGCGACGGCGCGCAGCGCCTTGACCGGGCCCACGGCGCGGGCACGATCGAGCCCGTGCTCGCCGACCAGCACGAGGCCCGAGGAGTCATAGCCGCGGTACTCCAGATGCTCGAGTCCAGAAAGCACCAGCTCTTTGCAGGGCCGTGCCCCGACGTACCCGATGATGCCGCACATATGCAGGCCATCCTACCGCTCCGGGCGGGGAGCCCCGCCGGGCGTCACTCGACGACGGGCAGTTCCCGCTCGACGATGGCGACGAGCGCCTCGGCGATCGCCAGGCACTCGCCGGCGTCACGCGCCTCGACCATGACCCGGACGAGCGGCTCGGTACCGGAGGAGCGCACGACGATGCGCCCGTTCTCGCCGAGCTGGGCCTCGGCCACCGCGATCGCCTCCCAGAGCGGTGCGCACTCCGGCAGGCCCTCGCGGCGCGCACGCACGCTGATCAGGTTCTGGGGGAACTTCTCGACGGCGCTGGCGGCCTCGGCGAGCGTCTGACCCGAGCGCGCCAGCGCGGCCAGCACCAGCGTCGCAGTCAACGGGCCGTCGCCGGTCGTCTGGTGGTCGAGCGCGATCACGTGCCCGGATTGCTCGCCGCCGAGTGCCGTGGCGTCGCGACGCATGGCCTCCAGCACGTAGCGGTCGCCCACGTCGGTGAGCTCCAGCGTGCAGCCCAGCGCGCGCAGCGCGTGGTGCGCGCCGAGGTTCGCCATGCTGGTCAGCACCACGCGGTTGCCCGGCAGCGCGTTGCGGGCGATCGCGTCGGCTGCGAGGATCGTGAGGATGTGGTCGCCGTCGACGTGGCTGCCATCGGCGGTCACGAACAGCACGCGGTCGGCATCGCCGTCGAAGGCGACACCCAGCGTGGCACCGTGTGCACGGACGGCCGCAGCCACGGCAGCGAGGTGCGTGGATCCGCAGTCGACGTTGATGTTGCAGCCGTCGGGGGCGCAGGCGATCAGCGTGGCCGAGGCCCCCAGGCGCTCGAAGAGCCGTGGGGCGACGGTGACGGCGGCGCCATGGGCGCAGTCCACCACGATCCGCATGCCGTCGAGCGGCGTGCCGGCGACGTCGGCCACCCAATCGGCGTAGGCGTCGGCGGCGCCATCGACCGAGCTCGTGGTGCCGACGTCGGCACCGGTGGGGAGCGTGGTGTCGAGGTCGAGCAGCGCCTCGATCGCCTCCTCCTCCGCGTCGAGCAGCTTGTAGCCGTCCGCGCCGAAGAGCTTGATGCCGTTGTCCGGGTACGGATTGTGGCTGGCGCTGATGACGATGCCGGCGGCGGCTTTGCGCTGCACGACGCTCCAGGCCACGGCGGGCGTCGGCAAGACGCCAAGGCGGACGGCATGCCCGCCGGCCGAGGCGATTCCCGCCGCGAGGGCGTCCTCGAGCATGGTCCCGGACCGGCGCGTGTCACGGCCGATCAGGACCACGGGGTTGGGCTGCGCGTCCTGCAGGCGCTGGACGGCGGCCCGCCCCACGCGTAACGCCAGCTCGGGCGTCAGACGCGCATTGGCGACGCCGCGGATGCCATCGGTGCCGAACCAGGCACGAGCCACGGGCTGCTCCCTAGCGCTTGGAGAACTGCGGGCGCTTGCGGGCCTTCTTGAGGCCTGCCTTCTTGCGCTCGACAGCACGGGCGTCACGGGCTAGGAAGCCCGCACGCTTGAGATCGCCACGGAGGTTCGGATCGGCCTCGACGAGCGCACGGGCAATACCGTGGCGCGAGGCGCCGGCCTGGCCGCTGATGCCGCCGCCGTGCAGGCGGAGCGTGACGTCGAAGCTATCGGCGAGGCCGACCTCGACGAGCGGGCTGAGGGCCATGGCGCGCAGCGGGGCACGATCGAAGTACTGCTCAGCCGGACGACCGTTGCAGGTAACCGTGCCGGTGCCGGGGGTGAGCGTGACGCGCGCGACCGAGGTCTTGCGCTTGCCGGTCGCGCGATACATGGCCTTGTCGCTCATCGGATACCCTCTTCGCCTTACGGCAGCGGAAGCGGCTGCTGAGCCGCGTGCGGATGGTCGGAGCCGGCGTAGATCTTCAGCATGGTCAGCTGAGCCGCGCCGAGCTTGTTCTTCGGAAGCATGCCCTTGACGGCATGACGGATCACTTCGGTCGGATTCCGGTCGAGCTGCTCCTGGAGCGTGCGCTCACGGAGGCCGCCCGGATAGCCGGAGTGACGGTAGTACTTCTTCTGCTCCAGCTTGTTGCCGGTCACGCGGACGCGCTCGCAGTTGATCACGATCACGTAGTCGCCGGTGTTGACGTGCGGCGTGAAGTTCGTCTTGCCCTTCCCGCGCAGCGCGTCGGCGATGCGAGTCGAGAGGCGACCGAGCACTTCGCCGTCGGCATCGATGATGAGCCAGCCGTGCTCGACGTCGGCGGGCTTTGCGGAGAGAGTTTTCTGAGGCATAGTCGTTGGGCGGGTAGGTCACCGCACGGCGCGGACCGTAGCATGAGGTCCATGCCTGACGATGCACCTCCCCTCCGCAGCTCCGCCGATCGGCTCACTGAATGGGTCTCCGCCTGTGATGACGATATCAATGCGACGCACGACGCGCTCAACCGCGCCGTGCCGCGCCTGTGGTGGCCGCTGACGGTTCCGCCTGTCCAACGACGTCTGGGCGCACGCGAGCACGCCCTCTACGCCGTGCATGCGGGCCTTGGCCTCGGCGCGGCTGCACGGCTGACCCCGCGGCGCACGCGTTCGCTCGTGCTGGTGATCGGCGCAGCCGTCGCCGTGGGGTCCTGGGCGGCCTTCACCGGCGCCTGGGACCGGCGGGCGGATCAGGAGGACAGCTGAGAGCGGCGCGCGACGTAGGCGCCCGCAACGAGCTGCCGTGAGGCTGCGCTGAGCACCATCCGGCGCATGATCGCGCCGGCCGACTCGAGATCGGCGTTCGTGGCGGCGCTGCCGATCATGGCCAGCGCCTCCTCGCGCTCGTCGCCATGGCGATCGGCGGCGTAGTGCGTCGAGATCGCGGCGCGGCGTCCGCCGGCCTGCGACGCCAGACGCGCCTGCTCGGCGCAGCCCAGCTCCTCGCCGAGCTCCTCCAGCAGGTTGGCGAGCGGCAGCAGGATCGCGGCGTCCTCGCCGGCGTATTTCAGCTGGCCCTCTGAGAGCTCCTCCTGGGCCCAATCCGAGACCTGGAACGACTTGTCCAGCTCGGCGTGCAGGAAGCGGTCGGCGAGCGTGACGAGCTTGGCGTCCTCCACCCCGTGCTCGAAGCCGGCGGCCTTGAGATGCCCCGCGATCACGGTCCACCATGCGCAGGTGTCGAGGAGGTCCGTCAGCTCGATGTCCCAGCGGTACTTGACCCAGCTCTGCTCGAACTTCGCGTTGTGGGCGAGCACGCGTCGACCGTCGCCGAGCAGGCGCAGCAGCGGGCCGGGGTCCACGTCCCAGCAGTCCAGCACGACGGAGATCGCACCGCCGTCCGGGCCGGGTGCAGCGATCTGCACGAGCCGGACCGTGCCGTTCCACGGGTCGAAGGCGTCGCGCTCCTCGCGGCGCTCGGGTGGCAGGCGCGTGCAGGCCGTCTCGATGTCGAAGCCGAGCACGGGCTGGTCCTGCAGCAGCTCGACGGCCTGCAGCACCTCCTGCGGCGTGCGGATCACGTGGATCGTGGTGACCGGGGGCTCTGGCGGGCGCGGCGGCAGGATGTCCTCGCGCACCATCGGCGGATTCGGCCCCGCAGCCGGTGGCACGGCAACCGCGGGGACCACCTCGAGGATCTTGCGGACTTCGAGCTCGCCGAAGGGCGAGGTCTCCAGACGGCAGCGCACGGCGACCTCTGCCAGGCGCGCCTCGAGGTGGTCCGCGTCGGTCTCGGCGAGCGCGCCGAGGGTGCGCGCGCGGTCGGCTGCGCTGCGCGGCGGCCAGATCAGGAGCCCGGCGTGATGCCCGGCGAGCGGCCCCTCGCAGACGCGGAAGGTGACGACGTCGAGGGTGGCGCCGGACTGCGTCTCGGCGTGGCGGATGAAGCCGCCGTCGGCCTGTGGCACGGCGCGGCAGACCGCGTCCTCGCGCTCCACGGCCGCCTCGCGGTCGAACCAGCGGGGATCGGAGAAGGCGCTCACGCCACGAAGGTAACCAGCACGGGCGGACGGCCTCCCTCCGACGGGTGCCGTCGTCCGTGCCGCCGGGGGTGATCGGCCGTACGCTTCTGGCATGTCCGAGTGCCTGTTCTGCCAGATCCTCGCCGGCGACGTCCCGTCGATCCGCATTGCCGAGACGGAGCGGGCGGTGGCCTTCATGGACATCTACCCGGCCGCCCCCGGGCACGCGCTGGTCGTGCCGCGCCTGCACGTCGAGGACGCCCTCGCGGCCGCGGACGAGGACCTGGCGGCCTGCATGGCGCTCGCGGCCCGCGTTGGACGCGCAGCCGAGTCGCAGCTGGGCGCCACGGGCATCACCTACCTGTCACTGGCCCGACCCGACGCCGGACAGACGGTGTTCCACCTGCACGTCCACGTGATCCCACGCGTGGCGGGTGACGAGTTCGTCTTTCCGTGGGCGCCGGCTGCCGGCGATCCGGCCGAGATCGAGGGCCACGCGGCCCGCCTGCGCGCAGCGCTCTAGTTCGAGCCCGCCTTGGCGTAGTCGCTCAGCTTGTAGTCGCCAGGCCGTGCGATCGACGGCGGCCCCAGACGCAGCAGCTCGGGCACGGTGACGGAGCGCAGCCCGCGGGCCTTGAGTCCATCCAGGATCATCGGCAGCGCGTTGACGGTCATCTGGCGGTTCATCGACCCGTCGTGCAGCAGGATGATCGCGCCGGGCTTGAGCGCAGCCGCATTGAGCACGTTGGCGGCGATCGTGGCCGGATCCTGCAGCGCCCAGTCGTTGCTGTCGATCGTCCAGAGCACGGGCAGCATCCCCTGCCCGCGCGAGTACTCGTTGGTCTTGCCGGTGAAGTCGCCAAACGGCGGGCGCATCAGCGTGGGCACGTGCCCGGTCTCGTCGATGATCGCGCGCTTGGTGTCCACGATCTCCGTCTTGAGCCCCGCCGCGTCGAGGCTCGGGAGGCTGGCGTGCGACCACGAGTGATCCGCCACGACGTTGCCGGCTGCCACGGCGGCCTGCAGCACGCCGGGGTTGTCGGCGACGTTCTGGCCGATCACGAAGAACGTGGCGTGCATCTTGTAGCGCTTCAGCAGCGCGAGCACGTCCCAGGTGTCCTTGCCCGGCCCGTCGTCGAAGGTCAGCGCCACGACGTTGCCGGCGGTCGAGGAGCCCGCGTTGACGCCGTCGGAGGTCGGCACCTGGCTGGCGTACTGGCCGATCCCCCACGCCCGCTGCTCGACGGCGTCGGCCGCCTTGGCGCCGGCGGCAGCACCGGCTGCGGCCTTCTTGGCCGCGAGCTCGATCGCACTCTCCGTCGAGGTGGGCGCGGCGGCCGAGCCCGAGTCGCTCGGGCGCAAGACGTAGGCGAAGACGCCGAAGACGAGCAGGCCGATGACGACGACGATCAGGCCGCGGCGCCGGCGGCGCACGGCTGCTGCGCGCTGGCTGGCACGCGGCGGTGTCCTCTTCGCTGCCACGGTCGCAGGATACCGCTAGCGCAGGCGATTGCCTGCGATCCGGCTCGCTATTCCCACTCGATGGTGCCGGGGGGCTTCGACGAGATGTCGAGCGCCACGCGATTGACGCCCTGGACCTCGTTGATGATCCGCGTCGAGATGCGCTCGAGCAGGTCGTAGGGTAGGCGCGCCCAATCGGCCGTCATCGCGTCCTCGCTGGTGACGGCGCGGACGATGATCGGATACTCGTAGGTGCGGGCGTCGCCCATCACGCCGACGCTCTTGATGCACGGCAGCACGGCGAAGCTCTGCCAGACCTGGTTGTACCAGCCGGCGGCGCGGACCTCCTCCTGCAGCACGAAGTCGGCGCGGCGGAGGATGTCGAGGCGCTCGCGGGTGATGTCGCCGATGATCCGGATGCCGAGTCCCGGGCCGGGGAACGGCTGGCGCCAGACCATCCGGTCGGGCATGCCGAGCTCGATGCCGACGCGGCGCACCTCGTCCTTGAACAGCAGTCGCAGTGGCTCGCACAGCTCGAGGTCCATGTCGTCGGGCAGGCCGCCCACGTTGTGGTGCGACTTGATCTTGGCCGCGGTCTTCGAGCCCGACTCGATGACGTCGGAGTAGAGCGTGCCCTGGACGAGGAACTTGACGCCGTCGAGCCGGCGCGACTCCTCCTCGAAGATGCGGATGAAGGCCTCGCCGATGATCTTGCGCTTCTGCTCCGGGTCGGTGACGCCCGCCAGCAGCCCGAGGAAGCGGTCCTGGGCCTGCACGTGCACGAGTGGGACCTTGTAGTGGTTCCCGAAGGTCTCCACCACCTGCTCGGCCTCGCCCTCGCGGAGCATCCCGTGGTCCACGAAGACGCAGGTCAGCTGGTCGCCGACGGCCTTGTGCACGAGGAGCGCGGCGACGGCGGAGTCGACGCCGCCGGACAGTGCGCAGAGGACCTTCTGGTCGCCGACCTGGGCGCGGATGCGGGCCACCTGCTCGTCGATCACGTGCTGCGGGGTCCAGGTGCCGTCCTGCCCGCAGACCTCGTAGGCGAAGCGCTCCAGCATCTCGGTGCCCATCGGCGTGTGCATCACCTCGGGGTGGAACTGCACGGCGTGCAGACGGCGCTCGACGTGCTCCATGGCGGCCGTGGGGGCACCGGCGGTGCTGGCCGTGGCGCGGAATCCGTCGGGCAGGCGCGTGACGGAGTCGTTGTGGCTCATCCAGCAGGTGTGCGTGGCGGGCACGCCGTGGAACAGCACCGCGTCGGACTGGATCTCGATCTCGGTCTTGCCGAACTCGCCGGTGCCCGTGCGCCCGACCTCGCCGCCCAGCGCCTGCGCCATCGACTGCATGCCGTAGCAGATGCCGAGCACGGGGATCCCGAGGTCGAACAGCCCGGCATCGAGCGCCGGTGCGCCCGGCTCGTTGACGGAGGCCGGACCGCCGGACAGCACGATGCCGACCGGGTCGCGCCGCCGGATCTCCTCCACGGAGATGTCGTGCGGCACGAGCTCGGACAGCACCCGGCACTCGCGGATGCGGCGGGCGATCAGCTGGGCGTACTGCGCCCCGAAGTCGAGGACGAGGATCGGTCGGTCGGCACTCAACGGGCTAGCGCGACATTCCGATGCCCTGCTCGCGCTGCAGCTTCTTGCCCTCGGTCTGCAGTGCGGGCGCGACCATGATCTCGGCCTTCTGGAACTCGTGGATCGTCTCGTAGCCGGTGGTTGCCATCGACGTGCGGAGGGCGCCCATCAGGTTGAGCGTGCCGTCGTTCTCGTTGGCAGGTCCGAGCAGGACCTCCTTGAGCGTCGCCACCTGCGTCGTCTGCACCCGCGCACCGCGCGGCAGCGTCGGGTGGAACGTGGCCATGCCCCAGTGGGTGCCCTTGCCGGGCGCCTCGTGGGCGCGGGCCAGCGGCGAACCGATCATCACGGCATCGGCGCCACAGGCGATCGCCTTGGAGATGTCGCCGCCCGTGCGCATGCCGCCATCGGCGATCACGTTGCAGTACTGGCCGGTCTCGAGCACGTGCTGGACGCGGGCCGCCGCGGCATCGGCGATCGCCGTCGCCTGCGGGACGCCGACGCCGAGGACGCCGCGCGTCGTGCACGCCGCGCCCGGTCCGACACCGACGAGGACGCCGGCCGCGCCGGTGCGCATCAGGTGCAATGCGGTCTGGTAGCTGGCACAGCCGCCGACGACGCACGGGATCCCGACGTTGGCGATGAACTCCTTGAGGTTGAGCGCCTCGACGCTGCGCGAGACGTGCTCGGCGGAGACGACGGTGCCCTGGATCACGAGGACGTCGAGGCCGGCGGCGACGATCGCCTCCCAGTGGTCGCGGACGCGCTGCGGGGTGAGCGACGCGGCGGTGATGACGCCAGCGGCCTTGATCTCGCGGACGCGCTGGGCCATCAGGTCGATGTCGAGCGGCGCCTCGTAGATCTCCTGCATGCGGCGCGTGGCGCGCTCGGGCGGCAGCGCGGCGATCTCCTCGAGGATGCCGTCGGCGTCGGCGTAGCGACCCCACAGGCCCTCGAGGTTGAGAACGCCGACCCCGCCGAGCTTGCCGATCTCGATGGCGGTCGCCGGGGACACGACGCCGTCCATGGCGGAGGCCAGCAGCGGCAGTTCGATCAGGTACGGGCCCAGCTTCCAGCCGATGTCGACGTCCTCGGCATCTCGCGTGCGCCGCGAGGGCACGATTGCGATGTCGTCAAAGCCATAGGCGCGTCGCGCCTTCTTGCCACGTCCGATTTCGATCTCCACCGCGTTGTCCGTGTCCTTTCGGCGCCGGCGTCCCCGCAAGCGGGCACGTCTGCGCGGTCTGTCGATGCCTGTCTCGGACACTAGTCGCGCCTTCGGACGGAGGCGCGATCTGCGTGCCTGCGACTCAGCGCAGATTGAGCTCGTGAAACTCGGTCAGCGCGAACTGGCGCTTGGCCTCACGGGGGTCGAAGGCGCCGGCGCCGGGCACGAGCGTGCTGGCGGTGCCGCAGGCCACCGCGTGGCGGAGGGCATCCTCCGGCGTACCGTCCCGGCGGCGCGCGGCGAGGTAGCCGGCCAGCAGGGCATCGCCCGCGCCGACCGTGCTGATGGCCTCGACGCGAGGCACCGTCACGCGGATGCGGCGCTCGTGGCCGTTCTCGCGCAGCAGCATCGCGGCACCCGTCTCGTTGGTGATCAGGACGTTGCGGGCACCCATGTCGGCGATCTCGTCGAGCGCGTCGATCAGGTCGCTCTCGCCTGCGAACTCGTGGCCGACGAGCTCCTCGGCCTCGAGCTGGTTGGGAGCGACGAGGTGCGGCTCGGCGGCGACGGCCTGCCGCAGCGGCTCGCCCTCGGAGTCCAGGATGATCTGGGCGCCCGTGCGGCGCAGGCGCTTGATGGCGTCGGCGTACCAGTCCTCGGGCACGTCGCGCGGAAGCGAGCCGGCGAGGACGACGACGGGCGCATCGCGGGCGACGTATTCCAGCCGGTCCAGCAGCGCGTCGAGCTCGCGTGCGGTCACGCTCGGACCGTTCTCGATGATCTCGGTCTGGCGGCCGCTGGTGGGATCGATCAGCACGGTCGAGCTGCGCGACTCGCCGTCGATCTGGACGAAGTCATTGAGGATGCCCTCGGCGTCGAGCTCGCGTTGGATCCGCGCGCCCGTCTCGCCGCCGGCCAGCCCCGTCGCGATCACGGGCTGGTGCAGCAGCAGCAGCGCGCGCGCCACGTTGATGCCCTTGCCGCCGGGGGCGACGAAGCCGCGGGCACCGCGGTGACGCATGCCGATCTGCATGCTCGGGACCTCGATGGTCTTGTCGAGCGCGGCGTTGGGGGTCACGGTGATGATCATGCGCTGCTGACTCTAGACGGTCGGGAGTGGATCCGACAAAGGGGTCAGACCCGTTCGTCGCACGACCGCACGTGCGCACCGGGCGTTGCCGACCGCTGGGCGGTCGTGGGGCAAGGGGTCGGACCCCGCTGTCGCCACGACGCAGCGGCCAACCGCTCCTAGCGGATCGCGTCGATCTGACGCGTGTGCTGGCGCGCCGCCTCTGCGACCGCGGTCATCCAGTCGCCGTCGTCCTCGCGCCACGCCTCGATCACGCTGCGCGCCGCCACGACGAGGCCGCCGGCGGGGTGCTGCTCGAAGGCCGGCGCCAGATCCGCGATGCGGCCGCCCTGCGCGCCGACGCCGGGGAGCAGCAGCGGTGACTGGGGCATCAGATCGCGGGCGGTCCGCACGACGGCGGGCGCGGTTGCGCCGATCACCGCGCCGACGCTGGACAGTCCGCTGGTCCCGGTCCGCCCCGCGCTCCAGCCATCGATCCAGCCGGCCACGCGCTCCCAGACCTCGCCACCGGCGGCCAGCTCCTGCTCCTCCAGCTCGCGGGCGCCCGGGTTCGAGGTGCGGGCGAGGATGAACAGCCCGGCGCCGTGACGGTCCGCCACCTCGAGGAAGGGCTCGACCGTGTCGGGGCCCATGTAGGCGTTGATCGTGACGGCATCGGCGAGCGGCTCGTGTTCACCGGGCCGGATGCCGATCCAAGCCTCGGCGTAGGCGGCGGCGGTCGAGGCGATATCGCCGCGCTTGGCGTCGGCGATGATCAGCAGGCCGTGCTCGCGGGCGGTCGCACAGACGGCGTCGAGCGCCGTCAGCCCGTAGCCGCCGTAGAGCTCGAACAGCGCGACCTGCGGCTTGATCGCGCAGCAGTGGGGCGCGACGGCCTCGATCAATCCCTGGCAGTAGCGCTCCACCGCGCGAGCGCGGCCCGAGCGCGTATCCGAGAGCCCGCGCAGCACGGCGTCGGGGAACGGGCCGCGGGGATCGATGCCCACGCAGAGCGCGCTACCGGTTGCGGCAACCTTGGCCGCCAGGCGATCTCCGAAGGGGACGGTCATCGAGAGGGGACGGTACTAGGCGCGTCGGCGTGCCCCGCAACGCAGAACGGCCGCCCCATCCCCGGAGGGACGGAGCGGCCGCGGTACCGCAGAGCCACGGAGTCCGTGGCGGAGCGGCTCAGCCCTTGACAGCGGCCTTGAGCTGCGAGCCGGCCGAGAACTTCGGCACGGTGGTCGCGGCGATCTGCACCTTCTCGCCGGTGCGGGGGTTCACGCCGGTGCGGGCGGCGCGCGCCTGCACGGTGAACTTGCCGAAGCCGGTGAACGTCACGTCGCCGCCACGCTTCAGCGTGTCGGTGATCGTGCTCAGCATCGCCTCGACCGCGTCGCCAGCATCCTTCTTGCTCTGGCCGGTCTTGCGTGCAATTTCATCGATGAACTCTGCCTTGGTCACTGATTCCTCCAGGACGGTTGTGAACGGCCCGAAGGTACCAGCCCGATCGGACGGACTTTCGCTCAACGATGCGGGTTTGCCAAGATCGACCCGTGGAAGTAAGCCAAATCGCCTCAAATTTGGCTCAACCGAGCCAAATCGAACGAACGGGGCTAGCGTCCGAGCCGAAGCGCCTCGGCGTCGAGCAGGTGCTCGAGGTGCACGCCGGCGGCGGTCATGGCCTCTGCCCCGCCCTCGCCGCGATCGACGACGCAGATGACCGTGTCGCAGATCAGCCCGGCCTGGCGCAGGCTGCGGACGGCGTCGAGCGCGGCACCGCCGCTGGTCACAATGTCCTCGACCACGACCACGCGCTCGCCCTCCTCGAAGATCCCCTCGAGCCGGTTGGACGTGCCGTAGTCCTTGGCCGCGCTGCGCACGATCAGGAACGGCTTGCCCGACGCCATGCTGGACGAGGCGGCAAGTGCCACGGCTCCCAGCTCGGGGCCGGCGATGCGCACGGCGTCCGGCTCGACCTCGGCGATGCGAGCGGCCAGCAGCTCGCCGATCTCGCGCAGCAGGTCGGGCTGCGTCTCAAAGCGGTACTTGTCGAGGTAGAACGAGCTGCGTCGCCCCGAGCGGAGGACGAAGTCGCCCTCGAGGTAGGCGACGGCGCGAATGCGGTCGGCGAGATCGTGCATCAGTGTGCTCCCATGGCGGCGCGGGCTGCGCGCATCAGGCCGTCGATCTCGGGTGCATCGTCGCCCAGCGAGAGCATCGATCCGTCGGCAAAGTAGAGGTCGGCGCGCACGGCCGCGGCGTTGCTGCGGCGGCGCAGGAGGACGATCGCGCCCGCGGCGGCGGTCGCGGTTACCAGGAGGCCGAGCGCGCGACGCATCAGGCGGCTCCGGCAACGGCGCGCAGTGCGGCGCGCAGGTCGTAGAAGACGAGTCCGGCAGTGGCATCGGGATCCGCCACGGCGACGGCGGCGCAGCCCTGCTCGCGGACGGCGAAGACGAGCGCCTCCGGGAGCCCGACCTCGCACTGCTGGACAGGCGGTCGGCCGAGCAGCCGGGCGGCATCGTCGGCGGCGGTCAGGACCGCCAGCGCGTCGGGCCCCAGCCCGCCGATCTCGGCCAGCACGGCGCCCTCGGCGTCGAACAGCGCGATGCTGCGCAGCCGGTCGGAGACCTCGAGCAGCTCCGCCAGCGCGGCGTCGGGTGTCATCGATCCCTCCATGGCGCTGACGGTAGCACGGGGTCGATCGCCACCTGCGTCGGCTCGTCATCGACCTGCGTGGCCTCGTCCTCTGAGAATCGCGTTGCCTCCTCGTCGAAGACCTGCGTGCGCGTGTCGTCGAGCTGCCGCGTGCGGTCCTCGGAGCCGACGGGCGGGAGCTCCCCGACGCGGATCCGGACGCTGACCACGAGGTCGGGCAGCGCTCCGCGGATCGCTCGCTCGAGCGCCTCGCGGACCTCCAGCATCTGCTCGGCGGAGCAGCGCTGGCGGACGAGGACCTCCAGCGACAGGTACTCGGCGCCGCCGGTCGCGCGCACGACGACGCGGCGGTGCCCGATCACCTCCGGGGGGCCGGTGGCCACCGCGGCGTCGACGGCGGCGATCTCGTCCTCGGTCGGCAGACGCCGCAGGCCTGCGCCACCGGGCCGGGCCATCGCGACGCCCTCCAGGGCGGCGATCAGCGCGAAGGCGACGGCGATCACGGCCGCCGTCGCCGGAAGGACGTAGCCCGCCACGAGCATCGCCAGGCCGAGGGCGGCGGTGACGGCCGCCCCACGGGTCAGCGCGGTGCGCTCCGAGCGGAGGATCGGCACCTCGAGGGCGACGCGGCTGAGGGCGGCAACGGGTGCCAGGAGGATCAGCGCGGCGACTCCCGCGCCCGCGGCGACCCACTGCCAGTGCACGATCAGGTCGAAGCCGGCCGCGATGGCACCGATCATCGCGACGGTCGCGAGCACCAGCGCCGTGGCGGCGGCGGCGATCCGTCCCAGCGCCCGGTGGCGCGCAGTGCGACCGCCGAACGGCGGGTCGGCGATCTGCGCGAGCAGGATCGTCGCGAGCAGAACGGCGGCGGCGAGCGCGGCAGCGGACCCCGTCAGCAGGGAGAGCGCCAGCAGCAGCAGGCCGCTCAGGCCGTACGCCACCGGCAGGCCGAGGGTTGCGACGCGGTTCACAGGCCGAGCGTATCGCGCAGGGCGCGCGCAGCGGCTCCGCGATGGGAGATCGCGTTCTTCTCGTCAGCCGATAGCTCACCGCAGGTGCGGGTCAGTCCGGCCGGGATCAGGATCGGGTCGTAGCCGAAGCCGTTGGCGCCGCGTGGTGCGACCGCGAGACGCCCCTCCAGCGTGCCGTCTGCGCTGTGCTCCCGGCCGTCGGGACCGATCGCGACGAGCACGCAGCGAAAGCGCGCCGAGCGATCCTCCGCGTCGGCGACCGCCGCCAGCAGCGCAGCAGTGCGGCCGGCATCGTCCAGGCCGTCACCGCCGAAGCGGGCGCTGAGGACGCCCGGGGCGCCGTTGAGCGCATCGACCTCGATACCGGAGTCGTCGGCGACAACCCATTCCCCGGGACTCTGCGCAGCGCCGGCGAGCGCCTTGATCCGCGCGTTGTCGTGGAAGCTGGACCCGTCCTCGATGGGCGGGTCCCAGCCCTCGATCGGCAGCACCGGGCACCCGAGCAGGCGCGCGAGCTCCGCGGCCTTGCCGGCGTTGCCCGTGGCGAGGAGAATGCGCTCGATCACGCGGCGTCGATGGCGGCCTGCTGCGCGGCGCGCAGGGCGGTCATGCCGAGGCCGGCGAGATCGAGCAGGCTGTTCAGATCGGCGCGCGGGAACGGCGTCCCTTCCGCAGTGCCCTGCACCTCGACGAGGCCATCGGAACCGGTCATCACGACGTTCATGTCGACGTCGGCACGCGAGTCCTCGACGTACGGCAGGTCGAGCACCGGCTGGCCGTCGACGATGCCGACGCTGATCGCGGCGATCGAATCGCGCAGCGCGGCGGTCCGTCCAATCCGGGCCAGAGCGATGTGCGCGGCGACGTAGGCGCCGGTGATCGAGGCGCAGCGGGTGCCGCCGTCGGCCTCCAGCACGTCGCAGTCGACCCAGAGGGTGTTCTCGCCGAGCTGGCCGAGGTCGACCACCGCGCGCAGCGAGCGGCCGATCAGGCGCTGGATCTCGACGGTGCGCCCGTCGAGCTTGCCCTTGGTGGCGTCGCGCTGCTTGCGCTGGCCGGTGGAGGCCGGCAGCATGCCGTACTCGGCGGTCAGCCAGCCGCGACCCTGGCCGCGCATCCACGGGGGCACGCTCTCCTCGATGATCGCGGTGCAGAGCACTCGCGTCTGTCCCACCTCGATCAGCGCGGACGGCGCCGACTGGAGGAAGCCGGGCGTGATCACGACCGGGCGGAGCTCGTCGTGTGCACGGCCGTCGGCGCGGGTCACGACGGTGCCTCCGCGTCCTTGGCCTTGGGCTTGGGCGGAATCGGCAGGCCGAGATCGCGCCACTGCAGATCGGTGGCGGGCGACGGGGCGTCGGTCAGAGGATCGAAGCCGCCGCTGATCTTCGGGAAGGCGATGACGTCGCGGATCGAGTCGGTGCCGGCGAGCAGCATCACGGTGCGATCGATGCCGGGCGCGATGCCGCCGTGCGGCGGTGCGCCGTAGTGGAGGGCGCGCAGCAGGAAGCCGAAGCGCTCCTCCGCCTCCTCGTCGGAGAACCCGACGGTGCGGAAGATGCGCTCCTGCAGATCGGGGCGGTTGATACGGATCGAGCCCGAGGCGATCTCGCTGCCGTTGATGACCATGTCGTAGGCCTCCGACAGCACGGAGCCGGGGTCGGACTCGAGCCGGCTCTCGTCCTCGGCGCGGGGCGCCGTGAACATGTGGTGCTCGGCGACCCAGCGGCCCTCGTCCTCATTCCACCCGAAGAGCGGGAAGTCGACGACGAACAGCATCGACCAGGCGTTCGGATCGGCGAGCTCGTAGCGCTCGGCGAGGTGCGGGCGCAGAGCGCCGAGCACGCGCACGACCACGGCCTCGGTGTCGGCGGCCAGGAAGATCGCATCGCCGGGGTTGGCGCCGGTGGCCGCGCGGATCCCAGCCAGCTCGTCCTCGCTGAGGAACTTGGCGATCGGCGAGCGCACGTCGCCCGACTCCTCGATCAGCAGGTACGCGAGCCCCTTGCCGCCCCACTCCTTGGCGAACTCGGCCAGCTCGTCGAGGTCCTTGCGGCTGAGGGCGGCGGCGCCGGGGCAGGCCAGCGCGCGGACGCGCCCGCCGCTCTCGACGGCGCCCTTGAAGACGCTGAAGCCGGAGTCGCGCACGAGGTCGGAGACGTCGCTGATCTCGAGGCCGTAGCGGAGGTCCGGCTTGTCGGAGCCGAAGCGCAGCATCGTCTCGGAGTGCGGGAGCTTCGGGAAGGGCCGCGGCAGATCGACGTCGAGGACCTCCTTCCAGATCCGGCAGTAGAGCTCCTCCGCCAGATCGAGGATCTCATCGCGCTCCACGAACGACATCTCGAGGTCGAGCTGCGTGAACTCGAGCTGGCGATCGGCGCGCTGGGCCTCATCGCGGAAGCAGCGTGCGATCTGGTAGTAGCGCTCGAAGCCGGCCATCATGTACAGCTGCTTGAAGAGCTGGGGCGACTGCGGCAGTGCGTACACGCTGCCCGGGTGCAGGCGGGCCGGCACGACGAAGTCGCGGGCGCCCTCGGGGGTCGACTTCGTCAGGATCGGGGTCTCGAGATCCCAGAAGCCGCGCTCCTCGAGGTGCGTGCGGATGATGCGGGTCACCTGCGAGCGGATGCGCAGGTTGCGCTGCATCTCGTCGCGACGCAGGTCGAGCGCGCGATGGCGGATGCGCAGCGCCTCGTCGACGTTCTCGTCGTCGAGCTGGAACGGCAGCGGATCGCTCGGCGAGAGCTCGATCAGCTCGTCCACGAGGATCTCGATGCCGCCGGTCGGCAGGTTCGGATTGACGGTGCCCTCGGCGCGCGCCACGACGCGACCGCGGGCGTGGATCACGCTCTCGACGCGGATCGACTGCGCGACGGCGATGGCTGCCGGCGCATGCTCGGGATCGATCACGAGCTGGACCATGCCGCTGCGATCCCGCAGATCGATGAAGACGAGCCCGCCGTGGTCGCGCAGCCGCGCGGTCCAGCCGGAGGCGTCGACCTCATCGCCGATCTGGGAGTCGTCGAACTCCCCGCAGAGCCTGGTCCTGTACGTCACGTCTACCCCTTCGCGTTCACGAGATGCTCGACCAGCCCGGCGAGCGGGACTTCCACCTGCTGGCCACTGGTCATATCGCGCACGAGGCACACCCGGCGCGTCCATTCATCGTCGCCGCACACGACCGTTCGTGCGGCACCGATGCGATCCGCCTGCTTCATCTGGCCCTTGACGCCGCGTCCGGCCAGATCGGCCTCGCACACCACGCCGGCGTCGCGTGCGACGTCGAGCAGCGCATGCAGCTCGGGGCGGGCGGCCGGGGTGAAGATGGCGAAGAAGGCATCGACCGGGCGGGGCGTGGCGGGCAGGCGCTCCTGCTCCTCGAGCGCCAGCAGCACGCGCTCGACGCCCGAGGCGAAGCCAACGCCCGGGGTGGCCGGGCCGCCGATCGACTCGGCGAGCCCGTCGTAGCGGCCGCCACCGCCGATGCCCGACTGGCCCCCCAGCTCGGGCCAGGCGAACTCCCACGTCGTGCGGCAGTAGTAGTCGAGGCCGCGCACCAGCGTGGGATCGACCGTGTACTCGACGCCGCGAGCGTCGAGGAAGGCGCGGACGGCCGCGAAGTGCTCGGTGGCCGCCTCGCTGACGTGGTCGGCGATCTTCGGCGCGTTGGCCATCACGGCCTGGGACGGCGGGTGCTTGGTGTCGAAGGCGCGCAGCGGGTTGACATCGCGCTGTCGGCGGATCTCGTCGTCCACGGCATCGAGGTGCGCATCGAGGTAGTCGCGCAGCAGCGCCAGGTAGGGCTCGCGGTCGCCCTGGTCGCCGATCGTGTTGATGCGCAGCTCGACGCCTTCGAGGCCGAGCGCGCGGTACCAGCGCAGCTGGAGGGCGATCAGGTCGGCATCGACGGCGGGATCGTCGGAGCCGATTGCCTCCGCGTCGACCTGCGTGAACTCGCGGTAGCGTCCGCGCTGGACGGCGGCGTACCGGTAGCAGGAGCCGGCGCACCAGAGTCGAACCGGCTGCGCCTCGCGCGACAGGCCGTTGCCGAGGTACAGCCGCATCAGCGAGGCGGTGAACTCCGGGCGCAGGGCCAGCATCCGCTCGCCCTGATCCTCGAACAGGTACATCTCCTTGCCCACGACCTCCGAACTCTCGCCCGCCGTGCGCGAGAACAGCGCCTTCTCCTCGAAGACGGGCGTCGCGGCCTCGGCGTAGCCAGCGCCGATGCAGAGCTCGCGGAAGCGCTCGATCATGGCGTGGCGCGCGGCCTGCCGGGCGGGCAGCCAGTCGAGCGTGCCGCGGGGCGCGTTGAAGTCGTCGCTCATGCGCGCAGTCCCGCGAGGAAGGGGTTGGTGGCGAGCTCGTGGCGGAGCGTCGTGACCGGGCCATGGCCCGGCAGCACCGGCGTGTCCAGCTCGACCTCGCGCAGCAGGAGGCCGATGGACTGCTCGAGCACGCCCCAGTCGCCGCCCTCGAGGTCGGTGCGTCCGACGGAGCCGGCGAACAGGACGTCGCCGGCCGCCAGCACCTGCGAGCCGTCAGGTCCCGTCAGCAGGAGCGACACCGCGTGCGGGTAGTGGCCGGGGGTCGCGAAGACGTCGATGCGGATGCCCGCGAGCTCGAGGGATGTCCCGGGCTCGAGCAGACCCTCCGGCGCATGCTCGATGTAGGGACCGAAGCCGGGCCAGAGGTGATCGTTGATGTGGGCGAGCACCTCTCGATCTCCAGCGCTGGTATACACTGAGCACGTCGCTTCTCCGGCGACGGCGCCGACCGCGCCGATGTGATCGAGGTGCCCGTGGGTCACGAGGACCGCTGTGCACCGCAGCCCCGAATCGGCCAGCGCGGCAATGACGCGTTCCGGCTCTTCACCGGGATCGATGACGACGCAGTCGGCCGAATCGTCGGGGTGGACGATGTAGCAGTTCGTCCCGTAGGGCCCGAGCGAGAGTGATGTGGCCTGCAGGGGAATAGGGTGTCTCCGTCGTACGTTAGGTCTGGAGCGCCTGAGCGCTTTTGAGAGTCTACCGGCGCAGTGCGCCGAACCCAGCCGAAAGGGTCGCGAATCCGATGATCGTCGAGCAGCCGAGTGAGGTCCAAGAGCTTCCCGAGTACCAGCGTCTGATCGAGCTGGGCAATGAGCGGGGAACGCTCGCGTTCGGCGAGATCGTCGAGGCGCTGGCCGAGCACGAGCTCGAGCCCGACGCGATGGATGCCGTCAAGGGCATGATCGAGGCCGAGGGCATCGAGATCATCGAGGACAACGATCGTCCTGCTGAGCCGACCGCGCTCGAGCGCCGGCTCGCCTACGAGGGCACCACCGATTCCCTGCAGCTCTTCCTCCACGAGGTCGGCCGCTATCCCCTCCTGACGAAGGCTGACGAGATCCGTCTCGCCAAGCGCGTCGAGAAGGGCGACATGCAGGCGAAGCAGCAGATGGTCGAGTCGAACCTGCGGCTCGTCGTGTCGATCGCGAAGAACTACCGCGGCCAGGGCCTCGGCTTCCTGGATCTGATCCAGGAGGGCATCCTCGGCCTGATCCGCGCCGTCGAGAAGTTCGATTGGCGCCGCGACCTCAAGTTCTCGACGTACGCCACCTGGTGGATCCGTCAGGCCGTCGCCCGTGCGCTGGCCGACAAGAGCCGCACCATCCGCCTGCCCGTGCACGTGGTGGAGCGCCTCCAGAAGATCAACCGCGCGGAGCGCACCTTGATGCTGCGCCTCGGCCGCGAGCCCTCCAACGAGGAGATCGCCGACGAGGCGAAGCTCCCGCTGTACCAGGTGCTCGACGTCCGCAAGGCCGCCCGCTCGCCCATCTCCCTCGAGGAGCCCGTGGGCGACGAGGGCGAGTCCAGCTTCTCCGACTTCCTCGCCGATTCCGAGGCCGTCGATCCGATGGACGCCGTCTCCGATCAGCTGCGCCACGAGGCCCTGCAGGAGGGGCTGAGCGCGCTGCCGGAGCGTCATCGCCGCGTCCTCGAGCTGCGCTACGGGCTCGACGGGCTCGATCCGCGCACGCTCGACGAGATCGGTCGCGAGTTCGGCCTGACGCGCGAGCGCATCCGGCAGATCGAGGTCGAGGCGCTGCGCGAGCTCGCCGCGATCCGCGAGATCCAGGGCCTCCGGGCCGTTCCGGGGGCCTAGCGCCCACGGAAGGTTCCGATCCGCAGCGGGACGTGGCGCAGCCTGGTAGCGCACGCGCTTTGGGAGCGCGGGGTCGTCAGTTCGAATCTGACCGTCCCGATTCTGCCGATCGGACCCTCTTCACCCTGGCCGGCGGCCTGCCGGCCCTTGAACGGCTGACTGAGCGCTTCTACGAGCGCGTCTTCGCCGACCCCGTGCTGCTACCGCTGTTCCGTGATCCCGGCGAGCAGCACGCCGAGCGTCTGACCCTGTGGCTGGCCGAGCTGCTGGGCGGTCCCAAGCTGCACACGCAGGAGCGCGGTGGCTTCGAGGTGATGCGCGCGGCGCACCACGGCCTGAAGATCACCGGCGAGCAGCGCAAGGCCTGGGCGGACCACATGCATGTGGCCGCCGAGGAGGTCGGGCTGAGCGAGGAGTTCAGACGGGCGTTCATGCCCTTCATCGAGGGCGGCAGCACCTTCTGCCAGCGCGTGTCGTGGCCGCGGGATCAGCGCTGGGCGCGCTGAACAGCGCAGACGGCGCCCCCTCCGGCGCCGTCCAGAACCGTTTGGACCCACGTGCGGCGGCGCGACGCGCCCGGTGGTGGATCGAGGGGTCCCTGCTGGCGATCGCTGTCGTGCTCGGCGCGATGCTGTCCGATCTCGTCGCCGACCCCGATGCGCTCGTCAGCCCGCTCGCACTGCCCCTCGCCATCGGCACTGCCGTCCTCGCCTTGCGGGGACGCGCGCTGTGGCCGGCGTTCCTGCTTGCCGATGTCGTCGCGTTGGTCATGGCCGATCAGTCGCCGTTGGCGATCGCGCTGGCCGTCGTCCTTCGGCTGGGAGTGCTGCTGGTCGGCGCCACGCTGCTCCAGCGTCAGGTCCTCCGACTGGTCGACCTGGCGACGGTCACGCGCTACCTGCTCTGCGTGGTCGTGCTGGCGGCGCTGGGTGCGGGCATCGACCTCGCCGTGCTCGCAATCGGTGGGCCCCCGGCGGCCGCGATCGATCGAGTCGGGGCCGCGTTGACGCTGCTGCTCGGCGCTGCCGCTGGGTACCTCGTCGTGGGTGCGCTGATGCTCGCGTGGGCGCGGCCGGGCTGGCGTCGTGAGCTGCTGCGCCCCGGGCCGCTGGTCGGCCTCGCGGTGGTGATCATCGCCGTGGCCGTCGGAGTCCCGGTCGCGGCACCTGCGGTCGCGGTGACGGCCTTCGTGCTGGCGGGCCTCATGGCAATGCGCTTCGGCGTGCGCTGGGGCACCGCGGCGACCGCGGTCGTCCTGCTGGGCTCGCTGATCGCCTACGGGCGCGGCGTGGCGCATTTCGGCGGGGCCACGCCTGCGGCGCAGTCCTTCAACGTGGCGTTGGGCGTGGCGATCCTCGCCGGTGGCGCACTGCTCCTCGGCGGGTATCACGAGGGCGTCGGCGATGCCAGCCTGCGCAGAGGTCGGGTCACGCTGGTGGTTGCCACCTTGATGATCGCCTGTGGGGTCACCGCGTTCGCCTCGAACAGGATCGATCTGGAGCGCGGCTTTCCCTTTGCCACCGCCGCGCTGTTCTTCCTCGCGGGTGCGGTGGCGCTCGGGATGGTCCGAGGTGCGCGTCGACCGACGCGCGCCAGCGGGCGCCGGGGGATCAGTATCGCGCTGGTGTCGGGCGGGCTGTCCATGGTCGCGCTCGCGCTCTTCTACGCAGCACTCCCCCGCCTCGGCGTTGGTGCTGCAACGGGGCTGGCGATGACGACGCCCGTCTTCGTCGTCGTGCTCGTCGCCGTCGCGTCGCGGCGCCTACCGGCCCGGTTGTCGATCGCAGGGTCCGCCGTCATCGTCGGCGGCGCGGTGACCATCGTGGTCGCTGCGGGCAACGGGGAACCGGTTGGGATCCTGCTCGCGGTTGGCAGCGCCGTGGTGTTCGCGCTCTTCGTCAGTGCCCTGGACGTGGCGCTGCGGGCAGCGAGCACGGTGGACGTCGCCTTGGCCGCCTCTACGGCGGCGGCTGTCTGCGGGGTGGTCGTCGCGCTGGTCGTCGAGGGCCCGAACGCGCTGCTCCTCTCGCCCGCGGGACTCGGAGCCATCGCGTTGGGAGGCATCGGTGGGGGCGCCATCCCCACGCTGGCGCGCACCTGGTCGCTGCCGCAGATCGGGGCCCCGGCGGTCGGTGCCCTTGGCGTGCTCGAGCCGATCACCACCATCGCGATCTCGCTGGTGCTCCTCGGTACGGGCAGGAGCGCGCTCCAGTTGCTCGGGATCTGCCTGATCGCGGTCGGTGCGGTGGCCTCGGCGCTGGCGCCGCTCGATGGCGCACGTCGCACGCGCCTCTAGGAGGCGGCGATCGGCGGCAGGCGACCGGGTTGGCGGCCCACCCGGTTGGCCCACTCCATCCCGCCGCCGAGGATCAGCAGCCCCACCATCTGACCGAGGTACAGCGTCTCCTGTCCGCCGAAGCGCGTCAGCGTGCCTGCCAAGGCGATCGCGATCACGCCCGCCAGGATCGCGGCGTTCGGCCCGGTGCGCACGCGGCGCACGAGCGAGAGGAGCGCGCCGGCGATCAGCAGGAGCGTGCCGACGCTGTTCATCCCGATCGCCCAGATCGCTGCGTGGCCGGCGATGGCGCTGTTCGGCGGCGCCTGCAGCCCGGTCAGATCGGCGAAGGCCGCGGTATCGACGGGGGCGATCAGGACGGTCACCGTGGCACCGATGACGGCCGTCGCGGTCATCCCGAAGAGGATCAGCGCCACGGACCGCGGCAGGGCGAGAAAGGCGCTGCCCGCGCCGAGCACGGCCACGCACAGGCAGGCGCCCGTCAGGTAGTAGATCCGGAAGGAGATGTTCCCCCAGCCGTCCGCGGTGCCGTAGGCGGCGGCGGCGCTGGCCGCGGCGAAGAGCAGCAGCCCGAGGGCCCAGAGCGGCTTGGACGGTGCGAAGCTGCGCGTCGCGCTGCCCGCCATGCGGGCCGCCAGCGCACCGGCGATCAACGCCGTCACGAGCGGCAGGATGGCGGAGTCGGCGAGCACTGCCCGTAGGCTACCGGCGATGCGCGCCTCGCGAATGCTGACCGGCACGCTGATGGTGGTCGGGGCCGTGACGCTCTGGGGCGTCAACGGCACCGCCTCTCGCGTCGTGATGGATGCGGGCGTCGAGCCGGCGCGGCTCGCCGAGATCCGCATCTCGGCCTCCGCGCTCCTGCTGATCCTCTGGCTGCTCTGGCGCGACCGTCCGGCGCTGCGGCTCGGGCGCCGCGAGGTGCTGCCGTTCCTCGCCTTCGGCGGCATCGGACTGGTCTGCGTGCAGTGGACGTACTTCGAGGCGATCGACCGGGTACCGATCGGGATCGCGCTGATCATCGAGTACTCCGCCCCGCTGCTGGTCGCGCTGTGGGTGCGCTTCGTCTGGAAGCGGCAGCTGCCACTGGTGGCGTGGTGCGCCATCCCCGTCGCCCTTGCCGGGCTCGCGCTCGTGCTCGGCATCGGCGGGGGCCAGCTGGCGGGCCTCTCCACCGCCGGCCTGCTCTGGAGCCTCGCCGCGGGCGTCGCCTACGCGTATTACGTGCTGCACGCCGAGAGCCTGACGCGCCGCCGCTCGGCACCGGCGGTGCTCGGCATCGGGCTCGCCTTCGGCGCGGTGGTGCTCTCGATCGTGATGCCCTGGTGGTCGTACCCGTGGGCCGCGCTGGGCGAGACCGCCGCCTCCGCCCCACTCGACGCACCGGCCTGGCTGTACTGCATCTACGTCGTCGTGCTGGGCACGGTGATCCCGTTCGCGCTGATGCTCGCCGGCGTGCACCGCATCGGCGCCGACGGCGCGTCGGTGACCGCCATGCTGGAGCCGATCCTGGCGGGCGCCGTGGCCTGGGTGGCGCTCGGCCAGGTGCTCAGCACCGAGCAGGTGCTCGGCGGCGCGATCGTGCTGGCAGCGGTGACCGCGGCTCAGGTCAGCCGGGCCCGCGCTGCCAGCAGCTGATCGCTAGTGCCCGTTGAGGATCAGATCGGCGCACTTCTCGCCGATCATCAGGACGCCGACGACGGGGTTGACGGTCGTCAGCGCCGGGAAGATCGCACCGTCGGCCACGCGCAGGCCGTCGAGGCCCTTGACCTTCATGTCGGGCCCGACCACGGTCGTCGGGTCGTCGACCGCGCCGACCTTGCAGCCGCCGAGCGGGTGGTACACGGTGTGGTGCGCGGCACGACCGTACTTCGAGAGGTCGGCGCGTGACGTGATCTTCGGCCCCGGGGCGACCTCCTTCTTGATCCAGTCCTTGAAGGGGCCGGTGGCCGCGACCTCGCGGGCGATCTCGAGGCCGTCCACGATCGTCTGCTCGTCGTAGCCGTCGGGATCGGTGAAGTAGCCGAAGTCGATCGCCGGCTTGATGTCGGGGTTCTTGGAGAGCAGCCAGAGCCGCCCACGCGACTTGGTGCGCGGGATGTTCGGCGTCATGCAGATCACGTTCTCCGGCACGGGGTAGCCGAGCCGCTCGGTGTTGAACGTGAACGGAAGCTGGTACGTGTGGTACATCAGGTCCGGTCGGTCGTCGTGCTTGAGCCGGTTGACGAACAGGGCGCAATCTGCGCCCATCGCCGTCTGCGGCCCGAGCGGCTTCTTGAGCTCCCACATGATGATCGACTCAGGGTGGTCGAGGATCTCGCCGCCCACGCTCGGGAGGTCGTGCTGCACCTCGATATCCAGGTCGCGGAGCTCGTCGGCCGGACCGATGCCCGACAGGAGCAGGAGGCGGGGCGAGTCGATCGCGCCGGCGCAGAGGATGATCTCCTTGGTCGCCGAGTAGGTGATGCGCTCGCCGGTCAGCTCGTTGACGCAGTCCACCGAGGTGGCGCGATCCCCGGTCAGGTTGACCCGCAGCGCACGGGTGTTGCAGATCACGTGCAGGTTCGTGCGCGTGTCCATGATCGGGTGCAGGTACGAGACGCTGGCCGAGGAGCGGATGCCGGTGTCGGGGTCGTAGGCGACGTCGAGGAAGCCGGCGCCGTCGCCGAAGGGCTTGGCGTTCCAGTCGGGCTGGCGCTGCACACCCGTGGCGGCCACGGCCGATTCGATCCAATCGGGGAGGATCGGATCGCGGTCCTGCTCCGGCACGATCTGGTGCTTGTTGGGGAGCTTGGCGTAGTACTGCTCCATGTGCTCGCCCTCCCAGCCGGTGGCGCCCTGGGCGGCCCAGTCGTCCCAATCGCCGGGCAGGGGCTTGAACCAGATCATCGTGTTGTGGGACGAGCATCCGCCCAGCACCTTGGCGCGGCTGTGCACGATGTGCGAGTTGCCGCGCGGCTGGATCTGCGTCGTGTACTTGTAGTCGAGGTCGCCTTCGAGCAGCTCGAGCCAGCGCTTCAGCTTGAGCACCTCGTCGAAGCCGCGATCGTCGGGACCGGCCTCGATCAGGCCGACCTTGATGTCCGGGTTCTCCGTCAGGCGCGCTGCGATCACCGATCCGGCGGTGCCACCGCCGACGATGACGTAGTCGAGATCTGTGCTCATGTCCCCTCCCCGGGTCCGTGCGATGTCCGAAGCGTACCGGCGCGCGGCCGGGTTGTCAGGAACGCCGGATCGGCGAGGGCTCGACGCGCAGGATCCGCGCGAGCCAGCTCGGCAGATACCAGTTGATATCGCCGGCGATCCGCATGTAGGCGGGGACCAGGATCATGCGGATCAGCGTCGCGTCGATCAGGATGCCGGCAGCCAGGCCGAGCCCGAACTGCTGGAACGCCGCGAGGGAGCCGAACAGGAAGCCGGCGAAGGCCGAGACGAGGATGATCGCCGCTGCAGACACGATGCGCCCGGTGCGCTGCAGCCCCTGCCCGACGGCCTCCTCATTGGACAGGCCGCCGTCGTACAGCTCGCGCATGCGGGTGACCAGGAAGACCTCGTAATCCATCGAGAGTCCAAACAGCATCGCGAACAGGAAGATCGGAATCCACGCCTCGATCTGGCCCGTTGGGTGCAGCCCCGCCCACTCCGCCCAGCCGTACTGGAAGACCATGACGAGCAGGCCGTAGGCGGCCGCGACGCTGAGGACGTTGAGGATCACCGCCTTGAGCGGCAGCAGCACCGAGCGGAAGGCGCGCATCAGCAGCACGAAGGAGACGCTGAGCACGAACAGGATCAGGTACGGGAAGGAGCCGTAGATCTGATCGATGAAGTCGATCCCCGCTCCCGGCCCACCGCCGACGAGCACGGTCGTGTCGGCGGGGAAGCGGGCGTCCGGGACGTCCGTACCGCGGATTCGGCGGGCAAGGTCCTGCGCCTCCACAGAGCCGTACGCATCCTGCGAGGCGGCGAGGATCAGCGCGTAGCGCCCCGTGGGGTCGACGAGGCCGGCCTTGATCGCCTGCTGGCGGGCGGCCGGGGTATCGCCCTTGGCGAGCACGTCGGAGACGGACGCCACGGCGGTGGGCTCCGGGCTCATCGCCGGGTCCGCGCGCAGCGATGCTGCGAGGCGTCCCATCGCGGCCAGCTCGGCTGGCTGCCAGACCCCGTCGGCCCTGCCGGTGTCCACGACGATCTGCGACGGCGCGAGCGTGCCGGCGCCGACGGAGTCCTCGAGCAGCAGCATCCCCTGCACCGCCTCGCTCTGCGTGGGCAGGCCCTTGTTCGACCCGGGCGTCAGCGAGATCTGCAGCGTCGGCAGGGCCAGCGCGATCAGGACGGCGCTGCCGACCACCAGGAACGGCCAGGGTCGCCGCATGATCGCCGAGGACAGGCGCACCCAGAAGCCGCTGGAGCTGTCCATGCGCGCCTCGAGCACCCGCACGGGCACCACGCGCACGCGACCGAGCCAGACGCCGAGGAGCGACAGCAGCGCGGGCAGCAGCGTGATGGCGGCCAGGATCGAGATCAGCGGGATCACCAGACCACCCACGCCCATCGAGCGGATGAAGGGCAGCGGGAGCAGGATCAGCCCCGCCAGCCCGACCGCGACGGTGAGGCCGGAGAACACCACGGCGTGCCCGGCGTACTCCATGGTCGGGCGCAGCGCCTCCCGCACCTCGTCGCGCGTCAGCGGCACCTGCCGGGCGTCGCCCTCGTGTCCCAGCTTGCGACGCTGGATGGCCAGCATCTCCTCGCGGAAGCGGTACACGACCAGGAGCGAGTAGTCGATGGCTATGCCGATGCCGATCAGCGTGACGAGGTTCGTGACGTAGATCGCCATGTCGATGCGGTGCGCGGCGATCCAGACGATGCCCAGGGTCGTGGGAACGGTGGCGAGGGCGAAGGCCAGCGGCACGAAGGTGGAGATGATCGTCCCGAAGATGAACAGCAGGACGATGATGGCGATGGGGATCGCGATCAGCTCCCCACGGATGAGGTCCTCGTTGACGATCGGCTGCAGGTCGCGGTTGATCGCCGTCTGGCCGGACAGGTACGTCGTGGCCCCGCTGATCGGCCCGATCGCCTCCCGCATCTGCGGCACGAGCACCTGCGCCTTGCCCGGCTCCAGGGTCGTGCCGATCGAGACGTAGGCGAGGTCGCCGCTGGTCTGGACGGTCCCGACGCGCGCATCGCCGAGTGCGGTGGCCGCGCGTCCGGCGGCGGCGGTCGTCTCGCGCAGCAGCTGCGGGGTCACCTTGCTGCCCCCGTCGGCCTGCGTGACCAGCACGAAGGTCGAGTCGCCGCGCTGCCCGAAGTCCTGCTGCAGCACGTTGAGGACCTGCGTGGATTCGGTGCTGGGAATGTCGAAGCGGTTCGACAGGAGATCGTTGAGTCCCGCGCTCGCGTAGGCGCTCAGAGCGACGACGACCACCCACGCCGCGACGACGGGCCAGCGGAAGCGATCGGCGAAGTGGGCGAAGCGAATCATCAGAAAGGGGACGGGCGTGCGCTGCAGGGAGTCTTTCGCACCTGTCGGATGCTCAGACGCAGTCGCGCAGCACGAGCTCGGCGGCGATCTTGCCGGACAGCAGCACCAGCGGCACCCCGCCGCCGGGGTGGGCGCTGCCCGTGGCGAGGTACAGCCGGCGCACGGCCGGCGACTCGTTGCGCGGGCGCAGAAACGCCGAGCGAGGGCCCATCGAGGCCGTGCCGTAGATGGCTCCGCCCGGCGCGCCGGTCAGTCGCTCGAGGTCGGCCGGGGTGCGGCGGATGATGCCCTTGGCCCGCCCGCGGGCATCGAGCCCGAGCGCGTCGAGCCGGTCGAGGATCCGCTCCTGGTAGCGCGGACCGGCCGCGTCCCAGTCAACGGGGCCGTTGCGTGGGGCGTTGACGAGCACGAACCACGACTCGTCGCCCTCTGGTGCGCAGGAGGGATCGGTGGCCGCCGGGTTGCAGACGTAGATCGCGGGGTCGTGCGGCGGCTGGGGGTCGTCGAACACGTCGGCGAACTCCGCCCGATAGTCGCGCGGGAACCAGATGTTGTGGTGGGCGAGCTCCGGCGTACGACCGCGGATCGCCAGCATCAGGACGAAGCCCGAGACGCTCTGCGGCGCCGCTGCCACCTGCTTGGCCTCCTTCGGGGCCTCGAGCAGGTCGGTGTAGAGGTGCGAGGCGTCGGCATTGGAGATGACGGCGTCGGCGGCGATGCGCGTCCCGTCGGCCAGCTCCACGCCGACGGCGGCACCGTTCTCGACCAGGACGCGCGCGACGCGTGCGTTGGTGCGGACCTCGCCCCCGCCCGCCACGATGGCGTCACGGAGGACCTCCGCGATGCGATGCATGCCGCCACGGGGGTGCCAGGCACCGAAGGCCGTCTCCGTATACGGAATCACCGACAGCGTGCCGGGCGCCCGCGCCGGATCGGCGCCGGCGTAGGTCGCGAAGCGCTCGATCAGCTGCTGCAGGCGAGGATCGCGGAACCGCCGTCGCGCCACCTGCGAGAGGGTGACGTGCGCCTGGATGTCGCGCGGGTCGATCGGGCGGCCGCTGCGTCGAGCGATGTCCACGATCGAGCCGACGGGCTCGGACAGGAACAGCGGCAGGGACATGTCCCACGTGCGCCGCCCCTGCTCCAGCAGCGCGTGCCACTCCTGTCCCGCGCCGTGCTCGAACCGCTCCATCTCGGCAGCCGTCCGATCATCGTCGGTCCAGGTCTCCAGCTGCGACCCGTCGTGCCAGAGGTAGCGGCAGATCGGCTCGACCGGCAGGAGCTCGAGCACGTCCTCCAGGCGGGTGTCGGCCGCCGCGAGGGTCTCGGCGAGCGTGAAGGGCATCGTCATCAGCGACGGGCCCGTGTCGAACGCATGGCCGCCGAGGGCCTCGTGGTTGAGCTTGCCCCCGATCGAGCCGGCGGCCTCGAGGACCGTCACCTCGCAGCCCGCGCCGACCAGGCGTGTGGCCGCGCCGAGCCCGCCGACACCGGCGCCGATGATCACGACGCGGGTCATCGCCAGCGCTCCACGACCCGGAGGCGCAGCAGCGCCGGCACGGCGAACAGGCCCATGGCGAGGAAGCTGGCGACCGCCACCCCCGGACCCTCGAAGAACAGCGCGTGCGCCACGGTCTCGCCGATCCACGTCCAGACGAACAGGGCGGGTCCGAGCAGGTCGGCCAGCTCGTCGTCACCCGGGTGGGTGCGATCGCGCTCCACGAGCGCCCACCAGCCGAACAGGGCGAAGCCGACGCCGAACCACCCCAGGAAGTTGACGAGCGGGATGCCGTGGTAGGCACCGCCGTTGGGCCAGACCCAGATGCCGAGCCCAACCATCTGCGGATCCAGCGCCACGTCCCAGGCGGTCAGCGCGCCGGCCGCGACGAGCGCGCGGCTCAGCGGCGTGTTGCCGATCAGCTCGCCGACCCGCCAGGCCGGATAGGCCATCATCGCCCAGGCCAGCGGAATCACGATCGGCACCCCGGCCAGCTGGGGCTGCAGCGCATCGGTGTAGGCGTAGGTGCTGAAGGGGAATCCGGTATGCACGCCCGCGATCTCGGACAGCAGTCCGACGGTGAAGGCCAGCCCGGCGAGGCTGAGCGCATAGCGCGGGCCGGAGCGATTCCACGCTGCCGCCACCGAGGCTCCCAGGAACAGGAGCACCGTGACGGCGGTCATCCGCACGGTCCAATCGTCGGGCACCTGGGGGTACACGAGCTGCGTGACGACGAGGAGCCCGAACAGGGCGACGGCGATCAGCGCGGAGAGGTGGGCGATCCGCATGTCGGAATCGTACGGCTGATCCCCCGCTGGCCTGCGATACATCGATCGGTATCCTGTGCCCATGGCCGAACTCGAGCTCATCCTCGCCGCTCCCCGCGGCTACTGTGCAGGCGTCGACCGGGCGGTCGAGACCGTCGAGCGCGCGCTCGAGCTGGAGGGGAAGCCGGTCTACGTGCGCAAGCAGATCGTGCACAACATCCACGTCGTCCGCGATCTCGAGACCCGGGGCGCGATCTTCGTCGATGACGTCGTGGAGGTGCCCGCGGGCGCCACGGTCGTGTTCTCCGCCCACGGCGTGGCACCGACGGTCCACGAGGACGCTGCGGCGCGGCACCTCAACGTGATCGACGCCACCTGCCCGCTGGTCACCAAGGTGCACAGCGAGGCGAAGCGCTACGACACGCGCGGCTACCACATGCTGCTGATCGGCCACGAGGGCCACGAGGAGGTCGTCGGCACGATGGGCGAGGCGCCGCAGGCGATGACGCTCGTCGAGACCGAGTCCGACGTGGCCAACCTGCCGGACTTCCCGGAGTCCCAGCCGCTCGCGTTCCTGACCCAGACGACGCTGTCGGTCGACGAGACGCGCGGGATCATCGCGGCGCTGAAGGTGCGCTACCCCTGGATCCACAGTCCCGTCAAAGAGGACATCTGCTACGCCACCTCCAATCGGCAGGCGGCGGTCAAGGCGCTGGCCGCGGAGACCGAGCTCGTGCTGGTGATCGGCTCCGCCAACTCCTCGAACTCGTGCCGCCTCGTCGAGGTGGCCCGGGAGTACGGCGCCGACAGCCACCTGATTGAGGACGAGACCGAGATCGATCCGGCCTGGATCGTCGGCCGCACCCGGGTCGGCCTCACCTCGGGGGCCTCGGCACCCGAGCGGCTCGTGCGCGGGGTGATCGGCTGGTTCGAGGCGAACCACACGGTGTCGGCGGTGACGGAGCTGGAAACGGTGCACGAGGACGTCTCGTTCAACCTCCCCCGCCCGATCCGCCGCGCCCTTGCCGTGATCGACGCCAGCGGCACCGCCGCCAAGGAGTAGCGCCTCAGGAGCGCAGGGTGCACACCGCGCGCGCGGCCGCACGCAGATCCGCGGCGCTCTCGCGCAGCGCCTCGCGGATCGGGCGCGCTCCGCGGCTGATGCCGAGCACGGCCGAGGCGCCCGCGTCGTAGAGCGCCTGGACGTCGTCGTCCACGCGGCCCCCGAAGATCACGCACGGTGTCTGGGCGGCGCGGCAGGCAGTGGCGACACGGGCCACCGTCTTGCCGGCGGCGCTCTGGGCGTCGACGGAGCCCTCGGCGGTCAGGACGAGATCGGCCTCTGCGAGACGTGCGGCGAAGCCCGTCTCGCGCATCACGAGCTCGGCCCCGGGAATCGGCTCAGCGCCGAGCAGGAAGCATGCGGCTCCGAGCCCGCCCGCCGCACCGGCGCCGGGCCGGCGAGCGCGCTCGCCGTCGAGCCGATCCAAGGTGGCGAGACCGCGGTCGAGCAGCACGATCTGCTCCGCCGTCGCGCCCTTCTGCGGCCCGAAGACGCAGGCCGCGCCGAGCGGTCCCGACAGCGGGCTCTCGACGTCGACGGCGACGATCAGCTCGGTCGCGGCCAGCCGCGGGTCCAGACCGCTGAGATCGAGCGAGGCCACGTTGGGCAGGTCCATGCCGCGGCCGCGCAGCATCTCGCCCTGGGCGTCGTAGGCGCGCAGGCCGAGGCCGATCAGCAGACCGAGCCCGCCGTCGGTGGTGGCGGAGCCGCCCAGGCCGATCACGATGCGCGGCGCGCCACGATCGAGCGCGGCCAGCACCAGCGGCGCGATGCCGGCGCTCGTGGCCCGCATCACGTCGCGGCGATTGCGGGGGATGTGCATGAGACCGTTGGCCTCGGCGCCCTCGACCACGCAGGTCCCGTCGGGCAGTACGCCGAGGGTCGCCTTGCGGGGGCGGCCGATCGCATCTCGCGTGCTCACGGCGACGCGGCTGCCACCGCGGCCGCGGACGATGGCATCGCAGGTGCCCTCGCCGCCGTCGGCCAGCGGATGCTCGATGGCGTCCCAGCCGGCGTCGCGCGCGCCCTGGGCCAGCGCGGCGGCGGCCTCGTGCGCGTCGAGGGCGCCGCGGAGCTTGTCGGGTGCGCAGAGTGCGGTGGGCATCAGCCGAGGAGGTGGAGCGCGGAGAGGGGAACGTCGCGGATCGCTGGAGTCTCCACGATCTCGCCGTTGACGGTGACCGCGTGGGTGGTGGGATCGACGCGGACGGTCGCGGTCGCCGTGTTCCGGACCATGTCCGCGGCGCTCA
>CANJXE010000003.1 GCA_947478745.1 Actinomycetota bacterium
GCGTGCGGCAGGTACCCCTGCTCGCGAAACTCCTCGACGCTCGCCGCGCCATGGCGCTTCGACAGCCGCTTCTTGTCCGGTCCCAGGATCATGGAGAGATGCGCAGTCGTCGGGAAGGTTCCGCCGAGCGCCTCGATCAGCAGCTTCTGACGCGGTGCCGACGGCAGCAGATCCTCGCCGCGGATGACGTGGGTGATGCCCATCGCCATGTCGTCGAGCGGGTTGGCGAGCTGGTAGGTCGGTGCGCCCCCGCCCCGCATCAGCACGGTGTCGCCCAGCAGGCGGTGCTCGAACGCGATGCGACCGCGGACCAGGTCCTCGATCACCGTCTCGCCCTCGAGCGGCGTGCGCAGGCGGATGATCGCGGGGCGCCCCTCGCCCTCGAAGCGGCTGATCTGCTCCGTCGTGAGGTCGCGATGCAGACGCGTGGGCGCGGCCGGATCATCGGTGTGACGCGCCGCAGCGCGCGCGGCCTCGAGCTCGTCGGGCGTCTGGTAGCAGCGGTAGGCCAGGCCCTGCTCGAGCAGCTGGTCGACGGCAGCCTGGTAGCGCTCGGACCGCTCGCTCTGCAGGTACGGCCCGTGGGGCCCCCCGAGCCGCGGCGACTCGTCGAAGTCGAGACCGAGCCAGTCGAGCGACCGCTGGATCTGCTCGATCGCGCCCTCGGCCTCGCGCTCCGTGTCCGTGTCCTCGATGCGGAGGACTGCGACGCCGCCGTGGTGGCGGGCGAAGAGCCAGTTGTAGAGCGCCGTGCGCACCCCGCCGACGTGGAGGAACCCGGTGGGCGAGGGAGCGAAGCGGACGCGGACAGTCATGCACGGAAACGTACCGATCAACCCGGGATCGTCACGCACCAGTCCCGGCGATCAGTGCCGGGGGCGCACCCCGGCGCACGCGTCCGCGAGGCCGCTTCGTATGCTGACGGGGTGATCGCAGGCGCCCACGTCTCCTCGGCCGGTGGCCTGCACAACGTGCCGGCGCGTGCCGCTGCCATCGCTGCCGATGGCGTGCAGGTCTTCATCCAGAGCGCCCGCACGTGGAAGCCCACCGCGCACCGGCCCGAGGACCTCGCCGTCCTGCGCGCGGCGCGCGAGAGCGGCCAGGTGCAGTACATCGTCTGCCACGCGATCTACTTCATCAACCTCGCCACCGACGAGCCCGCGCTGCTCGAGAAGAGCCGCGCTGCGCTCCTCAACACGATCGACGTCGCCAATGCCATCGCGGCCGACGGGATCGTGCTGCACGTCGGCTCGCACAAGGGGCGCGGGCTCGAGGCGACGCTGCCGCAGATCGTGGCTGAGCTCAAGGTCGCGCTGGCGCACCTCGACGGACCGTGGCTCCTGCTGGAGAACTCCGCGGGCGCCGGCGGCACGATCGGCCGCGACCCGGTCGAGCTGGCGAGCATCATCAACGCCGTCGACCACCCGCGCCTCGGGCTCTGCATCGATACCTGCCACGCCTACGTCTCGGGCGTCGACGTGACCGATCCACAGCAGCTCGACGCCCTCGTCGAGCAGCTCGACACGCTCGTCGGCATCGATCGGCTGCGCTGCCTGCACGTCAACGACGCGGCCGCAGCCTGTGGATCGAATCGCGATCGCCACGCCAACGTCGGCGAGGGCGAGATGGGCGACGGGCTCGCCCTCACCCTCTCCCACCCCCTGCTGGCCGACCTCCCGATGCTGCTGGAGACGCCCGGGCATGAGGGCAACGGGCCGGATGCGCAGGAGATCGCAACCCTGCGCGCCCTGCACGCCGCAGGCCTCAAGCGTCGTCAGGCGAAGCAGAAGCGCGCACGCTGATCGTGAAGGTGCCGCCCTCGGGCGGCTCGCGGAACTCCGGATTCACGCACCCGATCTCCGGCAGCCGCTGCGGATAGGCGGCCTCGACCCGGGCGGAGCAGATCGCCAGGGGCACACGCGCCGCCCGAATCGCGCCGAATGCGCGCCCGTCGGCCAGACACGACTCGAGCGCCGCCAGCTCCACCTCGGCGCGGTGCACGCCCTCCACGCAACCGACGTAGCGACGGCCATCCTTGGCGTCGTACGCGTACAGGCGAGAACAGCCAAGGCAGGCGACCGGATCCACGACCCAGTCGCAGTAGACGCGACAGCGTCGGCAGGAGGAATCGCGATCGATCGCCATGCGCCCATCGTGGCACGCCGGCAGGACCGGCGTGGCGGAGACCTAGAGCAGGCCCTGGTACGCCGCGGCGTCGAGCAGCGTCTCGACCAAGCTCGGGTCGTCGAGCTTGACGCGAATCAACCAGCCCTGGTCGTACGGATCCTCGTTGACGAGCTCCGGCGACTCGACGGCCTTGTCGTTGACGGCCGTGACGGTGCCGCCCAGCGGAGCGATCACGTCGGAGACGGCCTTGACCGACTCCAGCGAGCCGTACGAGCTATCGGCGTCGACGTGCGAGCCGACCGCAGGCGGCTCGAAGTACACGACCTCGCCGAGAGCGTCCTGTGCGTGCCATGTGATCCCGAAGATCGCCTCGTCGCCGTCGGCGCGCACCCAGTCATGATCTCGGTGATAGCGCAGATCAGCGGGGTAGCTTTCCTCAGCCATGGCTCAGGACTCCTTCTTGTAGAACGGCAGGGGAACGACCTCGGCGTCGCGCTCGCGACCGCGGATGTCGACCTGCAGCGTCGTGCCGGGAGCCGCATGCACGGGCGAGATGTAGCCCAGTCCGATGCCGCGGTCGACGCTCGGGGAGAGCGTGCCGCTGGTGATCGTGCCGATCTTCACGCCGTCCTTCAGGATCGCGTAGCCCTCGCGCGGAATCGCGCGATCCAGCAGCTGGATGCCGACGAGCTGGCGCTTGACGCCCTTGGCGACCTGCTTGTCGAGGACGGTGCTGCCGACGAACTCGCGCCCGAGGTGCACGAAGCGGCCGAGGTTGGCCTCGATCGGCGTCGTCTTCGCATCGATGTCGTGACCGTGCAGCGGGTATCCCATCTCAAGGCGCAGCGTGTCGCGCGCGCCGAGTCCGCTCGGCACGACGCCGTGCTCCCGGTGAGCCAGAATGCCGTCCCAGAGGTCGCCAGCGCGATCGGCGGCGCACATGATCTCGACGCCGATCTCGCCGGTGTACCCCGTGCGCGCGACGCGGCAGGGAACCCCGGCCACCATGCGCTCGACGATGGTGAACGGCTTGATCGTGTCCGGTGCCGGCGTCTTCTTCTGCCAGACGTCGGCGAGGAGATCCAGCGTCACGGGGCCCTGGAGCGCGATCATCGCGGTCTCGGCGCTGATATCGGTGACGACCGCGCCGCGGTGCTTGAATGCCTTCAGGTGCTCGAAATCGGCCTTGATGTTGCCTGCGTTGACGACCAGCAGCCACGTCTTGTCCGGCAGCCGGTAGACGATCAGGTCGTCGATGATGCCGCCCTTCTCGTTGAGCAGGAACGAGTACTGCGCCTGCCCCTCGTCGAGACGGTCGATGTCGCTGGCCAGCGCCTTGCGCAGCAGTCCCTCGGCACCCGAGCCCGTAACCTCGAGCTGGCCCATGTGCGAGACGTCGAAGATGCCCGCACGGGCGCGCACGGCACGGTGCTCCTCGTTGATGCCCACGTAGTAGACGGGCATCTCCCAGCCGCCGAACTCGACCATGCGGGCGCCGAGCTCCTCGTGGCGGTCGTACAGCGGGGTGCGGTTGAGGCTGCTCGTCATGGTTCAGCGATGCGGGGGTCGGGCGTGCGCGGTGTCCCTATCGCGTACGAACTGCATTGCCGAGATACTACCGCGTTCTGTCCCTTGATGCGTGGTGCCCGTCGCAATGTCACGGTGCTGTTGCAGATCGCCCCTCGACGACACGGGATCGGATGGCGGTGTAGCCTTCAAGGGCAGTGGGCTGATCGCCCGCTCCTCGCGTATGCGGATTCTCCTGCTGATCATCACCGGCCTGGCGCTCATCGCCCCGGCCACGGCTCTCGCCCAGACGCCGCCGTTCACGCTGTTCCCGGTGATCGGGGGCGCGCACTACACCGATGACTTCGGCGATGGACGTGCGGGCGGCAGCCACGAGGGCAATGATCTGCTTGCGCCCTGCGGCACGCCGACCGTTGCCGTGGTGCCCGGCACCGTCACGCTCGACTGGGGCGATCGCTCCGGCTGGATGGTGACGCTCAAGGGCAAGAGCAGCTGGTACCGCTACATCCACATGGATGGCCGCGACGGCCCCCGCAGCGCGCTCGCGAAGGGCCTGAAGGACGGCTCGCGGGTCAAGGCCGGTCAGATCATCTCCTACGTCGGCGATACGGGCGATGCCAGCGGCGGCCCCTGCCACCTCCACTTCGAGCTGCATCGCGGCGCCAACGTCTCGTCGCCGTATGCGTACCTCCAGACGGCGACGATCATGCAGCTCGATCCGGCCGACCCGGTCAGCGCGAATGCCGTCACCCCGCAGGTCTCGCTGACGATCACGGGCGTCGTCGCCTGGACCGCGACGGTCGCCGGCGAGGGACGCCTGATCATCCGCCCCACGGGCGTTTCGTCGTCCGACGGCACGAAGCTGTCGCATGCCGGCACGATCGCGCTGCGCGCCAGCCCGTCGCTCTTCCCCGCCGCCTCCGTTGGCCGCTCCGTCACCGTCACGACCACCGCCGTCGGGCTGACGACCGCGCTGCAGGACATCGTGCCGCTGTCGTGGACAGCGGCCACGGTCACCTGAGTCAGTCGATCCGCAGCGCCATGCCGATCTGGTGCCGGAGGTCCGGTAGCCAGGCGGCGTCGATCGTGTGCACCACCGGCGTCTCGCGGTAGGTCACGTCCATGCCCGCAGCCAGCAGCTCGTCGCGTGCCGATCGGCCGAACGAGACGTCGATGACCGGATCGATGCTGCCGTGCACGATCGTGACGGGCGGGCGATCGGGCGACGCCAGGTCGAGCGGATGCCGCTCGACGTGCGGGATGAAGCCCACCATCGCCAAGAGCGCGGCGGGTGGCGTCCGGTTGGCGGCGAGCGCCATCGCGTAGGCCATCACGCAACCCTGCGAGAAGCCACCGAGGACGATGCGCTCCTCGGGCACGCCGATGCGATCGGGCAGGCCGTCCAGCCAGTCATCGAGCAGCTGCACCGACGCCAGGAAGGTCGCCTGATCGGGGTGGCCGACGCGCGGCACGACGTACCAGTGCCAACCGCCGGTGCCCAGGTCGAGCGGTGCGCGGGGCGTGACGCCGACCAGGCGCTGCTCCGGGTCGAGCACCTCGATGATCGGCAGCAGGTCGTGCTCGTCGGCGCCGCGTCCATGAAAGAGCACCAGGGCGCCCTCGGGCTCGCCGCGAGACGGTCGAATGCGCTCGACGATCCCGCTCATCGGTACGGCGCCCAGGGGTCGGGGATCGGGGCGAGCCGCTCCTCGAGCAGGGGGCGCAGATGCTCGTGCTGGCGCGGCAGGCACAGCGAGGCGCCGAGCGTCTCGATCGGCTCGTCGACGGCGAAGCCCGGACCGTCGGTGGCGATCTCGAACAGCACGCCGGAGGGCTCGCGGAAGTAGATCGAGCGGAAGTAGTCGCGATCCACGATCGGCGTGGCCTGCACACCGGCCTCGGCGGCGCGGCCGAGCCAGTGCACATGGTCCGTATCCGTGCTGGCCCACGCCACGTGGTGCGTCGTTCCCGCACCGCCGATCGCCGCCTCGCCGCCTGCGTGCACGAGCTCGTAGGCGGCGCCGTGGCCGGCCGCCTCGGTCCACCAGATGCCGGCGTCGTGCTCGAAGCCGAGCGACGCCAGCACGGCGGCGCTGCCCTGCGGATCGCGGGTCTGGGCCTGGACGCCGATCATCCGACGCAAGGCGACCTCGCCGGGAACGTGCGGGGCCTCGGCGTGCGGCAGGTGCGCGCTCTCGGGGACGGCGATGAGCCGCGTCACGAGGCCCTCGTGGTCCCAGACGTTGAGATGCGCCGCGCCACGCTCGGTGGTCGCGCGGCCCGCGAGGTGGCGTTCCCACCAGTCCAGCGCGTCTTCACCGGGCACGCTCCAGTCGATCCGGGTGACCATGCCCTCGCCCGCGCGGCCGAGGCGCGCTCCCGGGTACTCGAAGAAGGTCAGCGCGGTGCCGGGCGCGCCCGTGCGGTCGCCGTAGTACAGGTGGTACGCGCCAGGGTCATCGAAGTTGACGGTCTTCTTCACGAGCCGCAGGCCCAGCACCCCGCCGTAGAACTCGGCGTTGCGCGGACCGTCCGCGGTGATCGCCGTGACGTGATGGATGCCGTGCAGGCGCATGGGACTACTGCTCGTCGTTCGGCCGGATGACACGACGGTTGTAGAGCCGCGCACCGAGCGCACCGGCACCGCTGAGGAGGGCCAGCAGCGCCGCATTCTGGTACGTGTCCGGCCACGCGATGAAGAAGTGCAGGAGCGCGAGGGCCCCGAGTCCGAAGAAGTAGCCGAAGCCGAAGGTCGCGAGATAGTCGATGATCGGGCGCTGCGTCATATCCTCAGTGTCGGGCACCTGCCGGACGGGCGCAAACCGGATCAGTCGCGTGCGGCGAGGACGGTCTGCAGCGTCGCGATCGCGAGGTCGATCTGATCGGCGTCGATCACGAGCGGCGGGATCAGTCGCAGCGCCGACTCCGTGACGGCGTTGACCAACACGCCGCGCTCACGCAGCGCCACGGCCACGCCTGCGGCATCGCCGGCGGCCAGCTCGACCGCGACCATCAGCCCCGCGCCGCGAACGTCGGCGACGCCGGGCACCGACCGCAGGCCGCTGGCCAGACGGTCTCCCATCCGCTGCGCGTTGCCGATGAGGTCATCGTCGGCCACCACGTCCAGCGTCGCCAGCGCGCCGGCGGCGATCGCCGGCGAGCCGCCGTACGTCGTGCCATGGTCGCCGGGCCGGAACCCGGTGGCCAGGTCGCGCGACAGGACCGCGCCGATCGGCAGACCGCTGGCCAGGCCCTTCGCCAGCGTGATCACATCGGGACGCACGCCGGACCGCTGGAACGAGAACCAGGCGCCGGTGCGGCCGATGCCCGTCTGCACCTCATCGAAGATCAGCAGCGCGCCGTGCTCGTCACACGCAGCACGCGCCGCCATGAGCAGCTCGTCGGAGATCACGTTGACGCCCCCCTCGCCCTGGATCGGCTCGATCAGGACGCCGGCGGTATCAGGTCCGATCGCGGCGCGCAGCGCCTCCACATCAGCGCGCGGTACCTGCTGGAAGCCGGCCGGGAGGGGCTCGAACGGGTCCTTCTTCGACGCTCCCCAGGTCGCGGCGAGCGCGCCCATCGTGCGGCCGTGGAACGCGCCCTCGAGGCTGACGATGTGGTGCTTCCCGTCTCCCCCGACCTCGCGCCCGTGGCGCCGGGCCAGCTTGATCGCGGCCTCGTTGGCCTCGGCCCCCGAGTTGCAGAAGAACGCACGCTGCAGGCCGCTCAGCTCGCAGAGCCGCTCGGCGAGCGCCACGGCGGGCTCGCTCCAGAAGAGGTTGGAGACGTGCCCGAGGGTCGCCGCCTGCTCCGCCAGCGCCGTGGCGGGTGCGGGATGCCCGTGTCCGAGCGTGACCACGGCGATGCCGGCGACGAGATCCAGGTAGCGGTTGCCCGCGTCGTCCCAGACCCAGCACCCCTGGCCGCGCACGAGCGTCAGGGGTCGCGGCGGGTAGTTCGTCATCATCACGTCGCCGCCGCGACGGGCGATGCTCATGGCCGCACCTGCGTGCCGGCGCCGATGCGGACGCACCGCACGCCGCCGGCGAGCGCGGCATTGCAGGCCTCGAGCTTCGGGAGCATGCCGCCGCTGACGGTGGGCGGTGCGGCGGCCGAGATCGTGGCCAGCACGTTGCCCGCCTCGTCCAGCACGCCGGGAACGTCAGAGAGGAAGGCCAGCTCGTCGGCCCCGAGGGCGATGGCGATGGCCGAGGCGACGTCGTCGGCGTTGACGTTGAGCAGCCGCGGCGAGGTGCCTTCGCGACCGATCGGGGCGATCAGCGGCAGCCGATCGGCATTCCACGCCGCGCGAATCACCTCGACGTCGACGACTGCGGGCTCGCCGACCAGGCCGAGCTCGCGCCGGCGCAGGCACTGGAGGAGCTCGCCATTGCGAAAGGGCTGTGCCTCTCGGCCGAGCTCCCGCAGCTCCGCCACGAGCGCGTCGGAGACGTCGGCGAGAGCAACGCGCGCGCAGGCCAGCGTCGGCAGATCGGTGTAGCGGCGACCATCGACCCAGCGGGCCGGGATGCCACGCGTCTCCATCAGCGCGGTGATCTGGGCGCCACCGCCATGCACCAGCACCAGCGGACGGCCGTCGGCGGCAGCGATCGCATCAGGCAGCAGCGCAAGCGCATTGCCACCCAGCTTCGCGACGAGGGCGCCGGTCACGTCGTGTACTCCGCGTTGAGCTCGACGTACAGCTTGGAGAGATCAGAGGCCCAGATGACGGCACGTCCGTCGCCGAGGCCGAGGTCAATTGCGATCTCGACGGTCGCCTCGGCAGCGGCGGCATCGACCAGCGCCTGCTCCACGCCCTCGACCGCGGCGCCGTCACGGCAGAGCAGGTGCCCGCCGATCGCGATCGCAATCCGGTCGGCGTCGATGCGCTCGCCCGTCACCCCGAGCGCCGCGATGATGCGACCCCAGTTCGGATCCCCGCCGTTGAGCGCGCACCGCACGAGCTGCGCCTCGCCGACGGCGTAGGCGATGGCACGAGCTGCGCGATCGTCCTCGGCGCCGGTGATCTCCCAGCGTGCGATGCGGTGCGCTCCCTCGCCGTCCCGGACGATCTGGAGCGCGAGGTCCTCGCAGACAGCGCGTACGGCAGCGGCGACCAGCTGGAGACCCTCGGCGTCGAGGGCGCCCTCCACCACCCCGCTCGCGAGCAGCGCGACGGTGTCCGAGGTCGAGGTGCAGCCATCGACGGTGATGCAGTTGAAGGTGGCATCGACGGCCGCGCGCAGGAGCTCGTCGGCCTGGGTGGCGCTCAGCGGCGCGTCCGTGGTGATGACCGCGATCATCGTGCCGAGGTCGGGGCGGATCATGCCGGCGCCCTTGGCGATGCCACCGACGCGGATCGCGCCGAGCGAAGTCCGGACGTCGCACTGCGCCAGCTTCGGGGCGGCATCCGTCGTGGTGATCGCCAGCGCGGCGTCGTCACCGCCGTCGTCGGCGAGCGCCGCGAGGGCCAGCCCGATGCCGGACTCGACCTTGTCCATCGGAAGCGGCACGCCGATCACGCCCGTCGAGGCGACCAGGACCTGCGCGGCCGGGCAGTCGAGACCGGCGGCGACGAGGGCGACCATCCGCTCGGCGTCGCGCATCCCGCGCTCTCCGGTGGCGGCATTGGCGTTGCCGCTCTGCACGATGATCGCACGGATCTCGCCGTTGGCGATGTGGGTCCGCGAGACCATGACGGGCGGCGCGGCGGTCGCGCTGCGCGTGAAGACGGCCGCGGCCGGCACCGCGCGTTCGGCGACGATCAGCGCCACGTCGGGGCGACCCGAGGCCTTGATGCCGGCGGTGACACCGGCCGCGCGGAAGCCGCGGGGATAGAGCACGCCTACGGCCACAGACCCCGCACCGCCAGCCCGGCCGTCTCCTCGACGCCGAGCATGATGTTGGCATTCTGAATGGCCTGGCCTGCGGCGCCCTTGACGAGGTTGTCCAGCGCTGAGGCGATCACCACGGTGCCCGTCCGGTCATCGGCCCAGACGTTGAGCCAGCAGACGTTGGAGCCTGCGAGCTTCTGCGGCGCGGGATGGCCGCCGAGCTGCACGAAGGGCTCATCCGCATAGCGCTGCGTGTAGAGGTCGTCGAGGTCGGCCTGATCGAGCGTGCTGACGGTGCGGACCTGCGCGGTCACCAGCAATCCGCGGCTCGTCGGCAGCAGGTGCGGGACGAACGTGGCCAGCTGCGGAGCGCCGGCGAGGGACCCGAGCTCCTGCTCGATCTCCGCGAGGTGGCGATGGCCGGTGACGGCGTAGGGCGTGATCCCGTTGTACAGCTCGGGCAGGTGGGTCTTGTCCGTCGGCGTGCGCCCGGCACCCGTGACGCCGGACTTGCCGTCGAGGTGCACCGGTCCGTCGATCAGCCCGGCCTCCGCCAGCGGCGCTACGCCGAGGATCGCCGCGGTCGCGTAGCACCCGGGATTGGCCACCGCACGGGCCACGCGCACGCTCTGGCGGTGGAGCTCCGGCAGGCCGTAGGTCCAGCCGTCGACGCGGAAGTCCGAGCCGAGGTCCACGACCTGCGTCCCGAGCTCCAGCAGGCGCTCGCCCAGGCTGCGCGACTCGCCGTGCGGGAGCGCGAGGAACACGACGTCGCACTCGCTGAGCGCGTCGGCGTCGATATCGTCGAAGCCCTCGCTCCGCGCTTGGAGCACCGCGGGCCGCAGCGACGGGTGCGCCGTGAGGATGCGGATCAGCTCCTGCCCGGCATACCCGGATGCGCCCACGACTCCGGCGGTGAGCGGCCGGGTGTCGGGCTCGTTCGGGGTCGGTGCGGTCGTGTACTGCATGAGGGAATCTGGAGTCTCGCACAGGCCCGGCAACAGCCAGGCCAGCGCCTCTAGCGACGGCGCTTGCCGCGGCTGCGCTGGTTCATGTGCATGCGCTGCAGCACCTCGAACTCGTCGAGGGAGCGTCCGGAACCGACCGCCACGCACGTCAGCGGCGACTCGGCCACCTGCACCGGCATCTGCGTCTCGGCGCGGACGCGCTCGTCGATGCGCGTCAGCAGCGCTCCGCCGCCGGCGAGCACGATGCCCTTGTCCATGATGTCGGCCGCGAGCTCCGGCGGCGTCTGGTCGAGCGTCGACTTGATGGCACCGATGATCTCGATCAACGGCTCCTCCAGCGCACTGCGCACCTCGATGGACGTCAGCAGGATGGTCTTGGGAAGGCCGGTCACGAGGTCGCGCCCGCGCACCTCGCACGTCGCGTCCTCGTCGGCGCGCGGATACGCGCTGCCGATCTCGATCTTGACCTGCTCTGCGGTCTGCGTGCCGATCAGCAGCTTGTGGGCCCGCTGGACGTACTTGACGATGGCATCGTCGAGCTCGTCGCCGCCAACGCGAATCGACTGGGCCACGACGATGCCGCCCAGCGAGATGACGGCCACCTCGGTGGTACCGCCGCCGATGTCGACGATCATGTTGCCGGAGGGCTCGGAGACGGGGAGTCCGGCGCCGATCGCGGCGGCCATGGGCTCTTCGATCAGGTAGGCGACGCGGGCACCGGCGGACAGGGCCGCCTCCTCCACCGCGCGCCGCTCGACACCGGTCACGCCCGACGGGACGCAGACGACGACGCGGGGATGCGCCCAGCGGTTCTGGTGCACCTTCTGGATGAAGTGGCGGAGCATCTCCTCCGTCACCTCGAAGTCGGCGATGACGCCGTCCTTGAGCGGGCGAATGGCAGTGATCGACGCTGGCGTGCGACCGAGCATGCGCTTGGCCTCGATGCCGACGGCGAGCACGGTGCGCGTCATCTGGTCGAGCGCGACCACCGACGGCTCGGAGAGCACGATGCCGCGGCCGCGCACGTAGACGAGCGTGTTCGCAGTGCCGAGATCGACAGCCATGTCGCGACTGCCGAATCCGAAGGTCCAGTTCCTGATGCCGATTGGGAGCTCCCTTGCGGCAGGATCTGCCGCTTCAGGTCACGGATTCTACGCCCGATCCGCATTCCCTCCCGCGACCACGAGGCTGATTCCCTCGGCGGCGAGCAGCTGGCCGAGCAGCGCGACCGGCAGGCCGACGACGTTGGCGTAATCGCCGACGACCGACGCGACGAGCGCGGCACCGGTCTCCTGGATGGCGTACCCACCGGCCCGCCCCCTCCACTCTCCGCGCTTCACGTAGGCATCGAGCTCGTCGTCGTCGAGCGCGATCAGGCGCACGCGGGTCTCTGCGACAAGGACGCGCTCCTGCGCCCCGATCAGGGCGATGCCCGACAGGACGCGGTGCTCGCGCCCGGCTAGGTGCGCGAGCATCGCCCGCGCTGCGGTGGCGTCGGCCGGCTGGCCCAGCACCTCGCCTCCGTCGACGACCACCTCCGTATCGACACCGAGGACGGGGCGATCGGTCGTGCGCTGCGCGACGGATCGCGCCTTGCCCAGCGCGCGCTCCTGCACCACCTCCTCCGGCGTTCCCGGGATCGGCACCTCGTCGTAGTCAGGCCGCTCGATGCGAAAGGCAACGCCCAGCGCGGTCAGGATCGCCCGGCGCTGGGGCGAGGTCGATGCGAGGACGAGGTCCACGCCCGGAGTATCGGTGATCTACAGCTCGAGGCCGTGCGACGCGACGTGCTCGGCGAAGCCAACGGGCGTGAACCCGAACTCCTGCTGCACCCCGTCGAGGCTCGCCGCGACGTTGTCGTTCTCGAGCAGCTCGACCGCGGCCGGCGTGACCGGCGGGTTCGGCAGCACCTGCAGCAGCTTGGCCTGCAGCTTGACGATGCCCATCGGCGCGTGGACCTTGCGGACCTTGGGCTTGCCCATGCCGCGGCCGATGATGTCGAGGATGTCGTCGTACTCCAGCGCCTCGACGCCGCCGAGCTCGATGTAGCGCCCGAGGCGGGAGTCGCCGTTCAGGCAGTCCTGCGCCGCGCGGCACACGTCGTCGACGTGGATCATCTGGATGCGCGTCTTGCCGTTGCCCGCGACGGGCACGATCGGGCCCTTGACGAGACCGGCCATGGCGGCGATGAAGGGCGCGTGCGGACCGAACTGGACGGACGGCTGCAGGATCGTCCACGGGACGCCAGCGGCCTTGAGGCCCTCCTCGCCGCGGCGACGCCCGGCGAGGTACGGACCCGGCTTGGAGCCGCCGCTGTCGATGCCTCCGAAGTGGATGATGCGCCCCGCGCCGGCAGCGGTGGCCGCCTCGGCGAGGGCGATGATGCCGTCGGCGTTGATCAGGTCGTAGCCGCCTGCAGGGGCCTTCTTCTCACCGGTGATCGCCGCGCAGGAGATCACGGCCGACACGCCCTCGCAGGCGCGCCGCAGCGATTCGGGATCGCCGAGGTCGCCGACGACGAGCTCGGCGCCGGGGGCGACCGTCGCGTCGGGGCGACGCGCCATGGCGCGCACGGACAACCCGGCGCTGGTGAGCCGTCGGGCGAGGCGTCCACCGATGAAGCCGGTGGCGCCGGTGATGAGGATCGGGCCGTCAGTCATGGGCTTACTGTGCCACGTTCGGTCGTGCGTCCGCGGCGACCGAGCTGGTCGCGAGGCGGCGCATGCCGAGCAGGGCACGGCTCTTGACGGTGCCGAGCGGCGTGTTCGTGCGCTCGGCGATCTCCGGGTACGTGAGGTCGCCGTAGAAGGCCAGGGCAAGCGTCTCGCGCTGGGCGTCGGGCAGCTCCTTGAGCGCTTCGGTGAAGTCCATGCGATCGACGAGCTCGTTGTCGTGGGAGTCCTGCGTGATCTCGCGACCCTCGTGCTGGGCGAGCGGCGGGCGAACCGCGGCGCGGCGCGTCCAGTCGACGGCACGGCGCGCGGTGATCGTGCGCAGCCAAGCGGCGACGGGAGCGACCTTGGGGTCGTAGCGCTCGGCGCTGCGCCAGGCGTCCAGGAAGATCTCCTGCGTCAGCTCATCGGCGCGGTCCATGTCGCCGGTGCGGCGACGAGCGTAGGCGCGAACCACGGCGAAGTAGCGCTTGTAGAGCTCCGCGTATGCGTCCATGTCGCCCTTGGCCGTGCGGGCCACGAGCGATTCGTCTGTGTCGGTGGGGCGGATCAGTGCCATGAGGAGATTCCCTTTCAGCCTGTCGGTAGATCTATTTATACACCACTTAGTCGGGAATACAAGTAGTTCGTGACTAAAAGATGGATATATCTCTGCCGGCTGGCGTGTCGAACCCCTCCACACGCGTACACTTCGGCTCCAGCACGGCGTTTGCGTCGTCCCCGCGGGTATAGCTCAGTGGTAGAGCAGCAGCCTTCCAAGCTGAATATGCGAGTTCGATTCTCGCTACCCGCTCTTTGCGGCCGACTACGCGGCGGTCCGCCCCGCCCGGGTCTAGCGTCGGCGGCATGGCAGGTGGCTGGCAGACGCTGACGGGGTTCCGCGACCGAGCCGATGCCGGGCGAGCGCTCGCCGCCTCCTGCCGCGACGCCGATCTGCCGCTCCCCGTGGTGCTGGCACTGCCGCGCGGCGGCGTCCCCGTCGCGGCGCCCGTCGCCGAGATGCTCGGCGCCCCGCTCGACGTGCTGCCGGTGCGCAAGATCGGCTGCCCGGGCAACCCGGAGTTCGGCATCGGCGCCCTCGCCGAGGGTGGCGGGCTCTACCTCGATGAGGAGTCCGTCGAGCGACTCGCCCTCTCGCGCATCGAGGTGCAGGGCGCGATCGACCATGCGACACGCGAGCTCGACGCGGCGATCCGCCGGTTTCGGACGGGGCGGCCGCCGGTCGCCCTTGACGGCCGCACCGCGGTGATCGTCGATGACGGCATCGCGACGGGCGGCACGGTGCGCGCCGCGATCCGCGCCGCCCGCGGCCGGGGCGCGGCGTCGGTGGCTGTGGCCACGCCGGTCGGCGCACCGGACACCGTGCAACGGCTGCGCAGTGAGGCCGACGTCGTCATCACCCTGCTCGAGCCGCTCGACATGGGAGCGATCGGCTGGTTCTACGAGCGCTTCTCCCCCGTTTCCGACGACGAGGTCATCGCCTTGCTCGACCGTGGCCGTCCGGCCGTGCCGGCCCGCGAGGTGCTGATCCCGACGACCGATGGCGAGCAGCTGATCGGGGACCTCGAGGCGCCGCGACGCACCATCGGCCTCGTCATCTTCGCCCACGGCAGCGGCAGCAGCCGTCGCAGCCCACGCAACCGAGCCGTGGCCGCCCGGTTGCGCGAGTCCGGCTTGGCGACGCTGCTGCTGGATCTCCTGACACCGCTCGAGGGTGAGGATCGCGGCCACGTGTTCGACATCCCGCTGCTGGCGCGACGACTCGGTGATGCGATCGCCTGGGCCGACTGCGATGCGGCCACCCGCGGGCTGCCGCTGGGCCTGTTCGGTGCCAGCACGGGCGCGGCCGCGGCGCTGATCGCCGCCGCCGCCGATCCCGAGCACGTGCGCGCGGTCGTGTCCCGCGGTGGGCGCGTGGACCTGGCCGAAGCCGCGCTGGACACGGTCCGCTGTCCCGTGCTGCTGCTCGTGGGCGGCGCCGACCACGAGGTCCTGATGCTCAACCGCGAGGCGCGCACGCTGTTGCGCTGCGCGTCCCGGCTGGACGTGATTCCCGGCGCCACGCACCTGTTCGAGGAGCCAGGCACGCTCGAGGCGGTCGCCGAGCGTGCCGCGGGCTGGTTCGCCGGCCAGCTCGCGCCACCGCCGCAGTAGAGTCCCGGCATGACCGCCGACCTCGCAGCCGACCGCATCCGAACCCGCAACGCGATCGGACCGTGGGGCGCCTGGTCCTTCGGGTTCGCCTACGCCCCGGCTGCTGCGATGCGCCCTGCGGCCCAGGCGATCGAGGCCGCTGGCTATGGCTGCCTCTGGTACCCCGAGACGCTCGACAGCCACGAGGCCTACACCAACGCCGCCACGCTGCTGGCGGCCACCGAGCGCCTGCACATCGCCACGGGCATCGCCAGCATCTGGTCGCGCGATGCCCGCGCCTCGGTCCAGGCCGCCCGCACGCTGGCCGATGCCTCCGACGATCGCTTCATCCTCGGCCTCGGCGTCAGCCACCGCCCCCTGATCACCGCCCGCGGGCACGTCTACGAGAAGCCCGTCGCCACGATGCGCGCGTACCTCGACGCGATGGAGCAGGCCGGTGACGCGGTCCCGCTCGGCGACGACCAGCCGCCAATCCACGTCGTACTCGCTGGCCTGCGCCCGCCGATGCTCCGCCTCGCCGCGGAGCGCTCGCTCGGCGCGCACCCGTACCTCGTGACCGTCGACCACACGCGCCGCGCCCGCGAGGTGATGGGGCCCGAGGCCCTGCTCCTGGTGGAGCACAAGGTCGTGCTCGAGACCGATCCCGTCGTCGCCCGTGCACGGGCCCGCGCCGATATCGCCTGGTACCTCGAGGCCGAGCACTACGCCAAGAACCTCCTGTGGCTGGGTTTCGACGAGGAGGACCTGGCCAACGGCGGCTCCGACCGCCTCGTCGACGAGCTCGTCTTCTGGGGCGACGAGGATGCCATCGCCGCGCGCCTGCGCGAGCACCACGCCGCGGGCGCCGATCACGTCGCGATCCATCCGGTCCACGACGACGCCGACCCGCTCGGCGTCGAGACCTTCGCGCGCCTCGCGGCGCACCTGGGCTAGGTCGTCACGATCGTCAGGCGCCAGGGCGCATCGGCGCGCTCCGGCGACTCGAGCTCGCAGGGGAACCGCTGGCGGATCAGGGCGGCGAGCGCCTCGACGGTCGCTGGCTGCTCGCCGGACTCCGCGACGTACCGCGCCACCTGGCCACGCGTCTTCTTGGCGTCATGGGAGACGACCGTCCGCTTGCCCGCCGCCTCGCGCACCACCGCGACGTGCGCCGTGCGCTCGGCCAGCGCGCCGCTGGGGCGCCAGGCCGCCACGTAGGTCGCGGAACGGCAGTCGAGGATCGCACCCCGTCCCGCCGCCTTGGCCAGCTCGGGCTCGAGCAGCGGCCGCCAGCGCTTGGCGTCGATCTCGCGGCGGTAGGTCGCGATCCGATCGCCCGGCCGCACGGCGCCGTACTGCGCGGAGATGATCACGAAGCGCCGCTGCACTGCGGCCGGCAGCGACGGCAGGTCGAGGGCCTGGTAGAGCACGCCCGTGTAGATGTCGCGCGCGAGCCCGGTGGGCGTCTCGCGCAGCACGGGCGTCAGGAGCCGCTCGCGCTCGGCGGTCAACGAGGGGAACGAGAGGCACGAGAGATCGAGCGGGCGGCCCTTCGCGGGCTGGGCCTTGCCCTCGCTCGGTGGCAGGAGAAACAGCACGGGACGATCGTCGCAGGCGGTGCCTCGGGCGCCGGACCGGCGCGGTCCCCCCACGGGCGGATGCGACACTGCGGCCATGGCCGGCTTCGTCGATGTCCACTCCCACGTCGTGTTCGGCGTCGACGATGGCGCGCACAGCCTCGACCATGCGGTCGAGCTGCTGACCGAGGCCCGCGACACCGGCACCCGCCTGATCTTCGCGACGCCGCACATCGTCCCGCCGTACCACGGCTGGAACGCCTCCCAGCCGCGCATCGCCCGCATTCGCCGCCACTTCGCCGCGCTGCGGGACCGCGCGCCCAGCGGCATCGAGGTGCGTCTCGGCTACGAGGTGACGGCGCGCCCGCACCGGCTGCGGGCTGGCGACGACATCGCGCGCTTCCGTCTGGAGGGCACGGAGCTCGTGCTGATGGACGGCCCGCAGGCCGCGCCCTGGGTCGGCGACTCGACGATGGAGCGGCTGGTCCGCCGGATCCGCGCCGAGGGACTCACGCCGATCCTCGCGCATCCCGAGCGGCGGGCCAGCTGGCGGCGCGAGCCGCCCGACCCCGGCTTCGCCGAGCGCATGAAGGCGGCCGGCGCGCTGCTGCAGGTGGACGCCTCGGGCCTGACGGGCGCCGATGGGCCCAACACCGACGTCGAGGCTCGCCGCCTCCTGGCCGAGGGCCTGATCGACCTGATCGGCTCCGACGGACACGGCAGCCGCTCACCCGCACGCCTCGATGTGGCCCGCACGATGGCCGCCGAGGTGGTCGGCGACGCAGCCGCCACCCGCCTCGTCGACGGCTCCGCCCTCAAGCTCTGACGACGCCGGGGACTAGAGTGCCTCCCATGGAATCGTCCTGTGACGTGATCGTGATCGGCGCCGGCCTCGGCGGTCTGCGCGCAGCGCGGGATCTCGCCGATCAGGGACACTCCGTCGTCGTCCTCGAGGCGCGCGATCGCGTCGGCGGGCGCGGCCGCACCAGCCACCTCGATGGACGTCTCGTCGAGCTCGGCGGCTCGTGGTTCACGCCCGAGCACGTGCAGGTGAAGGCAGAACTCGAGCGGTACGGACAGGCGACGCGTGACTTCCCCACGCAGCTGCACGCGCGCTGGCGCACCGCCGGCGAGCTGCGCCGAGGCCTCCCCGTGCCGTGGCACGAGCTGCCGTCGCTCGAGCGAGCCCTGGTGCAGGTCGCGGCCGACGCCGCCGCGTACACCGCGGGCACCTTCACCGGTGCGGATCGCTCGGCGCTCGAGTACATCGACGCGCTCGAGCCGACGCCTGGCGTGCGGGACTTCCTGCTGGGCTGGTGGCAGCTGATGGGCGGCGCCCCGCCCGCGTCGGGATCAGTTGTCGATGCGATCGGACCGATTGCATCGCACGATGGACTCAGCGGCCTCGTCACGTGCCTTGCCCACGGCCCCGCCGGCGGCTGGAGCGCCCTTGCCGAGGCGCTGGCCGCCGACGGCATCTCGGTGGAGCTCGACGCTCCCGTCACCGCCGTGCACATCGCGGACACCGCGACCTGCACCACTGCGGATGGACGCACGTGGCACGCCCGGGCCGTCGTCATCGCCGTGCCGGTCAACTGCCTGCCGGCCATCACCTGCACACCGGGCTGGCCCCAGCCCGTCGCCGAGGCCGCCGGCGCCAACGCCGGCGCGGCGCTCAAGGTCCTGATGCTCGTCCGTGGCATCGAGCCGCACGGCATCGCCGTCGGTGTCGGCCACGGCCTGCACTGGTGGTACGCCGACGATGCCGTCGACGACGTGGTGCGCGTGACGGGCTTCGGCTGGACCACCGCCGACTTCGATCCCGCCAGCCGCACCGATGTCGAGCGGGCGCTGCATGCGTTCTTCCCCGAAGGTGAGCTCCTGGAGTTCACCCACCATGACTGGGTGGGCGACAGGCACTCGCTCGGTACCTGGCTGACGGCGCCCGCGGGTCGGGCCGACCTCGTGAATCCTGCGCGCTTCGCGCCCTTCGCGTGCGCCGCGTTCGCGGGCTCCGACGTGGCACACGAGGAGGCGGGCTGGTTCGAGGGAGCGCTCGTCAGCGGCGCAGCCGCTGCTGCGCAGATCCACACGCTCTTGCTCGGCTAGAATCTGCGCGTTCGACGGCGCGGGACAGCGTGCCGGCATCCTTCCCAGCGCTGCCGGAGATCATGTCCATGCCTGTCCAGACCACGTCCGCCGAACGGCCGATCACCGAGCCGATTCCCCTCGAGCAGCGGCGCCTGACCGGCTTTGACGTCGCGGTCCTCTGGTCGAATATGGGCATCAGCCTGCTGGGCATCGTGGCCGGCGCCGGCCTGATCGCCTACGGCGCCGGCTCCACGCGGGCGCTGATCGCCACGCTGGTCGGCGGCGTCATCGGCGGACTCATGCTGGCGGCGGCCGGCGCCCTCGGCGCCGCCTCGGGCCAGCCGGGCATGGTCGTCCTGCGCCGTGCACTCGGCGATCGCGGGTCGTACCTCCCCACCGTCCTCAACATCCTCCAGGGCTTCGGCTGGGGCACATTCGAGATCCTGGTCATCGCCGAGGCGGCGCGCATGATCGTCGGAGCGGACGCCCGCTGGCCGTTCGCCGTCGCCGCGGGCGTGATCGGCACCGCGCTGTCGATCATCGGGCCGGAGAACGTCACCCGCCGCGTGCTCAAGCGCTTCGTGACGCCGCTGGTCGCCATCGCGATCATCTACCTGCTCCTGCGCCTCGCCATCGACGGCACGTCGAGCGAGCTCGGCACCGCCGCTGCCGGCGGCCTCGGGCTGATGGCGGCGATCGACCTCGTCGTCGCCAACTTCGCCTCCTGGCAGCCGCTCGTGCCCGACTACACGCGCTTCGCCCGCTCGGTCAAGGGCGCGGCGCTCGGCGTCGGGCTCGGCTTCGGCATCGCCAGCACGCTCACCTTCGCGGTCGGCATCCTCGCCGCGGTCCAGGCGGGCGGCATCGACTCGGCCTCGGCCGGCGTTGCGGTGATCCTCGCCGTGCCGCTCGGGATGCTCGTCGCCTCGGTGCTCGTGGTCGACGAGTCCGAGAAGGGCTTCGCGAACATCTACTCCACCGCCGTGTCCGTTCGCAACTTCGCCCCGCGCGCGCCGCAGACGCCGATCATCATCGCCATCGGCGCGATCGTGACGCTGGGCGCCGTGACGGTCTCGCTCGACCGCTTCTTCGACTTCCTGTACCTGCTGGGCGCGGTGTTCGTCCCGCTGTTCGGCGCCGTCTTCGCCGATCGCATCCGGCCCGTGGCCCCCCACGCCACGATCGTCGCCTGGGTCGCGGGCTTCCTGCTCTACGAGTGGCTCAGCCCGACGCGCATCCTCGGCGTCTCGGACCACGTCTCACCGCTGCTGGCGGGCGCGCTCGGTGCCACGCTGCCGGCCTTCCTGCTCGCTGCCGCGATCCGGCTCGCCTGGCCGGCGCGCTAGGTTCGGCATGCGGTCACACGCCATTGCGAACCGAACCGACGAGGTTCGATTGAACCCGGATAAGGATCAGGGCGAATCGCCTGGGCCCCTGCGCCGAACGTCGTGCGGGCGGAGGCGCGAAGACCGAAGGCCGCCCTGCCCGCCATCGACGGGCTGTCGTTCGTGACGCCGTGGACCATCCACCCTCCCGACGTCGCCTTCTCACTTCCCTCCCTGCACGCCGGCACGCCGGTCCAGAGCAGCCCCGCATCGAGCAGATCGGCCATGGAGCCATCGCCATGCCCAAGTCGCCGAGTGCTCGTACGCAGGACATTGGCCTATGCCTCGTCGCGGATCAGGTCCCCCTCGTAGACGCTGATGGCGGCCGTGACCACGCTGCCGCCGCCCTCGTGCGATTGCAGCGTCCAGCGCCGTGCCGTTGCGGCATCGAGCACCTCGGAGCCGAGGCCGCGTCCGCCGTGCTGGGGACCTACGCCGTTGTCGGTGACGATCACCACCACGTCGTCGCCAGCTCTGGCCATGCCCACGTTGGCGGCAGTCGCATGACCGTGCACCACAGCATTGGCCAGCGATTCGCGGAGGACCTCGGCAACCGCCGCTGCGGGTGCGGATAGCGACCCTGCCGCCTGGACATCCCAGGTGATCACGAGCAGGCGCGACCAGTCGCGCTGCGCGGTGTCAACGACCTGCGCGAGCGAACAGGGTCCGGTCGCCGCTGGGTCATCCGTCAGGGCAAGCGCGGTCTCTGCGTCGCGCATGGCGACTTCGAGTCGCACCACGTCCCCGCCGAGCGCCGCCTCCCGCACCGCGTGGCTCGCGTTGACCAGGCGTGGCTGCAGCGTGCCGTGAAGGTGGGCGGCGAGTTCGCGGCGTATCCGTGCATGCTCTTGGTTGAGGGCCAGCTGCGCCACCTCGCGTTCGACCACCATTGCCTCCAGGTCGGCGATGGTGTCACTGGCGATGTCGCTGGCGGCTGCCGGGATACCGCCGGCGATGAGGAGCAGCGCGAGCAGCAGCACGGCGGGAGCGAAAGCGGCGGCGCTGTTGCCGAACCACACCGCGCTCAGTGCGATGATGGGCACTGGCGCCGCGAGGACCGCGCCGACGACCACAGGGACCGTGAGACCTGAACGCGCGCGGATGCACCTTCGCCCCACGCGGAACACGACGCCGATGGACACCAAGGCGACGACGGCCAGCACCAAGGCACCCGCCCAGCCGGAGGTCGCCAGAATGAGCGGGGTGGAGATGAGCACGAACCCCACAGAGGGCACGAGGATGGGCAGGGGGTTGCGTCTGGCCTCGAACGCGGCCACCTGACGCCATGACATCGATGGATAGTCCTGCCGCGGGGTAACCCACAGTCCGTGACTGAGCGGCCGCACGCTATCGCGTGCCGTGTCCATGAGCAGGTCGGCAATCAGCTCGGCGTCCGTCTCGCCTCGCGCACGCATGGCCGCCGCTCTGGCGCGCGACGCATCCAGGTGCTGATCGACGGTGCCTCTCAGCACTGCGCGCGCGGTCTCGATTGCACCGGATGCCCGCAGCCGCTCGGCCTCGACCTCGACATCACGGGCGATGAGGCGCGCGCGCTCGCCGGAGTACCAGGCGCGAGTGGCGAAGACGTAGGCCAACGCCGGCAGGAGGATGGCGACGATCACAATCCAGATGCCTGTCGTGCGGATCAACAGGCCTTCGACCGGCTGCTGCCCCTGCGCCCCGCGGATGGCGATGACGTAGGCGGGGCGCGCGAGCGCCAACACCCCGCCCAGCACCACGACCGCCCAGATGGGCACGGGCCTGACGCTCCGGTGCTTGAACACCGTGAGGTGCGCCAGCAGCAGCACGGCTCCCGCCAGCAACCACTGGACGACAACGAACAGCGGGGTACCACCCGGTGCGACCCCGGACCCGAGCGCCGTGACATCGGCCAGGGCCACGCCAACGACGAGGAGCACGCAGAGCACGGCATACCCACGCAGCGAGATGGCCCAGCGACCGCCGATACGCTCGCGTGCGCTAGGGGGCTGGTGGCTGGTCATCCGATGCGCCGCTCAGCGAAAAGTACGCGCGGGTCATCTGGACTCGCGGGTTGCGCATGGGATCTCCGGCGATTCCCAGCCTGTGCGCGATGCGGTTGATGGTGCGCTCCACCGACGCCTCGGTGACCGACCGGGCGCGCGCGATCTCGGCATTGGTGAGGCCAAGCGCCACCAGCCGCAGGATCTCCGTCTGCGCGTCGGTGAGCTGCAGTGTCACCACCGGGCGCCCCGCGGGCGCCCGGCCCGCCGCACCCATGCGCGCGACAGCACGGTCCATCACCTCCACCAGCATCGTGAGGTCCGACACGGTGTCCTTCACCACGTAGTCGGCTCCGTCGGGCAACTGCGCCAACTTGGCACCCGCCAGACGGGGGTCGCGATACGAGGTGAGCACGACCACGCCGAGGTCGGGGCGCTGCCGACGCAGGGCGTGGGCGATGACGATGCCATTGGGCCCGGTGCCCAGATCGAGGTCGGTGAGCAGGATGTTGAATGCCACGCGATCGGCGGCGGCCAGCGCCTCTTCGGCATCCGCGCACGCTGCCACCACGAGCGCGCCCCGTTGCTCGAGCGCACCTTCCATGGTGCTGCGAAGCAGTGTGTCGTTCTCGACGAGCAATACACGAAGCATGATGATGACTCTAGGCGGGGCACGTGTGGGGGTACCTTGGCAATCCGGCACTTTCGCGGTCGCACCATCGCCGACACGGCTATCTTGCCTCCCATGGTCACTTCGGTACCAACGACTCCCCCATCGTCCCGCCTCCGTTGCACGCGTGCGTGCGTGGCTCTTGCTGCCATCCTCATCGGCTTGGCCGTGATGGACGGAGCCGCTCATGCCGCCCCGCCCGCCAACTTGAGCGGCCAGAACATGAGCGGCCAGAACCTGAGCGGACACAACTTCGCAGGTGCCAACCTGCAGGCTGCCGATTTCCGCAATGCGAACCTATCCGGCGCCAACATGCAGGGTGCTGATCTGCGAGGGGCCAGCTTCAGCGGGTCGAACATGAAGAATGCCGACCTCCGCGGTGCCAAGATGAGCGGCGCCAACATGATGCGGGCGAACCTGCGCAAGGCGCGGTTCGGCCCCGTGCCGGCGAAGAAGCCGAGCGGGCGCAGGTGGTTTCACGCGCTGTTCGGCATGCGGGTGACAGCAGACCCGGAAACGCGCGCCGCGGCATCGTGCGGAACGTCATGCGGCGGAGCCGACCTGACGGGGGCCAATCTGATCGGCGCCTCGCTCGTGGGTGCCGACATGTCGCGAACCATCCTCATCGGGGCCTCGCTGCAGACTGCCGACTTCTCCTACGCGGGCATGCCGGGAGCCAACCTCACCGGCGCGATTGTGGCCGGCACCAAATTCGGCAGCGTGGCGTCGGCCGCTGGCCTCATCAGCGGCTACCTGGTGGGCACGCCGGCATCGCGGCCGCCCGGGTACACCCTGTTCAACGGGTACCTCATCGGTCCCGGAGCGAACATGTCAGGCGCCTCCCTCCCGGGGGCGTCGCTGTCGGGCCTCAACCTCGCGGGTGTCAACTTCACGGGTGCCAACCTGAGCAACGCGGTGTTCGGCACGACGCAGGGCGCCATGTTCATGAATGCGAACCTCAACGGGGCAAACTTCGGCAACCAGGACGCACGGTTCAGCAACTTCAGCGGGGCCAGCCTGTCGAACGCGTATCTCTACCAGGCGAAGCTGAGCAGCGCTCGCCTGATCGGCGCCAACCTGAGCGGCGCAAATCTGGAGGGAGCAGACCTCACGGGGTCCGACCTCCGCGACGCCAACATCGGCAAAGCGCGCATCTACCGGACCAACCTCACCAATGCACTCACCGTGGGCGCCTCGTTCGACGCGCCCGCGTCCAACGGCTCGATCACCGGCCGGCCGTTGAGCCTGCCGGCGCAAGTGGTCCTGTCCGGAGGCGCCATCTACACGACGCACGGCACGTACCAGGGGTTCAACCTCTCCGGGGTGTCCTTGGCCGGGGCCAACCTCACCGGCAGCAACTTCCACAACAGCTCGTTCACCAACGTGGACTTCACCGGCGCCAACATGAGCACCACCGACATCACGAACATCACCTGGAACGGCGGCAACATCTTCACCAACGCCAATTTCAGCGGCGCAAGCCAGTCGTATGCGAAGTACGTGGGCGGCAACACATGGTCGAACACCACCTGCCCCAACGGCGTGGTGCAGAACTCGAGCTGCTGGTAATGGGAGGTCGCATGACGACTCGCGCAACCGTGGTGGTCGGGCTGCTCGCTGCCCTCGCGCTCGGCGGGCTTGCGACGGCAGGGTCGGCGCTCGGCGCCTGCGCGCCAGGCGAGGACGCCTCGTGCTCCGGAGCCAGCCTGAAGGGCCGCGACCTCTCGGGGCAGTCATTCCCGGGAGGCGACTTCCGGAAGGCCAAATTGCAGGGGGCCGATCTCAGCAAGGCCGACTTGAGCGGTGCCAACCTGAGCAAAGCCGACCTCACGGGCGCCGACCTGCGGGGCGCCAACCTGGCCGGGGCCAAACTCAGGGGCGCGAAATTGACGAACGCCCAATTCAACCCTCCGCCGGGCGCAGCGCGGCGTGAGCGGGCCACGGCGAGCTGCTCGCCCAACTGCCAGGGCGCCAACCTGCAGGGGGCCGACCTCACGTACGCGGACATGAGCGGCGCCAACATCTCGTACGCAAGCCTGCAGCGGTCGAACATGACCGGCGCCAATCTCACCTCGGCCAATCTGGTTGGCTCAGTGATGAACAATGCGAAGTTGATCTACGCCAACCTGAGCAACGCCAACCTGACCAGCACCACCATGTATGCCGCCCGACTGAGCGGCGCGAACCTGAGCGGCACCCGCCTGCCGGCGATGCCGTCGTCGCCGAACGACACGCCGTTCGCCGACGTGCTGTCAGGAGGGCTGGTGGGCACGCCGGTGTTCGCCGACTCGAACTACCGCATCGTCGGCGGCTATCTGGTGGGTCCGCAGGTCAATCTCACCAACGCCTACCTGTTCGCCGCGAACCTCAGTGGCCTGCAGCTGCAGGGCGTCACCTTCGCGGGGGCCGACCTCGAGTACGCCAACCTGAGCGGGTCCAAGCTGGGGATCGCCAATGAGCCCACCAGCTTCGCGGGAACCGACCTCGTGGGCGCGAACCTCTCGGGAGCCGACGTCACCGGAGCCACGTGGCTCAGCACCAAGTGCCCGAACGGCACGGTGCAGAGCGCAGCCTGCTCCTGACCGTCTTCGCCCGACGCACCCGGTGCGACCGTCGCCACTCTCCCGACACGGGTTCAGTGCTGAGCGCCACGCGCGGCGATTCTGCACCCCAGCTCATTCGACGCCGGTAACGACCACCCGCTCTTCCCCGCTCCGTACGCAGGTCAGCGCATTCGGTATCGATTTGCACCCGGGTCCAAATCAGCGCACTTGCCGACTTCGGTTCCGGGTACGGGTCAGCGCTGCTAGCGGGTGCCCCAGAGTCGATCGCCGGCGTCGCCGAGACCCGGGACGATGTAGCCCACCTCGTTCAGGCACTCGTCCAGCGCCGCCACGTGGATATCCACGTCCGGGTGATCCGTCTGCATGCGCTCAACGCCCTCGGGTGCAGCCAAGAGCGACAGGAGCTTCACCCGGTGCGCGCCGCGCTCCTTGCAGACCGCGGCTGCGTACGACGCTGAACCACCCGTGGCGAGCATGGGATCGATGATCAGCATCACGCGCTCGCTGAGGTCCTTCGGCAGCTTCTCGTAGTACGAGACGGGCTGCAGGGTCTCCTCGTCGCGGTACATGCCGAGAAAGCCGACGCGCGCCACGGGGATCATCGCCAGCACGCCGTCGAGCATGCCGACTCCGGCCCGCAGGATCGGCACGACCCCGACCTTCTTGCCGGAGACCTTGCGGCCGATCGTGTCGGTCAGCGGCGTCGTCACCTTGACGTCCTCGAGCATCAGGTCGCGCGTCGCCTCGTAGGCCAGAACACCGGCCAGCTCGCTGGAGAGGGCGCGGAAATCGCGCGTCGAGGTCTCGACGTCGCGCAGCAGCGTGATCTTGTGCTGGACGAGCGGGTGATCGCAGACGTGCAGGGTCATGGCGCCATGCTACCGATCCGGGCGACCGGCTAGAACCGCCGGTCCGGACGCATCGGTGCGACCCACGCCGGCGAGGCGCCGTCGAGGATCATGTCGGCGAGCAGCGCTCCGGTGGACGGGGCCAGCGTGACGCCGAGCATGCCGTGTCCGGTCGCCAGGAAGAGCCCGTCGAGGCCGGGCACGGGACCGAGCAGCGGCAGCGAGTCCGGCGTCGCCGGCCGCCAGCCCGCCCAGCCCTCGACCGCGGTCTCGCCGGGCAGCGGGTGCCAGTCCTTGAGGAACGTGCATGCCTCGTCGACGATCGCGCGGACGCGCCGGTCGTCGACCACCAGGTCGCGGCCGGGGAGCTCGAAGGTGCCGGCGATGCGGACGCCCTCGTCGAAGCCGCTGATGCCGATCTTGGGCTCCGTCAGGTAGAGCGCCTGCGACGGGCGCGTGCCCTCGCCGCGAAGCGTGATCGAGTAGCCCTTGGCGGGAACGATCGGCACGTCGAGGCCAAGCGGGCGCAGCAGTGCCGGGCTGAGCGCGCCGGTCGCGACGATCACGCGGTCGGCGACAATCGGCTCGCCGTCGGTCTGGATCGTCCAGCCGCCGCTCACCTGCTGCAGCCCGAGGACGGCCGTGTGCTCACGCACCTCCTGCCCGAGCTCGACGAGCCGGTCGGCCAGCGCGCGCATCAGCGACTGCGGCTGCACGTAGCGGTCGATGGTGGTGCGCACGACGAACTTCACCTCGTCGCCGATCGCCGGCTCGATCTTGCGGGCCTCCTCGACCGTGAGGGTCTCGATCTCGCCCTCGAAGCCGATCTTCTTGAGATCCTCGAAGACGGGACCGAACCACGAGATCCCCTTCTCCGTCTTGCCGAGCGTGAGGATGCCGCCGGAGTGCATCTCGAACGGCACGCCGTCGGCGGCGTAGGCGTCGAGCACCTCGAAGGTACGGCGGTTGAGGTTGTGCAGCGCCTCGACGCCCTTCAGGAAGCGCTCGCGCGAGGCGGCACCGCGGAAGGCCCACAGCCACTTCAGCCAGCGCGTGTCGAGCTCGGGACGGATCACGAGGGCGCCGTTGGGGTCGAACGCGCTCTTCATCCCCATCATCAGCGTGCCGGGCGAGGCGAGCGGGAACGAGATCGTCGGCGAGACCCAGCCGGTATTGCCCTTGGAGGCGGCCTCGCCGATCACGTCCTTCTCGACGATCACGACTTCGACGCCCCGCTTGGCCAGCGACCAACCGCAGGCCAGGCCCACGACGCCGCCACCGATGATCGCCACGCGCATGACGCCACGATAGCGATCCTGCCCGCCCTCAGGTCGCGACGACGCCGGGGGCGAGCTCGGCGAGACCCACCCGGGCGGCGTCGAGGCAGGTGCGGCAGGCCGCCGCTGTCTCCACCGCGTTCGGACGGCCGGGCCGCTCGCCCCGCCTGTTGGCGTGCGCCAACTCGTAGGCGGCCGCCTCGTACTGGTAGAGCAGCCGCCGCGCCTCGCGTCCGGCCCGCCGGGCCTTTCGGCGCATGCGACCCCGCGTGCGCCCGCCTTCGATCAGCTGCTCGTAGGCGGCCTGATCCAGCGTGCCGCGCTCGACCTCTGGCTCGAGCCCCTCGCGCAGGATGCGGCGCTCGCGCCGGGCGCCGGCGATCAGGAGCGCCAGGCCGATGATGACCAGCGGCAGGTAGCCGGCGACGTAGGCGATCGGCGCGGCGCCGACCGTGGCCGACAGGTTCCACAGGGCGTGCAGCGCGATCGCGAGGAGCAGCCCGACGACCACCAGCGCGATACGCCAGCCGCGCCAGCCGCGCCGCTTGACCGCGAGCCCGATGGCGATGCCCGTCATGGCGGTGAAGATCGGATGGCACAGCGGCGTCAACAGTCCGCGCAGCACGAAGGTCACGGTCATGTCCTCCGCCCCGCCCTCGCTCCACGCCGTCGCGTAGTAGAGGACGTTCTCGACGGTGGCGAAGCCGAGCGCCACCCACGCGGCGTAGACGATCCCATCGTGCACGCCGTCGAGGAAGCCGGGGCGGCGCCGGATGACGAACAGCAGCGCGAGTGCCTTCGCGCTCTCCTCGACGACCGGCGCCGAGGCGATCGTCGCCGCGTCCTCGCCGAGCAGGAGGCCGACGCCGGTGTTGACGACCAGCGCGATGGCCGTGGCCGCTCCCGCGCCCCACAGGAACGTGCGCAGGAGGAGCCGCGTCGGCTCGGGCTCGAAGCGGTCGAGGCGGATCAGCACGGCGGCCACCAGCGGCACCGGCAGGAACGCGAGCACCAGTCCGAGCCCGACGGGAACGAGGCCGTCGAAGGCCGTCACGGCGAGCACGAAGACGAGCAGGAGCGCGGGCAGGATGATGCCCTCCGCCCGCAGCGTCCGAAGCGACCGCCGCTGGCGGCGCATCACGAGCGCGATCTTCTCCGGCACCTCGGCCCCGACGACGGGCACGGCCTCGTGCATCAGGCCATATCGACCACGAGGCGGCCCTTGACCTGCCCCTTGAGGATCGCCTTGGCCTGGGCCGGGAGCTCCTCGAGGGAGCAGCCGCTCGTGATCTCGTCGAGCAGCGACAGGTCGAGCTCCTCGGACATGCGCTGCCAGGCGATCACCCGGCGCTCGTACGGCATGGCGACGGAGTCGATGCCGAGCAGGTTCACGCCGCGCAGCAGGAAGGGCATGATGTGGCCTTCGAACGTGGCGCCACCGGCGAGACCGCAGGCGGCGACGGACGCGCCGCGCTCGAGCTGGCGGATGACGCGCGAGATCGTGGATCCCGCGACCGCGTCGATGCAGCCGGCCCAGCGCTCGGACTCGAGCGGTGCGCTCGAGTCCTCGGCCAGCTCCTCGCGCGTCACGATCTCCGTGGCGCCGAGGCTCTTGAGGTAGTCGCCGAGCTCGGGGCGGCCGGTGCTCGCGGCAACCGCGTAGCCGTTGCGCGACAGCAGGGCGATCGCGACGGAGCCGACGCCGCCGGCGCCGCCCGTGATCAGCACCGGCTTGTCGCCACCGGGCTTGAGGCCATGCTCCTCGAGTGCCATCAGCGCGAACATCGACGTCAGGCCGGCCGTGCCGATCGCCATCGCCTGCCGCGTGGTCATCGTGGCGGGGACGTGGACGAGCCAGTCGGCGCGCACGCGGGCCTTCTCGGCGAAGCCGCCCCAGTAGCGCTCGCCCATGTGCCAGCCGGTCACCACGACGCGGTCGCCCACGGCGTAGCGGTCGTCGGAGGACTCCTCGACGACGCCCGCCAGGTCGATGCCCGGAATGTGCGGGAACTTGCGGGCCAGACGGCCCTTGTTGCCGTCGACGACGAGGCCGTCCTTGTAGTTGAGCGTGGAGTGCTCGACCTTGACGAGCACCTCGCCCTCGGGCAGATCGGAGACGGCGAGCTCCTCGATCGCGGCCGCGACCTTGCCGTCCTCGGTCTCGCGCATCATCAGTGCCTTGAAGGTGTCAGCCATGGGGAATTCCTGCTCCGTGTCGGTCTCGCCGCGTAGCCTACGCGCTGGGCGCGCACGATGGCGCATGCAGCCGGGCGGTGCGAGAATCGGTGCATGCGCCGTCCAGACCTCCCGTCCCCGGGCAGCCGCCCGTCGTTCCTCCGGTCGCGTGGCAGCGTCGGCTCGGTCGGCTCGCTGGCCAGCGCCGGGTCGATCCTGTCGGCCTTCAGCGCCGGCTCCATCCTCTCGCTCGCGAGCGCGGGCTCGATCCTGTCGCTCGCCAGCGCGGGCTCGATTCTGTCGGCCTGCAGCACCGGCTCGATCCTGAGCATCGGCTGCAGCGGCAGCATCCTCAGCATCCGCCGCGATGGGGCGATCCTCAACCGCGTTCGCAGCGAGGCCTGAGAACGCAGAAGGGGCGCCCGGAGGCGCCCCTTCGACGGTTCACACGGTGATCGTGCGACTCACGAGCAGCCGCTCGTCTCGCCGCAGCTGATGCACTTGAGGCACGTGCCGTTGCGGACCAGGGTCATCTGACCGCAGTTGACGCAGGCATCGCCCTCGTAGCCCTTGAGACGGGCCTCGTCGCGCTCCGTCAGCAGCGGCGCGGGGCGCTGCTTGAGACGGGCCTTCTGCGCCGGCGACGGCGAGCCGCCGGCCGGGGCCACGGGCGTCGACGCGACGGCCGCGACCGTGCGATCGAGCCGCTCGGACTTCGGCGTGCCGACATCGTCGCCACGAAGATCCTGATCGTCCACGTGCGACAGATCGTTGCGATCGAGATACGAGATCGCGACCTCGCGGAAGATGTAGTCGATCACGCTGGTCGACATCTTGATCCGGTCGTTGCCGACGACCATGCCGTTCGGCTCGAAGCGGGTGAAGACGAAGGCATCGACGAACTCCTCCAGCGGCACACCGTGCTGGAGCCCCAGCGAGATGGCGATGGCGAAGCTGTTCATCAGGGAGCGGTACGCCGCGCCCTCCTTGTGCATGTCGATGAAGATCTCACCGAGGGTGCCGTCCTCGTACTCGCCCGTCCGCAGGTACACCTTGTGTCCGGCCAGCGTGGCCTTCTGGGTGTAGCCGGCACGACGATGCGGCAGACGACGACGCTCGCCCATGATCTGGACGGCGCGCTCGGCAGCCTGCTCCACGCTCGGCAGCTCGGTCGGGACCTCGAACTCCGCCCCGACGTCGAGCGCCTCGGCGGCCGCACCGGAGAGCGGCTGCGAGAGCTTCGAACCGTCGCGGTAGAGCGCGTTGGCCTTGACCATCTTCTTCCACGAGACCCGGTAGCACTCGGCGATGTCGGAGATCGACGCCGAGGCCGGCAGGTTGATCGTCTTCGAGATGGCGCCCGAGAGGAACGGCTGCGCCGCAGCCATCATCTCGATGTGCGCCAGCGCGCGGATCGCACGGGTGCCGAGGCGACCGCACTTGTTCGCGCAGTCGAACACCGACAGGTGCTCGTCGCGGAGGTGCGGCGCGCCCTCGACGGTCATCGTGCCGCAGACCGCCGTGTTGGCCTCGTCGAGCTCGACGTCCGTGAAGCCCAGGGCCGTCAGGAGGTCGAAGCCGGGGGCGTCGAGATCCTCGCGGTCGATGCCGAGCTCGCTGACGATCGCGTCGTCGCCCACCGTGTAGCGGGTGAACGCGAAGCGGATGTCGAACGCCGTCGGCAGCGCGGTCTCGACGGCGGCCAGCATGGCCTCCGTGAAGCCGAAGCCGCGCAGGGCCTCCGGGTGGATGTGCGGCACGCCGTCGAGCGAGCCGGTGCCGACGCAGTACCGCACGATGTCATCGACCTGCTCCGGCGTGTAGCCGAGGTGGGCCAGCGCCGGCGGGACCGACGCGTTGACGATCTTGAAGTACCCGCCGCCGGCGAGCTTCTTGAACTTGACGAGCGCGAAGTCGGGCTCGATGCCCGTCGTGTCGCAGTCCATCACGAGACCGATGGTGCCGGTCGGTGCGATCAGGGTGACCTGCGCGTTGCGGAAGCCGTGCATCTCGCCGAGGGCGAGGGCGCGGTCGGCCTCGTAGCGGGCCACCTCGAGCAGCTCGGGCTCGCAGTACGTGGCGTCGATGCCCTCCGGCGTCACGCGCAGGCCCTCGTACTCCGCGGCGTCGGCCGCGTAGGCGGCGCGGCGATGGTTGCGGACCACGCGGAGCATGTCGGCCTTGTTGCGGTCGTAGGCGTCGAACGTGCCCTGCTCCGCGGCCAGCTCGGCGCTCGTGGCGAGCGACGTGAAGTGCATGATCGCGCTGACGGCACCGCAGAAGGCGTACGCCTGCGGGGAGTCGTAGGCGAGACCGCGCTGCATCGAGAGGGCGCCGAGGTTGGCGTAGCCCAGACCGAGGGTGCGGTAGAGGTACGACCGCTCGGCGATCTCGCGGCTCGGGAACTGGGCCATCAGGACGGAGATCTCGAGCACGATCGTCCACAACCGGCTGGCGTGGCGGAACATGACGTGGTCGAAGCTGTCGCCCTGATCGAACTTCATCAGGTTCATCGAGGCCAGGTTGCACGCCGTGTCATCGAGGAAGACGTACTCGGCGCACGGGTTCGAGGCGACGATCGGACCGTCGGTCGGGCACGTGTGCCACTCGTTGGTGGTGTCGTGGAACTGGACGCCCGGATCGGCGCAGAGCCAGGCGGCCTCGCAGATCTGGTCCCACAGGTCGCGGGCCCGCAGCGTCTTGCTGGCGGCGGGGGCACGGCCCTGCGTCTCGGCCTTGGCGAGCTCGGTGCGGTCGTACAGCGGCCACGCGGCGTCGCTCTCGACGGCCTCCATGAACGCATGCGTGATGCGGACGGAGTTGTTCGAGTTCTGGCCGGAGACGGTCAGGTAGGCCTCGCCCTGCCAATCGGTGTCGTACTCGTCGATCAGCAGCTCCTTGACCCCCTGCTTGCCGAGGTCGAGCGTGCGCTGGATCGAGGCGTCGGGCACGCCGGCCGTGCGGGCACCGCGGACGGCCTGCGCCAGCGCCGGGTTCTCGCGGGCGATGAAGCGGTCGTCGCCCTCACCCTCCTGCGTCGCGGCGAGCACCGCGTTGAGATGGCGGTTGAGCATCTTGGAGCCGGCGACGAGCGCCGCGACCTTGGTCTCCTCGACGACCTTCCAGCGGACGTACTGCTCGATGTCCGGATGGTCCAGGTCGAGAGTGACCATCTTGGCGGCGCGACGGGTCGTGCCACCGGACTTGATGGCGCCCGCGGCGCGGTCGCCGATCTTCAGGAAGCTCATCAGACCCGACGAGCGTCCGCCGCCCGACAGGCGCTCCTCGGAGCCGCGCAGCTTCGAGAAGTTCGAGCCGGTGCCGGAGCCGTACTTGAAGACGCGTGCCTCGCGGACCCACAGGTCCATGATGCCGCCCTCGTTGACGAGGTCGTCATCGACGGACTGGATGAAGCAGGCGTGCGGGGCCGGGCGCTCGTAGGCCGACGTCGAGCGCTTCAGCTCGCCCGTCTTGGGCTCGCAGTACCAGTGGCCCTGGGCCGGGCCGGCAATGCCGTAGGCCCAGTGCAGGCCGGTGTTGAACCACTGCGGGGAGTTCGGCGCGGCGACCTGGAGGGCCAGCATGGCGGACAGCTCGTCGCGGAACGCCAGCGCGCCCTGCTCGTCGAAGTAACCGTGCGTGAAGCCCCAGTAGGCCCAGCAGCCGGCGAGGCGGCCGAAGACCTGGCGCGCGTCGTTCTCGCCGACGAAGCGCTGCTCCTCGGGGAGGGCGTCGATCACGGAGGCGTCGGGCTCGTGGCGCTGCAGCCATGCGGGCACGCCGTCCTCGGCGACCGGCTTCAGCGCGGCGGCGACGCCGGCCTTGCGGCAGTACTTCTGGGCGAGGATGTCGATAGCGACCTGGCTCCAGGCCTCGGGCGCCATGATCGTCGCCTCGAAGGCGACGGATCCATCGGGGTTGACGATGCGCGACGTGCGCTCGACGAAGGGAATCCCGTCGTAGGGGTCCTTCCCCTCTGTGGTGTAGCGGCGCTCGATCTCCATCTGCTTCTTCCTCCTGGTCCCGCCCGATCGGCGAGCTGCTCGTATCCTAGAACCCGCTCACTCGACGGGGATGACAAAGGTAGCGCGCCCATCGGACGGATGCCCGGCAGGAGTCGGACACCCCGTCACGAACCCCTACTATCCCTGTATGGATGTCGAGGAGGCACTCCGCACGATCGGCATCGTGCTCGCCGTCGGTCTGATCGCCGTGCCGATCGCAGGGTACCTGCGCCTGCCCAGCATGGTCGTCCTCGTGCTCGCCGGCATCATCGCCGGCCCGCAGGTGATCGACCTCGTCGACGTGCCGATCGATGCCCCCGGCCCCTCGCTGCTGTTCTCGATCGGCGTCGCGCTGATCCTCTTCCACGGTGGCATGGGGATCTCGGTCCGCGTGATCTCGCGGACGGCGATCGGCCTGCTGCTGCTGGCGATCCCCGGCGTGATGGTGACGGCGGCGATCACCGGCGCGGCGATCCAGCCCCTGTTCGCCGTGTCGTGGCCGATCGCGCTGATGGCCGGGGCCGCCCTCGCCTCGACCGACCCCGCGATCCTGGTGCCGCTGTTCGAGCGCCTCGGCCTGCGCCCGCGCGTCGCGCAGACGGTGATCGCCGAGAGCGCGATCAACGATCCGATGGGCACGATCCTGACGCTGACGCTGTCCGGCATCGTCGTCGCGGGCGGCCTGACGACCAGCGCGTTCTCGGCCAACAGCCCGCTGGCCGACTTCGTGCGCAGCATCGGCCTCGGCCTGCTGATCGGCATCGTGGGCGGCGTCCTGATCGCGCTGCTGCTCTCCAACCGGCGCTTCGGCGTGCTGCGCGAGTCCGCGGCCGCGACGCTGCTTGCGATGGTCGCCCTCGCCTACGCGACCGGCGAGGCGACGGGCGGCTCGCCCTACCTGGCGGCGTTCATCGCCGGCCTGATCGTCGGCAACAAGGACCTGCTGCGGATCGATCACGACCACGAGCAGGAGCGCGTGCTGGACACGTACCTGTCCCAGACGGTCGACATCGTCGTGCTCGGGATCTTCGTCGTGCTGGGCCTCAACCTCGACGTGCGCGCGCTGATCGACAACCTCTGGGCCGGCCTCGCGGTGATGGTGGTCTTCATCTTCATCGCCCGCCCCGCCACCGTGGCGATCGCCCTCGGCCTCGATCGCCGAGCCGGCTGGACGCGCCAGGAGGCGGTCTTCATCACGTGGTGCCGCGAGACGGGCGTCGTCCCTGTCGCCGTGGCCAGCATGCTGCTCGCCGAGGGCGTGCCGGGCGCGCCGCTCGTCGCGACGCTCGTCACCTTCGCCGTCGTCACCACGCTGCTCCTGCAGGCGACGACCGCTGGCTGGCTGGCCCAGCGCCTCGGGCTGGTGGAGGCGCGCCCCGCGCTGCTCGAAACCGGCGGCTGACCCCACCCTGCTCCGATCAGTCGGTCGTGACCACTGCACCCTGCGCCGCAGCGAGCGTGTCGAGCACGACGCGCGCGCAGTGCGCGACCAGCGCAGCCTCGGCACCCGGTGTGGCGTCGGCGATGTGCGGCGTCAGCACGACGTTGGGCAGCGCGCGCAACGCCGGCGGCACGTGCGGCTCAGCCGCGAAGACGTCGAGCCCCGCGCCCGCGATGCGGCGCTCGACCAGCGCCTCGATCAGCGCGTCCTGGTCCACCACGCCGCCGCGCGCCGTGTTGATCAGGACCGCCCCGGGCCGCAGCAGTGCGATCTGCTCGCGCCCGATCAGACCGCGCGTCTCGTCGGTCAGCGGGCAGTGGAGGCTGATCACGTCGGCCCAGGCCAGCAGCTCGTCGAGCTCCAGACGGGCGACGCCGAGCGCCGCCTCGTCCGCGGCGCCGAGCGGCCGCGGCGAGGCGTAGCGGACGTCCATGTCGAAGGCGCGCGCACGGCGCACGAAGGCGCGGCCGATCGCCCCGAGGCCGATCACCCCGAGACGCCGGCCGTAGGCGTCCTGCGCGGCCAGCGGCAGGTATCCGCCCTGCTCCCAGGCGCCGCTGCGCACGATTGCGTCGTTCTCGACGATGCGGTGCTGGACGGCCAGCAGCAACGCCATCGCATGGTCGGCCACGGCCTCGGCGTTGGCGCCGACCGGCCAGGCGAAGGCGACGTGGCGGCGGGCGAGCGCGTCGCGATCGATGCCGTCCACCCCCACGCCGAAGTTGACGACGCAGCGCAGCGCCGGCATGCGGTCGAGCAGCGCATCGTCGATGCGCTCGCCGAACGTCCAGATCCCCCACGTCCGGGCCAGGTCCTCCGCGGAGGTCGGCGGCAGCACCGGGCCGTCGAGGAAGCGCACGTCGCAGCGCGCGAGCACCTCGTCCATCAGCCCGCCCGCCAGGCGGTAGCGCACGAGCAGGAGCGGCTTAGCGGGCATCGCTCTCGATGTCGGCGACGAGCCGCTCGAAGTCGGGACCGTCGAACTCCAGCGTGGCGCGATCATGCTTGTCCATCAGCCATGCCCAGAAGTCGAAGTCGATGTCGGAGAGGTTGTGCTGGATGACGCCCCACAGCGTCCATCCGTACTTGGACATCAGCCCCCACATCCGCGCTCGCGCCAGCTTGGCCGGCGTGGCTTCGCCCCAGTAGGCGGCGACGAGCTCCTCCAGCTGTGCGAGCGACAGGTCCGACTCGCTCCAGACGTTGCCGAGCTCGAACGACGCCTCGTTCATGCCTGAGTACTCGTAGTCGATCAGGCGGAAGCGGGCACCATCCCAGAGGAAGTTCTCGGCCAGCAGGTCGTTGTTGCACGGCACGAGCGCCTCGGGCCTCGCGCGCATGGCCTGCTCGAGGCGGCGCACCTGGGGCTCGAAGTCGTCGTAGCGGTCGGGCAGCGCGAAGCCGCGCTCGCGGCACACCTCGCGGTAGCCGGCCTGGATGCGGAACATGTCGAAGGGGTCGCGGAAGGCGGGACCGGCGTGCAGCTGACGGATGACGGCGGCGGCCTCGCCGAGGCGATCCCCCCGCTGCATGGTCTCGCGAGTCATCGTCTCGGTGTCCGCGAGGAACTCGATCACCAGCATGGCGTTCTCCGGCTGGTAGGCAATCACCGCCGGGGCGACGCCCGCCGCGGCTGCGGCGACGGAGTTGGCGTGCTCATTGTCGCGATCGATCGCCAGCAGGCCCGTATCCGGGTCCGACAGGCGCACCACGAAGGAGCCCGATGAGGCATCCACCCTGAAGTTGTGGTTCGTCAGTCCACCCGACAGCGACGTGACGGTGCGCTCGCCCCGCAAGGCATCGACACCGTCGAAGAGCGCTGCGAGTCGTGCGTCATCGAGATCCATGGGCTCTCCTCCTCGGGTCGGGAGCGTACCCGAGGGCGCTAGTGTGCGCCCGTGGACACCGGATGGAATCACTGGCTGCCGAAGGTGCTGCAGGAGGTCCTGGGTGCGCTCGACGCCTCCGAGACGCGCCGCCGCAAGGCCTTCACGGGCCTGGCGGCGCCCGCCGATGCCCTGGGCCTGCTCGAGTGGGAGCGCTTCCGCCTGGTCGCGCCCTCCCGCCTCGACGTCCCGGCCGTGCCGAGCGATCTCTCCGCCGACGACGCGGTGCTGCTGCTGGAGGGTCTGGGCCTGGCCGAGGGCGAGCCGCCGCGCCGGATTGCGCATCCCGACCCCGTCGAGACGGTGCTGACGCTCGAGCACGAGGATGTGCGCGAGCTGGAGCGCCTGCGCGCGGCGATCGAGCCGGGTGCCATCACGACCCCGACCGAGGCTCTGCCCGACCTCGGCGCCGCATTCGGCGGTGCCAAGGTCGGACGCAACGATCCGTGCCCCTGCGGCTCGGGCCGCAAGTTCAAGAAGTGCCACGGCGCCTAGCGGCGCCGCGCTGCCTCAGAAGACGCGCTTGCCGAAGGCGAGACGATCCTTGTAGTAGCCCTTGTCCCAACGGGCGAGCGCGATGCCCTGCCCGGAGGACTGGATGAAGAGCTGGCTGGAGATCGCCATGCCGGTGTGGCCGATGCTGCCGGAGGCGGCCGTGACGCCACCGCTGCCGAACAGGAGCACGTCGGCGGGGGCGATCTTGTCGGCCGTCAGGCGCTGCTCGGCCGGGGTCTTGCCAGCCATCTCGTAGGTGGTGCGGCCACCCAGCGCCTTGGCCACCGTGACGGGCGAGGTCGGGTCGAGCGCCGTGACGCGCCACACGAACCCGGAGCAGTCGAACCCGCCGGCCGTGTTGTAGCCGAACAGGATCTGCGGCTTCTCGGAGGTCCCGCCCCAGATGTAGGGCATGCCGATGAAGTCGAAGCCACGCTGGATGGCATCGTGCTGCGGGCCGGTCGTGGCCGGCAGGAGCGCCAGCAACTCGACGGTATCGATCGCGTCCTGCTTCTCCCAGCCACCCCACTGCAGAACCTGCGAGGCGCTCCAGATGGCATCGCCGCGGGCGGCCTGCTCGTACCAGGCGTGCTCCTTGGCGTCATCGACCTGATCCAGGTTGGTGCGGAGGCGCAGGAGGCGCGCAACGATCTCGTAGCCGACGCCCGGACGTGCGACGTACCCGGTCTGGGTGATCAGCTGCTCAGCGCGGACGGCGGTGGCGTCCAGCCCCGCCGCGCTGACGAAGGCCCGATCCACGTCGCCCAGCGTCACCGGCTGACCGGCGGCGATCTGCCGCGCACGCTTCGCCGACTTCGGGAAGGCCGCGGTGACGAACGCCGACAGCGACGGCCCGTCGAGCACGCCGTCCGGATCGATCGCGTCTGCCGTGACACCCGGGAACGCTCCCGTATTGAGCACCGTGACGATCGCGCTGCTCACCCAGGAACGCGTCGTGGGGGGCTGCGTGGAGATCGCAGCCGCGACCGGGCGCTTCTTCACCGGCTTGCGCTTCTTGCGCTTCGCGTCTGCGATGCCGCTGAAGGCGACGAGCGCGATCAGGACGAGGGCCGTGGTCTTGGTGAGGCGGGAGATAGTCATCGTTGTGATAGACGCTTAAGGGTCTCTCTGTCACCCTGAGGCTGGGTTCCTCAGGTGGGGATCGAGACTCTAGGTGCCCCCCACTCTACAGCGCAAGCTCCAGGCCGTTGCGCTTTCGTAACTGTCTCGACCAAACCCTGAGGGTGGGCCAAATAATTGGCATGGATACAGGTAAAACGACGTGATTCGACAACGTAACGAGAAGATCACGATGGCACCAAAAGTCTCAACCATTACCTGAGTAATGTGCGATTGAGGGTGAGACTGGCACCCTCTGCAAAGGTCGAGGGTTACGCTTGAGCCTGCAGCAATGCGGCCATGCGCGACGGGTCGTCGAGCAGCGCGCGACCGACGACCGCGCCGGCGCATCCGAGCGCGCGAGCATCCCGGACATCGGCGGGCGTGGTCACCCCACCCGCGGCGATCACGGCCACCCCGGGCACCGCCGCGAGCACGCGCTCGAGCAGCTGGAGGTCCGGACCGCCGAGCGTGCCGTCGCGATCGATGCCGGTGATCAGCAGCGTCTCGACGCCGAGCTCGACGACGGCGCTTGCCGCGATCTCGACGGCGACCCCGGCGTCCTCGACCCAACCGTCGACGCGCACGGTCCCGTCGCGGCTATCGAGGGCCACCGCGATGGCGCGACCGTGACGGGTCACGAGACGCTCGAGCTCGTCCGGCGAGCGCAGGGCCATCGTGCCGATCAGCACGCGGTCGACGCCCAGGTCGAGCAGCGCATCCACCGCTGCCGCAGAACGGAGCCCGCCGCCGACCTGGAGCACGGCGCCCGCCGGCTTGCCCGCAGCGAGGGCGGCGATGACGGAGCGATTCGGCTCAGCGGGCAGTCCCGTGCGTGCGGCATCGAGGTCGATCACGTGCAGCGCGGTGGCGCCGGCCTCCCACCCCATGCTCGCCCGCACGCAGGCGTCGTCCAGCTCGTTGGTGAGGAGCTGATCGAACTGCCCGTGCAGGAGGCGCACCGCTCGGCCGTCGATCAGATCGATGGCGGGATAGAGGCGGAAGGGATCGGCGCTGGTAGTCATTGTGTTAGCATGCTAACACGATGACCAAGACACCTGACACGAACGACTGGCGCACACCGTCGGTCGAGCAGCTCGCCGACACGCTCGTGTCGATCCAGGATCGCGAGTCGATGCTGGCCTTCCTGCGCGACGTCTGCTCGCACAACGAGCTGTCGACGCTGGCGCAGCGCCTCGACGTGGCGCGTCTCGTCGATGCCGGCATCCCCTACGCCGAGATCGCCCGTCGCCTCGGTGCGTCCACCGCCACCGTCACCCGCGTGGCGCAGTGGGTCCGGCACGGCGAGGGCGGCTACCGCTCGGTGCTGGACGCCGAGGCGGAGGTCCCCGGCGCATGATCAACGGCATCCTGCGCATCGCCGTCCCCTCCAAGGGGCGCTTGGCCGAGCCGACGCTGACGCTGCTCCGTGCAGCCGGCCTTCCGATTCCGTCCGATGATCGGCGCCTGCTGGTGCCGATCCCCGACCAGAACGCCGAGATCCTCTTCGCCCGCACCGATGACATCCCCACGCTGATCCGCGACGACGCCGCCGACGTCGGCGTCGCCGGCTCCAATCAGCTGCTCGAGCACGGCAGCGATGGCGTGGAGGAGCTGACCCGGCTCGGCTTCGGCGCCTGCAGCCTCGTGCTGGCCGTCCCCGGCGACTCGCCGATCGTCGGCGTTCACGAGCTCGCCGGGCGCCGCATCGCCACCTCCCACCCGGTCGTCCTCCGGTCCTATCTGGCCGAGCAGGGCATCGCCGCCGAGGTGGTCACGCTGACTGGCTCGATCGAGCTCGCCCCGATGATCGGCGCCGCCGAGGCCGTCTGCGACCTCGTCTCGACCGGCGAGACACTGCGGCAGAACGGATTGCGGCCGATCGAGACGATCCTGCGCTCCGAGGCGGTGCTGCTGACGGCCGCCAAGCGCCGCGATGCCGCCGGGGTTGACGTGCTCCGCACTGCGGTCGAGTCCGTGCTCGCAGCGCGTCCCAAGCGCTACCTCATGCTCAACGCCCCCGACGGCGCCCTCGACGCGATCATCGCGCTGCTGCCCGGCATCGACGCGCCCACGGTCCTGCCGCTGGCGCGCTCCGACATGCACGCCGTGCACGCCGTCGTCGATGCAGCAGATCTGCCGCGACTGCTTCATCCTCTCAAGGAGGCCGGAGCCTCCGGTCTCCTCGTCCTGCCGATCGAGCACCTGATTCCATGACCGAACTCGACATCCCCTGGATCCGCCCCGAGCTGGCCCAGCCCTCTCCGTACCGCTGGCAGGAGGGGATCCCGGCCGGCGACGTCGCACGCTTCGACCTCAATACGCTGCCGCTCAACCCCTCGTGGTGGCCCGGCATCGCCCGCACCATTGCCGCCCAGTCCGTCAGCTCGTATCCCGAGGCCGACTACGCGCCGCTCAAGCGGGCGATCGCCGGCTACCTCGGCATCGATCCCACCTGCGTCGTCCCGACCGCCGGCGGCGACGAGGCGATCCTCCTGACCGCCTGGCTGGCGCTGGGTCGTGGCGACCGCGCCGTCGTGGGACGTCCGACCTATCAGCTGCACGCCAACAGCGTGCGCATGACCGGCGCCGAGCTCGATCTCGTCGATCCGCTGCCGGGCCCGACGCTCCGCCTCGATCTGGCGACGATCGCGGAGAAGGCCAAGGGCGCCCGCCTCGTCTGGCTCTGCTCGCCCAACAACCCGACCGGCGAGGACATTCCCGCTGACGTGATCCGCGAGATCAGCGCCAACTGCTCCGGCCTCGTCTGCGTCGATCAGGCCTACCTCGAGTTCGGCGGCGCGACGGACCATCTCCCCCTGCTGGCGGAGCTGCCGAACCTCGTCTTCATCCGCACGTTCTCCAAGGGCTGGGGCATGGGCGCGCTGCGGGCGGGCTACGCGATCGCCAATCCGCTCGTGGCCGGCGCCATGGATGCCCTGCGTCCGCCCGGCTCGCTGTCCACCGGTTCGGCGCTCGGCGCCGAGCTGGCATGCGCGCACGCCGACACGATGCGGAGCGACGCGGCCAACTACCGTGCCGAGCGCGAGCGGTTCAGCGCCGGCCTGCGCGAGCTCGGTCTCGACCTGATCGGCGAGGCGGGCAACTTCGCCTGCGCGCGCATTCCCTGGTCGGGCGACGAGCTCTTCGCGAAGCTCGCGCCTCAGGGGCTGATCGTCCGCACCTTCGGCCACGAGCCGCTGCTCGCCAATGCCTTCCGCGCGTGCGTCTCGCTGCCCGCCGACAACGATCGCCTGCTCGCCGCCCTCGCCGACCTGCTGGCCAAGCCCGCGCCGGCACCCGCCGACCCGCTGGTCGGCACCAGCACCTTCGGCCGCGGTGCGCTGATCGAGCGCCGGACCAAGGAGACCGACATCCGCCTGCGCACCACGCTCGACGGCAGCGGCAGCGTCTCCGTCGCCACCGGCGTCGGCTTCCTCGACCACATGCTGACCGCGCTCGGGCACCACGCCCTGCTGGACTTGGACCTGACCTGCACGGGCGACACCGACATCGATCCGCACCACACCGTCGAGGACTGCGGCATCGTCCTCGGCCAGGCGATCGACGCCGCCCTCGGCAACCGCGCCGGCATCCAGCGCTTCGGCGATGCCTCCGCCCCGCTCGACGAGGCGCTGGGCCGCGCCGTCGTCGACTTCTCCGGGCGCGGCTCGAGCACGGTGCGCATCGCCTTCAGCGGCACGACCATCGGCGAGCTGCCCACCACGCTGATTCCCCACCTGATCGACTGCATCGCCGTCAACGCCCGAGCCACGATCCACGTCGAGGCCAGCGGCGAGGACGACCACCACGTGGCCGAGGCGGCCTTCAAGGCCCTCGCCCGAGCGCTGCGTCAGGCGTGGGCGATCGACCCGCGCCGTGGCGCCCAGATCGCCTCGACCAAGGGCTCGCTCTGACGTGACCCCTGTCACGGTCGTCGATTACGGGGGCGGCAACGTCCGCTCGCTGTGCGCCGCGCTCGAGCGCTCCGGCGCCGTGGTGCAGGTCAGCGCCGACCCTGAGGTGGTCGCCGCATCCGAGCGGCTGATGCTGGCCGGGCAGGGTGCCGCCGGAGCCGCCATGCGGGCGCTCACGGAGACCGGCCTCGACGAGGCGCTGCGCGACGCCGCCGCGCGCAACGTGCCGCTGCTCGGCGTGTGCGTCGGGCTGCAGGTGCTCTACGAGTACTCCGAGGAGGACGACTGCGCGGGCCTCGGGCTGTTGCACGGCTTCGTGCACCGGATTCGCGGCGCCGAGCGGCTGCCCCACCTCGGCTGGAACGACGTCGAGCCGGTGCAGCAGCACCCGCTGACCGCCGACCTGCCCGCCGTCGCCTACTTCGCACACTCCTACGCGGTGACCGCGGACATCCCGTCTGCGCTTGCGATCACCCGCATCGACGAGGCCTCGATCGCCTCCGTGGTGGCTCGCGGCTCGGTGGCCGGTGCGCAGTTCCATCCCGAGCGCTCGGCCGAGGCCGGCCGCCAGATGCTCCGTCGCTTCCTCGCCTGGGATGGCCGCTGATGCTGCGCCGTCGCATCATCCCGTGCCTCGACGTCTCCGGCGGGCGCGTGGTCAAGGGCGTCGAGTTCGTCAACCTGCGCGATTGCGGCGAGCCGATCGAGGCCGCCCTGCGCTACGCCGAGCAGGGCGCCGACGAGCTCTGCTGGCTCAACATCACCGCCGGCGACGAGGCCTGGCACGAGCTGCTCGAACAGGTGGCCGGCGCCGGCACCCGCATCGACGTGCCGCTGACCGTCGGCGGCGGCATCTCCGACGAGCTGCACGTGCGCGACCTGCTCAGCGCCGGCGCCGACAAGGTCTCGATCAACAGCGCGGCCCTCGACCGTCCCGATCTGATCACCGAGTGCGCCGAGCGCCACGGCTCGCAATGCATCGTCGTGGCGATCGATGCCCGGCGCACCGGCGACACCTGGGAGGCCGTGGCCTCGGGCGGCCGTCGCTCCACCGGGCGCGATGCGGTCGAGTGGGCCGCCGAAGCCGTCGCCCGTGGGGCCGGCGAGCTGCTCGTCACGAGCATGGACTCGGACGGCACGCAGCAGGGCTACGCCCTCGAGCTCTACGAGCAACTGCTCGACGAGGTGTCGGTGCCGATCATCGCCTCGGGCGGCGCCAGCTGTCCGGCGGACATCGCCGACGTCCTGCAGCTCGGAGTCTCTGCCGCGTTGGCCGCCAGCATCTTCCACGATGGCCTACACACGGTCGAGGAGGTGAAGCGCGCATGTCGGGAACGGAAGCTGCCGATCCGCTGAGCCTCGACGGCGAGCCCCGCTTCGACGGGGACGGCCTGATCCCCGCGATCTGCCAGGACGCCGTCGACGGTTCGGTGCTGATGCTGGCGTGGATGAACGCCGCTGCGCTGGAGCGCACGCGCACCACGCGCCATGCCTGGTTCTGGTCGCGCTCGCGGCAGGAGCTGTGGGAGAAGGGCGCCACGAGCGGCAACGTGCTGACCGTCCAGGAGCTCCACCTCGACTGCGATCAGGATGCCCTGCTGCTGCTGGTCTCCCCCGCCGGACCC
>CANJXE010000004.1 GCA_947478745.1 Actinomycetota bacterium
CGGCGGAGCCGAGGTCTGCGGCCACCTGCTGGAGTTCGATTCGGTGCACGGACGCTGGCATCGCGAGATCCGCGCCGAGGACGCTGCCATCACCGTCGATGGGACGCGGATCAGCGTCTCCTCGGAGGCCGATCCCGGCGCCGTCCCGTGGGGCGAGCTGGGCGTCGACCTAGTCCTCGAGGCCACGGGCCGCTTCAAGACGCTCGCCGCACTGCAGCCCCACTTCGACCGCGGCGCGCGCAAGGTGGTCGTCGCAGCGCCCGTCAAGGATCCGGCGGCCCTCAACGTCGTGATCGGCATCAACTGCGATCGCTACGAGCCGGACGTCCACGACGTCGTCACGGCCGCATCGTGCACCACGAACTGCCTCGCACCGATCGTCAAGGTCCTGCACGAGGGACTCGGCATCCGCCACGGCATGATCACGACGCTGCACGACATGACCAACACCCAGACGCTCGTCGATGCGCCGCACCGGGATCTGCGCCGGGCGCGCGCGGCGAGCATGTCGCTGATTCCGACCACCACCGGCTCGGCGACGGCGATCGGGCTGATCTTCCCGGAGCTGCAGGGCCGCCTCAACGGCCTCGCCGTGCGCGTGCCGCTGCTCAACGCCTCGCTGACGGACTGCGTCTTCGAGGTCGAGCGCGAGACGACCGCCGATGAGGTCAACGCGCTCCTGCAGGCCGCCGCCGACGGTCCCTTGGGGCACATCCTCGGCTACGAGCAGCGGCCGCTGGTGTCCATCGACTACCGGGATGATCCGCGCTCGGGCATCGTCGACGCGCTCTCCACTATGGTCGTCGGCGGCACGCAGGTGAAGGTCCTCGCCTGGTACGACAACGAGTGGGGCTACGCGAACCGCTACGCCGAGCTGGCTCGCATCGTCGGTCTGCGGCTCCCCCGATAGCCGTCGCCGGATGAGCGCCACCTCTCCTCACGCCGGCGACCGCCGCGCCTATGCGCTGGTGACGGCCGCCTACTGGGCGGAGACGATCACCGATGGCGCGATCCGGATCCTCGTCCTCTTCTTCTTCTACGACCTGGGCTACAGCCCGCTCGAGGTCGCATCCCTGTTCGTGCTCTACGAGGCGTTCGGCATCGTCACCAACCTGTTCGGTGGCTGGCTGGCGGCGCGCTTCGGGCTCAAGTCGACGCTCGTGGCGGGACTGACGCTGCAGCTCGGCGCCCTGTTGATGCTGGCGCTCGCGCCCGATCCGTGGCTCGTCGTGCCGTACGTGATGGCCTCGCAGGCGGTCAGCGGCGTCGCCAAGGACCTCACCAAGATGAGTGCCAAGAGCGCGGTGCGCCTCGTCGTGCCGACGGGCGCCACCGACGCGCTGTTTCGCTGGGTCGCGCTCCTGACCGGCTCGAAGAACGCCCTCAAGGGGTTGGGATTCTTCATCGGCGGCGCGCTGCTCACGCTGGTCGGCTTCCAGCCCGCGCTCGGCCTGCTCGCCGTGCTGGTCGGCGCCGGGCTGCTGCTCGTCCTGCTCGCCGTCCACGGGGAGCTGGGGCATCCCGACGCGAAGGCGCGCTTCCGGCACATGCTGTCGAGCAACCGCTCCGTCAACCTGCTGGCAGCGGCGCGGGTGTTCCTGTTCGCCTCGCGCGACGTCTGGTTCGTCGTCGGCCTGCCCGTCTTCCTGCGCAGCGTGCTCGACTGGAGCTTCTGGGCCGTCGGGGCGTTCATGGCGGTGTGGGTGATCGGCTACGGGATCGTCCAGGCGTTCGCCCCGCGCCTCCTGCGCCGGGCGGGCGAGCCGACGGGGTTCACCGCCGCCTGGCTGGCGTTCGTCCTCGCCCTGCTGCCGGCCGGCATCGCCGTGGCACTGGCTGCCGGCCTCGATCCGACGCTGAGCCTCGTCGTCGGGCTGCTCGCCTTCGGCGTCGTGTTCGCGCTCAACTCCGCCGTCCACTCGTTCCTGATCCTGCACTACGCCGACGGCGATCGCGTCGCGATGAACGTCGGGTTCTACTACATGGCCAATGCCTTCGGCCGGCTGGCGGGCACGATCCTGTCGGGGCTGCTCTACGAGTGGCAGGGCCTCGAGGCGTGCCTCTGGGCCTCGGCGGCGATGGTGCTCGCCGCCGGCGCGATCTCGCTGCTCCTGCCGCGCCTACGCAGCGTTGCCACGTCCACCGCCTAGGTGGTCTGCCTATGAGCCTGCGAGATGCCCGCCGTCGTCGATCGGGGGTGGATGTCACAAAGGGGTCAGACCCCTATGTGACATCAGGGCCGTTATCGGTCTGCCGAGAACGATCGGTATGTCACATCAGGATCTGACCCCTTTGTGACATCCGCCCCGGCAGGACACCTGGGCCCGGACGTGCAAACGGGCGGCCCAGCCGTCTCCGGCCGGACCGCCCGTGCACGTTCCTGCTGCTAGCTGCGCGCCTTGATCAGCTCGGTCAGCTGCGGCACGATCGTGTTCAGATCGCCGACGACGCCGAAGTCGGCGTAGTCGAAGATCGGGGCGTTCTTGTCCTTGTTGATCGCGACGATCGTGCCGGAGCCCTGCATGCCGACCTTGTGCTGGATCGCGCCGGAGATGCCGCACGCGATGTACAGCTTGGGCGAGACGGTCTTGCCCGTCTGGCCGACCTGTGCGCTGTACGGGTACCAGCCGGCGTCCACCACCGCGCGCGTCGCTGCAACCGCGCCGCCGAAGGCGGAGGCGCAGGCCTCGATCGCGGCGAAGCCCGCCGCCTCGCCGAGGCCACGGCCACCGGCCACGAGCACGTCGGCGGCGCCGATGTCCGGTCCGGTGTCCACGACGTCCTCGTGGCCGACCAGCTGGACGGCCTGCGAGTGCGCCTTGAAGCTCGGGGCGAAGCGCTCGACCGGAGCCGAGCCGCCGTTGCCCTCCGTCGCCGCGAAGGCGTTGGAGCGCGTCACCACGATGCCGACAGGCGTCGTGAAGCCGCAGTGCGCCAGCACGGAGTCGCCGAGGCCGGAGCGGCGGGTGACGAGCGCGCCGCCCTCCGCGTGGAGCTCGACCGCGTCGATCACGATGCCGGCGCCGAGCCGGGCCGCGAGGCCCGCCATGGCGTCCGCCGACATGACCGAGGCGACGGCCAGCCAGTAGCGGTACTGGCCGCTCTCCTGCGCCGTGGCGCAGGCGTCAACCACGGGCTGCGCGATGCCGTTGGCCAGCATGGCGTCGTCGGCGACGCGGACCTTCGACGCGCCGAAGCCGCCGAGGGCGCCCATCGCCGCGTCGTCCAGGCCGGAGCCGCAGACGATCGCCTCGACCGGCTCGCCGAGGGCCGCGCCGAGACGGGCCGCCTCCTCGAGGACGCCGAGGGAACCGCGGGCGATCTCGCCGCCCTGGACCTCACAGAGAACTGCGATGCCGGCCATTATGCGACCACCTTCTTCTCGACGAGGAACGCGAGGATCTGCGCGGCGGCACTGCCGTCGTCCTCGATGACGATCGTGTCGCCACGACCCTCGGGCTTCGACAGAGCGGCGACGGACGTGGCCGCCCCGGCTGCGCCGACCGTGCTGGCATCGATACCGAGATCGGCCAGCGTCAGCACCTCGTGCGGCTTGCGCTTGGCACCCATGATCGCGGGCAGCGGCGGGTAGCGCGGGTCGTTGATCGCGTCGGAGACCGACACGACGCACGGCGTCGTGGCCTTGACGGTGTCGTACCCCGACTCGACCTGGCGCTTGACGGTGACGGACCCGTCGCCCAGCTCGATCGAGGCGGCCTGTGTGACGCAAGGCAGCTCGAGCAGCTCTGCGACCAGACCGGCCATGACGTACGACTCGGAATCCGCGGCCTGCTGGCCGAGCAGGATCAGGTCGTAGCCGCCGCGCTTGAGCGCTGCGGCGAGGATGCGCGCGGTGCCGAGCAGATCGCTGCCGGCAGCCGCATCGTCGGCGACGTGGACGGACTGATCGCCGCCCTGGGCCAGCGCGCGGTCGACTGAGCGGGTCGCGGTTGCGGGGCCGACGGTGACGATGGTGATCTCGGTGTCGGGCGCGGGGCCCTCCTTGATCCGCACAGCCGCCTCGATCGCATGGCGATCGTAGGGGTTGAGCGTGTTCTCGCCGCTGCGGACCAGCCGCTTGGTGCCCTCGTCGATCCGCTTCTCAGCGGTCGGGTCCGGGACTTCCTTGACGCAGATCGCGATGCGCACTCGCTTGCCTCCTGAAGTTGCCACTGGCAACGATACCTAACAGTGCAAGGTGATTCGCCTGCTCAGGCGGCGCGGCTGAACGGTCCGCGCACGCGAACCCAGCGCCGGCGCGCGATCGTGGCCTCCTCCGGCACGTCGGCACCGCGGGCCGCCGCGATGCCGGCGGCGGCGATCGCCTCGTCGAGATACCCGGCGCGCCGCAGGATCGTGCTGGCCAACGCGATCTCGTCGGCGGGCGAGCAATCGTCCTCGACGATGCCGCGCGCCAGCTCGACCGCGACCTCGCGACGGTGCGTGCCCTGATCCATCAGGTAGCAGGCTGCTCGGGCTGCGCTCATGGGCCCCAACCTACCCCGCGATCCGCGCCCACGGGGTGCAGTCCCGGATTCCTGCCGGATTCCCAACACAATCCCAACATCCTCGTTCACCGCGTCGAGGCCCCTGCCGCAGCCGGAACATCGTCGTCCACAGCCCCAAATGTGAAGCAGAACGGCGGAGTTCACCAATCCGGAACGGCTCCTCCCCAATCGCTTCACCCATCGGGCCACGGCGCGTGTCTACCTTGGAACACGTCCGCGAACCGCGCGGGGTTTCCCAGGAGGAACGTTGAACACCAAGAGTCGTCTCATCGCACTCGGCACCTGCGCGGCAATTGGCGCCGCGCTCGCCATCCCGTCGATCGGCGGCGCCGACGCGCCGGTCCCGCTCGCCCGCAACTCCTACGCCGTCAGCGGCTACAAGGTCTCGCCGACCGGCAAGCAGGCCAGCTCGATCGTCCCGACGAAGGCCAACGGCAAGCTGCCGGACCGCATCATCGACATCTCGACGGTCCAGCCGGGCCGCTCGATCTACGGCGCCATCGGCGTCCAGTGGCTGGCCACGGTCGGCGCGGTCACGCCGGGCTCCGGCTTCAAGGACACCTGCTCCGCCAACCCGGGGCCGGGCAAGTCCTACCAGCCCTGCATGGGCGCTGCCGCGTCCTTCCCCCTGCCGCTGCCCAAGCGCATCGGCCTGACCAACTTCGGCATCGTCGGCGGCGCGATCGAGGATCCGGAGTGCAGCGGCAGCTACGAGAAGCCGACCGCTCCGGCAGGTCATCTCTGCATCTACCCCGGCCATGAGAAGGGCTACTACAGCGAGGACGAGGCCGAGGTCCAGAACATCGCCAAGAACGGCGAGGGCAACTACGACGTCACCGCCTTCCTGCTGAGCGGCGTCGCCGGCCGCTACGGGTTCCGCATCGAGGCCAAGGCCAAGATCAATGCCGCAGCCAAGTTCTACGCATCGTGGGCCTACACGGCACCGACCGGCGCCGCGGATGCCGCGACGACCGACACGACCACCTCGTAACTGACACCCCTGAACTGCAAGGAGCACATCACATAATGCGACTCTCTCCCAAGACCCTGATCGCCGGCACGGTTGCCGCCGCGGTCTTCGCGATCGTGCCGGCTGCCGGCGCGACCACGTACTCGACCGGTGGCTCGACCGGCATGCAGGTCGTCGCCTCGGCGCTGGCCCAGGCCTACACCAAGAAGACGGGCGGCAAGGCCCGCTTCACCGTGGCGGGCGGCGGCTCGGGTGCCGGCATCAAGGGCGCTGCCGGCGGCACGTTCGTGATCGGCGACTCCTCCCGCGCGCCCGCCAAGGGCGATGCGAAGGGCCTGGTCTTCACGCCCGTCACGGTTGAGCCGTTCCTGGTCATCGTGAACACGGCCAACAAGGTCTCGAGCCTGACGCAGGATCAGATCGCCGGGATCTTCAAGGGCACGATCACCAACTGGAGCCAGGTCGGCGGCGAGAACTGCGCCATCAAGGGCTACACGCGCATCACCGGGTCGGGCACGCTCGACACGTTCAAGGCGCTGTACCTCGGCGGTGCAGCGATCTCCGGCGCCTTCGCGGCGCAGGGCTCGAACGGCCTCGTCCGCTCCGGCGTGGCCGGCAACAAGTGCGGCGTCGGCTTCGTGACCTACGCGTACACGGTCGGCACCACCCTGCCGGTCAAGGCCCTCGCAGTCGGCGGCGTCGCCGGCTCGCTGGCCAACGTGAAGGCCGGCAAGTTCCCGTACGCGGGCTACCAGTACTTCGTGACCAAGGGCTCCCCGCCGGCCGGTGACATCGGCAACTACGTCGAGTGGGTCCGCGGCCCCGAGGGTGCCAAGATCATCTCGAAGTACGCCCTGCCCACCACGGCTGAGCCGATCTACAACAACTAGCACCACCGCGCTGTGGCGCTCGCGCCGCAGCAAGCTCGACCCGAAGGGCCCTCCCGGCACCCGCCGCGAGGGCCCTTCGGCGTTGTGTTCACCATTCCGTAGCCGAATCGGCTCCGTTTCGGCTCCCACGGGCATGGGCAGCCTTTCTAGCCTGCATCCGTGTCCTCGATCACCAACGTCCCCCCGCCGCTCGGCATCCGTCCGGACCGCGCCTCGGCCGCCAAGTCGGCCAATCGTCAGGATCGGATCTTCATCCTCGCGATCCAGCTCGTGGCGCTGCTGACGCTGGTGGTCATCGCCAGCGTCGCGATCTTCGTGTTCGTGGCGGGCTGGCCCTCGTTCCGCGAGAACGGCTTCGGCTGGTTCACCTCGGGGCCCGTGCCGCTCGACCAGCAGCTCGGCCTGTCCTTCACGGGCAATCCGGATGGCTCGTCCTACACGAAGCTGAACGCCTGGCCCGCGATCGCCGGCACCATCCTGACCACCGGCGGCGCCCTGCTGATCGCCTTCCCGATCTCGCTGCTGACCGCGATCTTCCTGGCGGAGCTGGCGCCCAAGCGCGTCGCGGACTTCCTCAGCCCGATCGTGACGATGCTGGCCGCCACGCCGTCCGTGATCTTCGGGCTGTTCGCCATCCTCGTGCTGGGGCCGTGGATCTCCGAGCACCTCATCCCGTCCTCGGTCGCCAACGAGCTCGCGATCATCGTCCCGATCGGCGGTCCCAGCGTCCTGCTGGCCACGATCGTGCTCGCGGTGATGATCGCCCCGCTGATGACGGCGATCTTCACGGACGCGCTGCGCGCCGTGCCGACGCGCTGGAAGGAGGGCGCCATCGCCTTGGGCTGCGACCCCTGGCGCATGAGCCGCCGCGTCTCGGTCACCGCCATCCGCCCTGCGCTGGTGGCCGGTGCATCGCTCGCCATCGGGCGCGCCGTCGGTGAGGCCATCGCGGTCTCGATGGCCGGCGGCGGTATCGCCTTCGTCCCCAACCCGATGGACGGCATCTGGTTCTTCTTCCAGCCCGTCCGCCCGCTCGCCGCCACGGTCGTCGACTACTCCGAGGGCTTCGACGGCGACGTCCTGCGCGCCAACCTCTTCGCCATCGGCGTCGTCCTGTTCATCACCACCGCCGCGCTGACGATCGGGGCCAAGATCGCCTCCGCCAGCGCCGCCAAGCGCCTCGGAGGCAGCTGACATGCCCACCCGCATCAGCGATCGCGCCGGCTACTACGGCGCCTGGGCCTCCGGCCTCTTCCTGACCGGCGTCGTCTTCGCCATCGTCGCCTGGCTGCTCGTCAACGGCCTGCGCAACGTCGACTGGACGTTCCTGACGACCAACCCCGCGCCCGGATCGGTCGAGATCGGCGTGGCCGGCGGCATCGTGGCACCGCTGCTCGGCACGCTGATCATCACCGCGATGGGCACGCTGATCGCCCTGCCTCTGGGCCTCGCCACCGCCGTCTTCCTCGGCGAGTACGGCAAGCCGCGCCTCCTCAAGCAGCTGACGGACACGTCGATCGACCTGATCTTCGGCGTGCCCAGCATCGTCTTCGCCCTGTTCGGCCTGGCGATCTTCTCGAATCCGTCGCTGATCTTCCTGTCCGAGGAGGTCCAGACGTCGGGCAAGGCAACCGCCAAGTCGTTCTTCTGCGCCTCGATCATGATGGCGCTGATCGCCCTGCCGCCGATCGTCCGCTCGACGCAGGCGGCAATCGCCAGCGTGCCGAACGTGCAGCGCGAGGCCGCCTACGCGCTCGGCAAGACGCGCTTCGCGATGATCCGCAAGGTCGTGCTTCCCTCGATCCGGCCGGGCATCGCCACCGGCACGATCCTCGGCATGGGCCGCATCGCCGGTGACACCGCGATCGTGTGGATCCTGCTCGGCGGGGCCGTGCTGGAGCCGCCCGTGGCCGGCTGGTGGGAGCCGCAGAACCTGCTCGGCTTCCTGCACGGCACCGGCGCCACGCTGACCACGTACGTCTACTTCGCATCGCCCGCCGGCGAGGGCAACGCGGAGGGCAAGGCCTACGGCGCCGCGCTCGTCCTCTTCGCCCTCGTCTTCATCGTCAACATCGTGCTCGGCCGTGCCGGCCAGCGCCGCATCGGAAGGCAGTGATGGAACCCCTCGACGAAACCCCGCAGAGCGATGAGCTCTACCAGCAGGCCCGTCGGCAGGAGTGGCGTCACGCGCTCGACACCACCAGCGACCGCCGTGCCGCCGGCATTCCGACCGATCCCACTGCGATCGCCGCCGTTCCCCCCGCCGCACCGGTGACGGTTGCGCCGGCCGTACCGGTCCTTCCCATCGCCTCGCAGGTCCCGGTTTCCTCCGTGCGTCGTGCCCACATCGCCGACGCCAACGACCTCGCGCTCGCCACGCGCGGCCTGCGCGTGGCCTTCAGCGGCAACGAGATCCTCCACGGCGTCGACATCAACGCGCCGCGCGGCGGCGTCGTCGCCCTCGTCGGCCCCTCGGGCTGCGGCAAGACCACCCTCCTGCGCAGCCTCAACCGCCTTACCGAGCTCGCGCCGACCGCGCAGATCAAAGGCCAGGTCCTGCTCGACGGCAACGACGTCTATGGGGCCAAGGTCGATCTCAACCTGCTGCGCCGCCGCGTCGGCATGGTCTTCCAGCAGCCGAACCCCTTCCCGATGTCGATCTTCGACAACGTCGCCTTCGCCATTCGCGAGCAGGCGCGCAAGCGCCCGACGCGCGGCTCGCTGATGCCCGCCGTCGAGCAGGCCCTGCAGCGTGCCGGCCTGTGGGACGAGATCAAGGACAACCTCGATCGCAGCGCCCTCTCGCTGTCGGGTGGCCAGCAGCAGCGCCTCTGCATCGCGCGCACGCTCGCCGCCGACCCCGAGGTGCTGCTGATGGACGAGCCGTGCTCGGCGCTCGACCCGCGCTCGACGGCGCGCATCGAGGAATTGATCGTGCAGCTGGCCGGCTCGCTGACCGTCGTGATCGTCACCCACAACCTCGCCCAGGCTCGCCGTATCGCCGACTACGCCGCCTTCCTGCTCAACGGCGACGTGATCGAGCAGGGCTTCGCCGAGCAGGTCTTCGAGACCCCGACCCAGCAGCAGACGGCGGACTTCGTCGCCGGCATCTTCGGCTAGGAGCCCACCGTGCGCGCGATCCTCCTCCTGCTCGCCCTCGCCGCCTGCGCAGCCCTGTTCGCGGGCTGCGAGAGCACCTTCGACAAGGCGGCCAAGGCGCGCGCCGCAGCGGGCGACGTGGAGCAGGTCGTGGCAGTCGACATGACCCAGCTGGGCGGCATCACGGCCGAGCCTCTGGCCGTGATCCCCTCCGCCGACGGCCTGACGGCCGCTGTCGTCGTCAAGGTCACCGCCGCTCCGGGCACCTCCGTGCTGTGGGCGCCGATCGAGGTGACCGTCCTCGACGCCGCCGGCCAGGAGGTCGGGACCAACAACATCCCCGGCGCGCTGCCGATCCTGATCCACCTCGCCTCGACCGCGGGCGGCACCACCGCCTACTACGTCAACGACCAGATCCTGCTCAGCGGCGAGCCCGCCAGCGCGACGGCCCTCGTGGGCGGGAAGGCATTCGCCGGCACGCTGCTCGGCGACCTCTCGACCACGCCGGTCGCGGTCGCCGCCGATTCGGACTACGGCGACTCCTGGACGACCACGGTCACCAACACCACGAGCGTCCGTCAGGAGCAGATCGTCGTGCAGGTGATCGTGCGCGACGGCGACACGATCGTCGGCGCCGGCACTGCCAACATCGACGGCCTCGATCCGGGCGCCTCTGCAGACGTCACCGGCTACTTCATCGGGTCGAGCAAGGGCACGATCGAGCTCTTCGCACCGTCCTCGAACGCGGCCAATGGCGCAGGCGCGCCCGCCCCGGCCGCGGCGGGTGGCGTGGCGTCAACGGAGAGCTCCACCGTCGACGCCACGACGGACTCCTCCTCCGAGGTGCCGACGATGACGCTGCAGATCAACTGAGCGCCGGCACCCGAACGCCGCCGCGCGCCGCTGATAGCCTGAGGCACGTGCGCATCCGTCTCCCGCTCCTGCTCTGCGCCCTGCTCGGCGCGCTCATCCTCGCCTCCGCAGCCCCTGCGGCCTCGCTCGCGCAGAACCTGACGCGCAGCGGTGTGCCAGCGGCGGAACGTCAAGCCGATCTGGCCGCCGTGGCGCGCGCCAAGGCGCTCGCCAAGAAGCTCGGCGGCTCGCGCGCTCAGGCGCTCAACGCCGTCGTCAAGAGCGCCAACCAGATCGCCGCCCGCCCCGATCTCACGCCCGATCTCGCCCGCGTCGTCTTCCTCGAACTCGACGCCAACACGACCTACCTCGCGACGCATGCCCTGCCCTCCTCCGGCACGCGCATCCGCATCGATGGCGTCGTCTACGAGAGCTACACGGGACAGGGCCTGCGGATCCAGCCGCTCGGCACGTACTTCGCGATCCTCGAGCCGGGTCAGGGCATCGTCGCCGAGGGCGGCGTCGGCGCGGCGATGACGAGCGCGCAGAAGATCGTGCTGGCGGTCGGCGACACCTATCAGCTGCCCTACCTCTTCCCGTACGCCGGCACGAACCCGCCGTGGTACAGCGCAATGGCCGAGGGCGTCGCGGCATCCGCTGGGATCAGCGTCTGGAACCGCAACGGCGAGGACCAGTATCTGGACTGGGCGATCCGCTTCGGCAACGCCGCCCTCGCCTTCGGCATCCCGGTCGAGAACAACGGCCTCTGGTTCCCCCTCTACGTGTCCAAGCCCGGCTATCGCGTGCTCAACGGCCACCTGCAGACCGTGCAGGCCATGAGCGACCTCGCCGATGCCACCGGTGACGACGCCTTCGCCGACGCCTTCAGCCGCAGCGTGGCCACCACCAAGGCCGTGCTGCCCAAGTACAACACCGGCGGCTGGGGCCGCTACGCGCCGGGCGAGGATGCCCCCGTCAAGTACATGAGCCTGATGGCCACGCAGCTGACCGATCTCGGTGCCATCACCGGCGACCCCGCCTTCACCACCATGGGTCAGGCCTTCGCCAAGGATCTCAAGACGCCGCCCGTCCTGACCGGCCCGACCAAGCCGGTCAAGCCCCTCAGCACCCGCCGCTTCAAGGCCAAGCCGTTCGTCAAGCTCCTGATCAAGCGCGACAAGCCCGTCAAGCTCACCATCCGCGTCACGACCAAGCGCGGCGGCCCGTCCGGCATCGGCCCCTTCTCCGTCAGCGTCTCCTCCGGCTCCGGCCGCATCAAGGTGACGCTCCCGCGCAAGCCCGGCATGTACACCGTGCGCGCGGATGCAAAGGACTGGGCCGGCAATCGCGTCAAGAACGTGCTGCTGGCCACCGTGCGCGTCAAGCGCTAGAGGGCGACCCCGAGAAAGCTGCCGCGCACGGTGGCCGGCAGCACGTTCTCGACGCGAGCGTCACACCGGGATCCGGATCCATGTCCGGGGGTGTCCTCGGAGGCATCAGCGTCGATTGCCTCAGCAACCCCGTGGGGATCCGGATCCACCGAAGCTGATCCCAGCGGACCTTGATCCCACCACAGGATCCGGATCCATGTCCGGCGTCCCACGGCGAAGACATCAGCGGCGATGGCCTCTCCAGCGACGTGGGGATCCGGATCCACCGAGTTGGCTGTGGGTGGGTTGGGTGTGGGTGGGTTGGGTGTGAAGGCGGGTGGGTCCGGATCCACCCGCGTTGGCTCTGGGTGGATCCAGCGTGTGGACGGCCGACCCTGATCCAACAATTCCAAGGCGGGTGGATCCGGATCCCCACGTCGCTGGAGAGGCCATCGCCCCTGATGTCTCCGAGGACACCCCCGGACATGGATCCGGATCCTTTGCGTGATCAAGCCCCACCCGGATCAGGGTCGATGGATCCGGGTCCCCACGTGGTCGGGGAGGCAATCGACGCTGATGCCTTCGCCGTGAGACTCCGGACATGGACCCGGATCCTTGGGGAATCCAACTCTGACGCATCAGCTTCGATAGCGATGGTGCTGTGCGTATCGGGCAGCGCTGCGCGCTACCCGATACGCACAGCACCGTCGATATCGCCGCGATCTCCGAGGCTGGAGACCTTAACCACGTCGCCGGTCTGCGGGGAGTGCACGTACTGGCCACCGCCGATGTAGATGCCGATGTGGCCGGAGCCGTGGAACGAGACGAGGTCGCCGGGCTCGAGCGCCTCCATCGGCACGGGCGTGCCCATGGCGTACTGCGCGGCGGCGTAGTGCGGTAGCGAGACGCCGGCCTGGGCGTAGGCCCAGGCGACGAGGCCGGAGCAGTCGAAGCCGCTGGTTGACTCGCCGCCCCAGACGTACGGGATGCCGAGGGCGCCGAGGGCGATGGAGGCGGCCGAGCCGCCAGTGCTGGAGGACGGCGGCGGCTGGATGTACGTCCCCGTGTCGGCGCTGCCGGCGACGGAGCCGCCGAGCGTCAGGTCCTGATTGGTGGCGGCGGCGGATGCGTCGGCGAGGATGCCGGTGGCGCTGGCGGCGCGCTGGGCGTCGGCTGCCTGCTGCGCGGCCATGCGCTGGGCGAGGATGCGCTGGATCTCGCCGCTGAGCGAGTCGAGCAGGCGCTGGCGGGCAGCGAGCGTGCCCCGGATCGAGTCCTCCTCGGCCTTGCGCTGGGCGAGCGCCGATTCGCGCGTCGCACGCTCGCTCTCGAGCGCACGCTCGCGCTGCTTCACGTCGTGGGAGTAGGTGCGGACGTCGGTGACGACCTGCGCGGCGTGCGAGGTGGCGCGCTGGACGAAGCGGGACTGGTCGACGAGCTGGTCGATCGAACCGGCGTTCAACAGCATGGCGACGAGGTCTGGATTGCCCTGCCGATAGGCATCGACGAGCATCGCGGAGAGCTCCTGCCGCGAGACGCGGAGGTTGATCCTCGAAGCGTCGAGCAGCTTCTTGTTCTCGGAGATCTTCGTGTTCGTGCGATCGAGCTCGACCTGCGCGGCGTTGTACTGCTCGGCCGCAGCGGCCACCTGGCTGTTGAGCGACTCGAGCTCGACCTGCGCCTTGTCGGCCTGCGCACGCGCATCGGCGAGCCGATCGGCGCGAGCCGCGCCGGGCGCGAATCCAGCTGTGACGGCCACGACGAGCAGCGCGAAGAGCGCTGCAGCGGGCCGGAGGCGAGGTCTCCGAGGGTGCCGCATATGCACCACAGGGTAGCAGCGGCCTGCCGATCCAACGCGGTCGCGGACGAGGCGCATCATCCGAGTCGCACGAATCCGTCGAGATCGGCGCGGTCGGCGAGCGAGTGCACCCGCACCACGTCGCCCGACTTCGTCGAGTGCACGTACAGGCCGTCGCCGAGGTAGATGCCCACGTGGCCCTGGCCGTGGAAGGAGATGATGTCGCCCGGCTGTGCCGTTGCGCGCGTCACGCGCTGCCCCGCATCCCAGATCTGCCACGACGAGCGTTGGATCGGCAGTCCGGCTTGGGCGAATGCCCAGTAGAGGAGCCCCGAGCAGTCGAAGCCGGTCTTGGGCGAGAAGCCGGCGGAGCGATAGGGCGCACCGAGCTGGGTGAGCGCGTAGGCCGCGGCGATCGCCCCGGTACCGGATGCCGCCGGAGGCGCCGGTGGGCCATCGAACTGCAGCGCCAGGTCCGTGCCGTTGTCGCCGGCCGCACGCGTCGGCGAGAGCGGCGTGTCGGCCAGCAGGACGCGGTCCCGAGCCGCACCTCGGCGTACCTGTGCCTGCCGCTGCCGCCTGTGATCCGCCCGGAGCACGCGCTGACGCATCTCGAGCGAGAGCCCGCCGAGCACGACGGCTCGACGCTGCGACGCCTTCGCGACCAGCGTGCGTGCGTAGGCGCGGTCCCGCGTGAGGCTCGGCAACGAGCGCTGCAGCTCGATGCGCCGCTTGGCGACGTCGAGGTAGGCCGTGGCAGCGCCGCCCACCCCGGCCGTGGGCGCGCTCTCGAGCGTGCCGCGCACGATGCGCTCCAGAGTCGCGGCCCGATTGAGGCGCCGATCGGCTCCGTGCAGGCGGCGCTCGGCGCCCGTCAGCAGCCGCTGGGCCGCGATCGCCTGCAGATCGGTCTCGTGCAGGGCGATGACGGCACGCTTGAACGCCGGGGCGCGATGCGTGCGCCAAGCGGCGGACGCGGGCGCGACGATGACCATGGATGCAACGACCAACAGCGCGAGAAGCGAGACCACCGGCCGGAGCTGCGTGCTCCGTGTGTTCGACATTCGAGCCCCGAACCTAGCATCGATTCGTCGCCGCGTGGGGAAAAAGTCCTGCAAACTGGTGGCGATTGCCACATGATCGTGACGGGTTTACCGCTCCCGCCCCCGTTCCCGAGCAGCCGGATCACGCCGCTTTGACACCGCCCACGGACGTCTGCGCGAGGCCGGGCCGCCCGTTGGCGACCCGGCCCGCACCCGTGCGCATCAGCGACCGGCGAAAGCGTCCACGAGCGACTCCTCGAGGATGGCGAAGCCCTCGTCGAGGTCCTGCTCGGTGGCGACGAGCGGCACGAGCACGCGCACCGCGTTTGCGTACAGCCCGGAGCCCATCAGGATCAGGCCACGCTCGCGCGCCAGCGTGACGATGCGCCCGACCTCCTCGGCCGCCGGCTCCTTCGTGGCGCGATCCTTGACGAGCTCGATCGCGAGCATCGCACCCAGCCCACGCACCTCGCCGACGCACTCGTGCCGCGAGGCGATCGCGTCGAGCCGTGCGCGCAGGTCGTCGCCGAAGGCCCTGGCGTGGGCCTGAAAGTCGGGGTCGAGCACCTGATCGAGCGCGACGATCGCCGCCGCGCAGGCGACGGGGTTGCCGCCGAAGGTGCCACCGAGGCCGCCCGGATGGACCGCGTCGAGCAGATCGGCACGGCCGGTCACGCCGGAGATCGGCATGCCGCCGCCCATCGACTTGGCCCACGTGGCGAGATCGGGCGAGATGCCGTGGTGCTCGATCGCCGATGGCGTGCCGGTGCGTCCCATGCCCGACTGCACCTCGTCGCTGATGTAGAGGATGCCGTGCTCCTGGCAGATCGCATGGATGCCATGGATGAACTCGGTCGGCATCGCCAGGAAGCCGCCCTCGCCCTGCACGGGCTCGAGGATGACCGCGGCGACCTGCGACGGATCGATCTGGCTCTTGAGCACCTTGCGGAAGCCGTCGAGCGCCTGCTCGGTCGAGATCCCGCGGTACAGGTACGGCGCCGGGGCCCGGTAGATCTCCGGCGCGTACGGCCCCATGCCCTTCTTGTACGGCATCGGCTTGGACGTCAGCGTCATGCCCATCAGCGTGCGTCCGTGGAAGCCCTGATCGAAGCAGATGATCGCATCGCGGCCCGTGGCGTAGCGCGCGATCTTGATCGCGTTCTCAACGGCCTCGGCGCCGGAGTTGAGCAGCAGGCCCTTGAACGGGCCGTCGCCGGGATGGCACGCAACCATGCGCTTGACGGTCTCGATGTAGCCCTCGTACTGCACCACCGAGTACATCTGGTGCATGTAGCGCGCGGCCTGCTCCTGCACGGCGGCGACGACCGCCTCCGGCGTGTGGCCGCAGTTGAGCGAGCCGATGCCGCCGACGAAGTCGATGTACTCGCGCCCCTCGACGTCCGTGATCCGCGCGCCGTGCGCGTGGTCGGCGAACAGCGGCTGCGTGAAGACGGATGCCGACACCCAGCGCTCGCGCTCTGCCTGCAGCGCGGCGGTCTTCGTTCCGGTTCCCTGGTCGATCGCCATTGATGGCCTCCATGCCGCGTTCGGCGGCGCTCGCGATGCGCAGCAGCATAGCCGCGCGCCCGTGCCGCGAGCGAGTCCCCGTGGCGTCCCGTACCATGCGCGCAGGAGGCGATACCCAATGGCGACACTCGATACCGCAAAGTTGCAGGAGCAGGCGATCAAGCACCTGTGGCTGCATTTCACGCAGATGGCCGGCTACGACCCCGACAAGCACCCGGTGATGGTGCGCGGTGAGGGCATCCATCTGGTCGATTCCAACGGCAACCGCTACATGGACTTCCTCAGCGGCCTGTTCACCGTCCAGATCGGCTACTCGTACGGCGAGGAGATCGGCCGGGCCATGCTCGAGCAGGCCATGGAGCTCCCGTACTACACGAACTGGACCTACTCGCATCCGCGCGCGATCGAGCTCGCGACGAAGATGGCCGAGATCACGCCGGACAGCATCAACCGCTCGTTCTTCGTGTCGGGCGGTTCCGAGGGCGTCGAGGGTGCCATCAAGCTGTCGCGCGAGTACCACCACGCCAACGGCGAGCCCATGCGCCGCAAGGTCATCGCCCGCAAGATCGCGTACCACGGCACCACCTACGGCGCGCTCTCGCTGACCGGGATCACCAGCATCCGCACGCCCTTCGAGCCGCTGATGTCCGGCGTGCGCCACGTAGAGCCGACGAACCCGTACCGCTGCAAGTACTGCGCCGATCAGGGCGGCTGCAACCTCAAGTGCGCCGACGAGGTCGCCGAGGTGATCGAGTTCGAGGGCCCGGAGACGGTCGGCATGGTGATCATGGAGCCGGTGCAGAACGCCGGCGGCTGCTTCACCCCGCACGAGGACTACCACCGTCGCGTCGGCGAGATCTGCCGCGAGTACGGCGTCCTGCACGCCGCCGACGAGACGATCTGCGGCTTCGGCCGCGTCGGGGAGTGGTTCGGCTCGCAGCGCTACAACTACGAGCCCGACATCATCACGTGCGCCAAGGGCCTGACCTCCGGCTACCAGCCGATGGGCGCCGTGATGTTCGGCGATCGCATCGCGAACAAGTTGCTCGAGACCGAGAGCATGTACCTCCACGGGATCACGTTCGGCGGTCATCCGATCGTCGCAGCCGCTGCGCTGAAGAACCTCGAGATCATGGAGCGCGAGGGCGTCATCGAGAACGTCCGCAACAACCAGGACTACCTCCGCGACCAGCTGCTCGGCCTCATGGAGCGCTACGAGATCATCGGCGACGTCCGCGGTGCCGGCTACTTCTGGGCCATGGAGCTCGTCAAGGATCCGGCCACGAAGGAGACCTTCAACGAGGAGGAGTGCAACATCCTGCTGCGCGACTTCCTCTCGCCGACGCTGCTCAAGGAGGGCCTGCTCTGCCGCGCGGACGATCGCGGCGACCCGGCCATCCAGATCTCGCCGCCGCTGATCACCACGCGCGCGCAGATCGACGAGGCCATCGCGGTCTTCGATCGCGTGCTGCCCGAGGCGCAGAACCGGATGGCGAAGCTGCGCTGATGCTTCCGTCAGGCGGGCTCGGCCGTCGTGCGTCCCGCGCTCCCGCGCATGGACAGCACGAGCCCGAGCCCGCCGATGGCGAAGATCGTGCCGAACAGGTAGACCGCCCCGTACCCGGAGGCATTCGAGATGTAGCCGAGCGAGGCGCCCCCCACGAGCGTGCCGAGATCGAAGCCGGCGGTGTACACGGCGAGGGCGGAGTTGCGCTGTGCCCGGCTCGTGCGATCCACGGCCATCAGCCCGAGGGATGGGAACAGGAGCGACCAGGCGATGCCGCACACGGCGCCGCCGACGGCACCTGCCGGCCAGCTCGGGGCGATCGCGATGATCGTGACGCCGACGGCGGCCAGCGCAAACGAGATCAGCCCCGAGCGGAACGCGCCGATGCGATCGGGCAGGTGTCCAATCACGATCCGCCCGAGGAACGTCGCCGCGCCGTAGGCGGCGATCACGTACGCCCCACCGCCGCCGCCGCGCTGGTCGAAGGTGAGCACGGCGAAGCCCGTGATGGTGGCCATCACGACGGCGCCGAACATCAGACCGATGCTCGGCCGCATCGCGGCGCGCGGCACCGAGAAGCCGACCTGCACGCTATGCGGCGCGGGCGCGGCGACGCCGATCATGGCCAGCAGGGCGAAGGCGGGCGCGACGGTCATCACGAGGATCGCGGCTCGCTCGCCGACGTGGTCAAGCAGCACCTGGGCCAGGATCGGCCCGATCGTCAGTCCCGCCCAGACGCACAATCCGAACAGCGACATCGCCTGCCCGCGACGATTGTCGGGCGCGAGGTTCACCGCCCAGGCCAGGCCGGCGGTGAACATGCAGGCCTGGCCCAGCCCCTGCACGATGCGGGCGAGGAAGAGCAGCCATTCCGTGTTCGCGTTGACGAACAGGAAGAGGACGCCAGCCAGCAGGAGCAGCGCGAAGCCGATCATGAACACGGACCGCACGCCGCGCCGGTCCATGCCATACCCGGCGAAGAAGCGGCAGATCAGCGCGCTGGCGGCGAACACGGTCAGCGTCCAGCCGACGACCACATCCGTCTGGTGCATATCGGTCCGGACGATCTCCGGAACGATGGCGTAGGCGGCGCCGAGCGCGATGAATCCCCCGAGCCCGGCGAGCACGATGCGGGCGAAGGCGATGCGGTTGGGGGATCGCAGGTGCCAGTCGCGCATGGCGTCAGGATACGGGCAGCCACCTACCCGTTGCGCGAGAGCGCCTATTGGGGATACACTTGGCGGCGATGCGCACGACGTCGCACATGCTTGAAGGGACTCCCGGCCGCTCGGCATTCGCCAGCGGCCATGGGGTCGTGGCGTCTTGCCCACAGTCCTCGTTCCTCCTCCTCGTCAGCCTCCTCCTTCCCCGTTAAGGGGAATGCATTGGCCTACGCGCCGCCTGTCCGGCGCATGAAACGACGAGACAACAGGACCGGTACGTGCAAGCGCACCGCATTTCAGAAGGGGGAACGATGAGCACCAATCAGGATTACGTCAAGATCTTCGACACCACGCTGCGCGATGGCGAGCAGTCGCCCGGCATCAGCCTCAACGCGCAGGAGAAGCTGGAGATCGCCCGCCAGCTCGAGCGTCTCGGCGTCGACATCATCGAGGCCGGCTTCGCAATCGCCTCGCCCGGCGAGGTCAAGGGCATCGGCCTGGTCGCGCAGCACGTCCGCAGCTGCACGATCGCGTCGCTCAACCGCACGCAGAAGGTGGACATCGACGCGTCGTGGGAGGCCCTCAAGGGCGCCGAGAGCCCCCGTTTCCACGTCTTCATCGCCACCAGCGACCTCCACATGGAGCACAAGCTGCGGATGACGCCCGAGCAGGTGCTCGAGCAGACTCGCGACGCCGTGGCCTACGCCCGCACGAAGGTCGCCGACGTCGAGTTCTCCTGCGAGGACGCCACGCGCTCGCGCCCCGAGTTCATGGCCGAGGTCGTGCGCGTCGCGCTCGCCGCGGGCGCGACGACGATCAACATCCCCGATACCGTCGGCTACACCACGCCGGACGAGTACAAGGAGATCCTCGACACGCTGTACGCCAACGTGCCCGAGCTGCACGAGGCGACGCTGAGCGTGCACACGCACAACGATCTCGGTCTCGCGACCGCGAACTCGCTGGCCGGCGTGCAGGCGGGCGCCCGTCAGATCGAGGTCGCGATCAACGGCATCGGCGAGCGGGCGGGCAACTCCGCGCTCGAGGAGGTCGTGATGGCACTGCGTACCCGCAACGCCTACTACGGCTACCGGACCGGGATCGAGACGAAGGAGATCGCACGCACGAGCCGCCTCGTCTCGCGCCTGAGCGGCTACCCCGTGCAGCCGAACAAGGCGATCGTCGGCAAGAACGCCTTCGCCCATGAGGCCGGCATCCACCAGGACGGCGTGCTCAAGAATCGCCGCACCTACGAGATCATGGACGCCGAGTCGATCGGCCTCGAGCACAACGAGCTCGTGCTGGGCAAGCACTCCGGCCGCCATGCGCTGCAGGCCGCATACGCCGACATGGGCTACGCGATCGAGGGCGACGAGCTGAAGCGCGCCTTCGCCAAGTTCAAGGAGATCGCGGATCGCAAGAAGACGATCTCCGCGCTCGACCTCGAGGCGATCCTCGACGACCAGTCGCGCGAGACCAGCGAGCGCTGGGTGCTGGAGCGCTTGGCGCTGTTCACGAGCACCGGCGAGGTCTCCCGTGCCGAGGTCTCGGTCCGCGAGGGCGATCAGGTCCACACCGCGACCGGCGAGGGCGACGGGCCGATCGACGCGGCGTTCATCGCGCTCAACTCGATCGTCCAGACGCCCGGCGAGCTGCGCGAGTTCAACGTGAACGCCGTCACCGGCGGCAACGATGCGCTCGGTGACGTGCGCGTCGTGCTCGAGCACGACGGCCGTCGCTATACCGGCCAGTCCGTCGCCCCCGACATCACGGAGGCCGCCGCCGAGGCGTTCCTCCGCGCCGCCGCGCAGATCGCGGCCGGCACCCCGAACCCGATGGTCCGAGAGACCATCTGACCTGTAGCACGAGAACGGAGCATCACGTGAAGATCGCAGTCCTCCCCGGTGACGGCATCGGCCCCGAGACCACGCGCGTCGCGCTGGCCGTCCTCGCGGCCGCCGGCGAGGCCCACGGTTTCACGGCCGACTGCACCGAGTATCCCTTCGGCGGCAACGCGATCGACTCGCACGGGGACCCGTTCCCCGCCGAGACGCGAGCAGCGCTGCCGCAGGCCGATGCCGTCCTGAAGGGCGCCGTCGGCGGGCCGAAGTGGGACGTCGGCGAGGTCCGCCCCGAGCAGGGCCTGCTCGCGCTGCGGGCCGAGCTGAAGGCCTTCGCCAACATCCGCCCGATCAAGATGTGGACGAGCAAGCTGCAGTCTCCCCTGCGCCCCGAGCTGGTCGAGGGGCTCGACATGATCATCATCCGCGAGCTCACCGGCGGCCTCTACTTCGGCCCCAAGGAGCTCACGGCCGAGACCGGCATGGACACCTGCCGCTACTCGGTCGAGGAGGTCGAGCGCGTGGCCCGCTTCGCCTTCGACCTGGCGCGCACGCGCCGCGGCAAGGTGTGCTCCGTCGACAAGCAGAACGTCCTGTCCAGCTCGAAGCTGTGGCGCCAGGTCGTGCTCGAGCGCGTGGCGCCGGACTACCCGGACATCGAGCTCTCCCACCAGCTCGTCGACTCGATGGCGATGAAGCTGGTCGAGCAGCCGCTGGCCTACGACGTGATCGTCACCGAGAACATGTTCGGCGACATCCTGTCCGATCTCGCCGCGAGCATCTCGGGCGGGATCGGCCTGGCTCCGAGCTCCTCGCTCGGCGCCGCTCGCCCCGGGCTCTACGAGGCGATTCACGGCTCGGCACCGGACATCGCCGGGCGGGGCATCGCGAACCCGACCGCCATGGTGTTGACCGTCGCGATGATGCTCCGCGATCTCGACCAGCGCGCAGCTGCCGATGCGATCGAGGCCGCAGCGATTCACTGCCTCGAGCACGGACCGACCACGCCGGACCTCGGCGGTTCGGCAACGACCGACGAGGTCGGTGCGGCGATTGCCGCACTGATCGCAAAGGGGAACGCATGAGCTCCACGACAATCGAGCAGGCGCGCCAGCGCACCGGGCGCATGCTCGGGTCCGAGGCGATCATCCGCTCCCTCGAGGCGGAGGGCGTCGAGATCTGCTGGGGCATTCCCGGCGGCGCGATCCTCCCGCTCTACGACGCCTTCATGGCGATCGACCACTCCATCGAGCACGTCCTCGTGCGGCATGAGCAGGGCGCTGGCCACATGGCGCAGGGCTACGCGCGTGCCACGGGCAACGTCGGCGTCTGCATCGCCACCTCCGGTCCCGGTGCCACGAACCTCGTCACGCCGATCGCCGATGCGTTCCTCGACTCTACGCCCCTGGTCGCGATCACCGGCCAGGTGCCCACGCATCTGATCGGCACCGATGCCTTCCAGGAGGCCGACATCACGGGCATCGTGATGCCCATCGTCAAGCACTCGTTCCTCGTGCAGCGCGCCGAGGACATCCCGAAGGCGATCCACGAGGCGTTCCACATCGCCTCCACCGGCCGTCCCGGCCCCGTGCTGGTCGACATCCCCAAGGACCTCCAGCTGACGGAGATCGATTTCGCCTACGTCGAGGCGGTCGACCTGCCCGGCTACAGCGCCGAGTTCCCGCGTCAGCTGGACGGCGTCGATGCGGCCGCCGAGCTGATCGCCCAGGCGCGCAAGCCGGTACTGTACGTCGGCGGCGGCGTCATCAACGGCGAGGGCTCCGACGACCTGATCCTGCTCGCCGAGGCGCTGCAGGTGCCCGTCACGACGACGCTGCTGGCCAAGGGTGCCTTCCCCGACTCGCATCCCCTGTCGGTGCAGATGCCGGGCATGCACGGCTCGAAGTACGCCAACTGGACGATCCATCGCTCCGACCTGCTGATCACGGTCGGCGCGCGCTTCGATGACCGCGTGACGGGCAAGCTCGATGCGTTCGCCCCGGGCGCCAAGATCATCCACTTCGACATCGACCCCGCCGAGATCTCCAAGAACCGCACGGCCGACGTCGCGCTGATCGGCGAGCTGCGCACCACGCTCCCGGCGCTGCGCGATGCCGTCCTCGCCCGCGCCGACAATGCCGAGCGGCAGGAGCAGCAGGGCGATTGGCTGCGCGACGTCCAGGGCTGGCGCCGCGACAATCCCTTCCGCTACAAGAAGGGCGAGAAGCTCAAGCCGCAGTACGTCATCGAGGCCTTCGGCAAGGCCCTCAAGGGCAAGGACGCGATCTGGGTGACGGGCGTCGGCCAGCACCAGATGTGGGCCGCGCAGTTCCTCTCGATCGACGGCCCGCGCCGCTGGCTCACCTCGGGTGGCCTCGGCACGATGGGCTTCGGCGTTCCCGCCGCAATCGGTGCGCAGCAGGGCTGCCCCGACGCGTACGTCGTCAACTTCGACGGCGACGGCTGCTTCCAGATGACGCTGCAGGAGCTGGCCACGGCCGTCTGCTACGACGTGCCCGTCATCCACGCGGTGATGAACAACGGCTGGCTCGGCATGGTCCGCCAGTGGCAGGAGCTGTTCCACGGCGAGCGCTACTCCGAGACGAACCTGTTCGGCACGATCCCGGACTTCGTCAAGCTCGCGGACGCCTACGGCTGCCTCGCGTTGCGCGCGGAGACCGAGGCGGAGGTCGATGCCGTCGTCGCCGAGGCGATCGCCGCTCGCAGGCCGACCGTGATCGACTTCCGGATCGACCATGAGGAGAAGGTCTACCCGATGGTCCCGTCCGGCGCCGCGTCGCACGAGATGATCGATCAGGCCTGGGACAACGACTGGATTGAGGAGGGCGTCTGATGGCCACACCCGGACATCACACACTGAGCGTGCTCGTCGAGAACCGTCCGGGCGTGCTGTCGCGCGTCTCGGGCCTGTTCTCGCGTCGCGGCTTCAACATCGAGAGCCTGGCCGTCGGCCCGACGGAGCGGCACGATCGCTCCGTCATCACGATCCGCGTCGACTGCACCCGGCACTCCGTCGAGCAGGTCGTCAAGCAGCTCGACAAGCTGATCGACGTCATCCACGTCCTCGAGGTCCTGCCGGACATGGCGATCGAGCGCGAGCTCCTGCTGGTCAAGGTGCAGGCCGACGCTGCGCACCGTCTGGAGATCATGCGCATGGCAGAGGTCTTCAACGCCCGCGTCGTCGATGCCGGCGCCGAGTCCCTCCTGCTGGAGTGCGTGGAGCATCCCGACCGCCTCGCGGCACTCGAGGAACTGCTGTCCCCGTACACGATCGTGGAGGCCGTTCGCACGGGCCGCGTCGCGATGACGCGGGCCTCGATCGCCAACGGCGAGTCCCGTCCGCCGCTGCGAATCGTCGGGTAAACGCGCCACCGATCGCGAACCGCACGTACATTTCACCTCTGGCGCCTAGCGCCACCACCTGACACGAGAAGGAAGAACCGCATGGCCACCCTCTACTACGAGTCCGACGGCGATTTCGGCGCCCTCCAGGGCAAGAAGATCGTCGTCGTCGGCTATGGCTCGCAGGGCCATGCTCACGCACTCAACCTGCGCGACTCCGGCGCTGACGTCACCGTCGCCGTCCGCCCCAACTCCGCCGGCTGGACGCGTGCCGAGAGCCACGGCTGGACGCCGCAGGCGCCGGTCGACGCGGTCAAGGACGCCGATGTCGTCGCCATCATGGTCCCGGACCAGGTGCAGGGCGAGCTGTGGAACGGCTCCCTCAAGGACGCCGTCAAGCCCGGTGCCACGATTCTGTTCACGCACGGCTTCTCGGTCCACTTCGGCATCATCGAGCCGCCTGCTGGCTCCAACGTGATCATGTGCGCCCCCAAGGGCCCCGGACATCTCGTTCGCCGCGTCTACACCGAGGGCGGCGGCGTGCCCGCGCTCATCGCCATCGAGAAGGACGACGCCGGCTCCGCTCGCGACATCGCGATGGCCTGGGCCATCGGCATCGGCTCGGCTCGTGCCGGCGTCATCGAGACGACGTTCCGCGAGGAGACCGAGAGCGACCTCTTCGGCGAGCAGGCCGTGCTCTGCGGCGGCGCCACCGCGCTGATCCAGGCCGGCTTCGAGACGCTGGTCGAGGGTGGCTACGCCCCCGAGATCGCGTACTTCGAGGTGCTGCACGAGCTCAAGCTGATCGTCGACCTGCTCTACGAAGGCGGCATGGACTGGATGCGCTACTCCATCTCCGACACCGCCGAGTACGGCGACCTCACGCGCGGTCCGCGCGTGATCGGCCCGGAGAGCAAGGCCGCCATGAAGGAGATCCTCAAGGAGATCCAGACGGGGCAGTTCGCACGGGAGTTCATCGAGGAGAACCAGAGCGGCCGCGTGACGATGCGCATGCTCCGCAAGCGCGCCGCCGAGAGCCAGCTCGAGGAAGTCGGCGCCGAGCTCCGCTCGATGATGCCGTTTGTGTCCCAGGCCCGTAACAAGGCCGAGCAGGCATAGTCGGGACGCGACCCGGGGTACGCTGCGAAGCGTGTCCCGGGTCGTCGTCCTCCTGCTCTCCACCGTCTGCGCGCTCGCGCTGGCGGCCTGTGGAGGCTCCTCCGCTCCGACCCCGTCGTCGTCGAGCAGTGGCACTGGCCCCACCCTCGCGTCGATCATCGGCACGCCGGATAGCGCGACGCTGGTGACGCCGAACCTGATCGTGATGGGCGGGACCGACTTCCCTGCCGGCCAGACCGTCCGCATCCCCTTCCAGGTCTTCCGCAAGGACGGCCAGGTCCTCAAGCCGGATGACGGCCGGGCCCAGCTCTATCTGGGCGCCACCGCCACGAGCCCGGCGCTCGGCCCGTACCCCGTCCGCGAGCTGTCGCTGAAGGGCAAGGGCGTCACCTTCGACCGCGAGGGGTCCGACGCAATCATGGTCGCCGCCGCCGTGCCGCTGCCGGCGGCCGGCATCTGGAACGCCGTCGTGACGCTGACCGCGGACGGGAAGGCCGAGACGGCCACCAACGCCTTCACGGTCCTCTCGAAGGAGGCGACGCCGGCGGTCGGGGACGCCGCACCCGCCGCACGCACGCCCACGCTGCAGGACGTCGGCGGGAATGCCGCCAAGATCAGCAGCGCCGTTCCCGCCGACACCGCGTTGCTGCAGGACTCCGTTCCCGATCTGCTGGCAGCCCACCGACCCTTCGTCGTAGCCTTCGCGACGCCGAAGTTCTGCACCAGCCGCATCTGCGGACCGATCGTGAAGATCGTCGAGAACGTCCAGCAGGCCATGCAGGGCACGCCGATGGCGTTCGTCCATGCGGAGATCTACAAGCAGCTCGATCCGACCAAGGGCACCGCACCCTGGGTCGATGCCTGGCGCCTGCCGACGGAGCCGTGGGTGTTCGTCGTTGACGCCAGGGGCCGCATCACCGCCAAGTTCGAAGGTGCGGTCACTGAGCAGGAGCTCGAGACGGCCGCCCGTGCGGCCCTGAAGCCCTGAGGTTCCGCCCCGGGGCCCCGGGACGGGCGGCGGGGTCCGACCAAGGCGCGTCCAAGCATGGACGTCGCACAGAGGATCCGACCCCTGCGTGACCTCCGTGCAGGATCACGTACGCGCAACCGCGCCGTGCAACGGGATGGCCCAGACGGACTAGGCCGCGTTGACGACGCGCCACGCAGCCGGTGCGTCGAGCGTGCTCAGGCGCTGCTGCAGCGCCGTGACGACGTCAGCCGACAGCTCGGCGGCCTCAATGCGTCCCTCGCCGGTCAGCGCCGTCAGCCCCGTGCGATCGCGGCGCGTGACGAGACCGCGCACCTGCAGCGCCAGCGCGAGCTGCTTGGCCTGGCTCGAGGATGCCGCGATGCGCGAGGCGATGTGCGCCGTGCTGACCGCGTCGCTCTCGTCGAGCAGGATCAGGAGGAGGTACGCCTCCATCGGACGCAGCCGACGGGTGCGCGCAACGTCGAGGAGCGCCCGGTCGGCAACGCGAACCGATTCGAGGAACTCGGGGAGTGCGTTCTGTGCCAGATCAGGGGAGCCCATTGCCGCCGCCGTTCCTTGTCGTAGGGGGGGGTGCGATCTGACGTTGTGTCATACCGCGGTACGCCGAATCATACAACTTGTGGCGGAATGACAAGATGCGGTCACCGCCGCCAACATCGCGCGGATTGTAGCGGAGGGATTGGCTGTATACCGCGCATGCATCCGCACATGCCCCGCAGCCTGCGCGTTCAGGCCGGGAGGGTGATCATGGTCGCCGTGAAGGCATGCACATGATTGGCGCCGGCCACCGGTCCGAGCTCGCCCTGGCAGAAGCCGCCGACGAGCGGGACGTCCAGCAGCTCGCCGATCACGTTGGCATCGTGGTGCGGGGCCTCGAACATCCGTCGTCCGCGTCCGTTGCAGGCGAAGACCATCGCCGCGCCCGCCACGCCGTCGAGCTTGCCGAGCACGCGTCGGAGATCAGCGTCGGCGCCGTCGCCGTCACGCACGTGGAAGCGGAAGGTCTGCCCCACCCGCGGCTCGGCCGCGACGGCCAGCCCGCCCGAGTCGGCGGCCACTCCGAGCAGCCCGCGCACGAGGAAGTCGCCGACGTCGTACTCCGGCCGGTTCTCGTCGATCACGATGCCAGCCATCAGCCCGCTTCGCGCGAGCTGCAGGTCCGCCGGCGCCAGCGCACCGAGCACGGTGTGAAGCTGCTCGGCTGCCGGCTTGCCCGCCAGCTCGAGGATCACGTTCCCCTCGGCTGCGGTGATCACCAGATCGCTGCCGATCGGCCGTGCACCCTGTGAGACATGCGTCGCGACGCCCGGCAGGTCGAAGCGGATCGCGACCGCACCCGCCGTGCGCACGCCCGCGGCAGTCAGCAGGCGGGCACTGCCGATCCCGTACCCGCCGGTGAACCCGCCGACGATGTCGATGCCGAGGCGGTCCGCCCGATCGAGCAGACGCTCGGCCTGCAGCGTGTAGGGATCGGCGAAGACAACGAGCGTATCGGCGTCGGCGGGCATGTCGGCCGCGTCGTCGAGCTCGATCACCGTGGCCGCGCCGGCCGGCAGCACCGCGGCCAGCAGGCTGATCGCCGGCTGCTGCTCGGTCTCCTCGCGAATGCCGATCACGCCGCCGGGGATCACTGCACCGGCGAGCTCTGCCGTCGGAAAGCGACGGAGAACCGCGCGCCGCACCGCATCGGCCTCGTCGCGGAAGGCATCCGACGCCGCGACGACGATCAGGGTCGGCACCGCGCCCGCCAGCTCCAGTTCGAGGTGGTCCGCGGCGACGTCGACTGCGGTGTCGGCATCGGCGTGGTGCACGAGGTGGGAGGCGTAGCGCGGCATGGATCCCCAAGCATGACCGTTCAGCCGCCACACCGCGAGCCGGACCGCACTAGGCTTCGACCCTCACCTTCTACCGAAAGGCGCACCTGTGGCGACCAAGGCCAACATGGAGACCAGCATGGGCATGATCGTGCTCGAGCTGTTCCCCGATGACGCTCCCAAGACCGTTGAGAACTTCACCAAGCTCACGAATGACGGCTATTACGACGGCCTGAACTTCCATCGCGTCATCCCCGACTTCATGATCCAGGGCGGCTGCCCGCAGGGCACCGGCACCGGTGGCCCGGGCTACACCTTCGAGGACGAGCAGAACAGCCACAACGTCGATCGCGGCAAGCTCGCCATGGCGAATGCCGGTCCGAACACGAACGGCTCGCAGTTCTTCATCGTCACGGCTGAGGACTGCAACTGGCTCAAGGGCAAGCACACGGTCTTCGGCAACGTCATCGAGGGCATGGACGTCATCGACGCCATCTCCGCGGTCGAGCGCGACGGCCGCGACATGCCGTCCGAGCCGATCACCATGACGATCACGATCGTCGAGGACTAGAGCGATCTGGCAGCGGTGCTGCCTCGGGGCCCCACCCTGAGGCAGCACCGCAGCCGACGCTCACCACCCCGCGACGGCGAGCACGTCGCGGGCCACCTGCACCGGGGTGCGATCGTCGATCTCGACGACCGCATCGGCCAGCAGGTACCGCTCACCGCGCTCGTAGGCGTCGAGCATCGCAAGGTGCTCCGCCAGCTCCACCCCGGCGTCCCGGCGTTGCACCCGCTCCCGCAACAGCGCAACGTCGCCGACCAGATCGACCACGAGCGTCTCGCAGCCGCTCAGAGCTGCGCGCACCGCCTGCACCTCGCCATCGTCGTGCAGCGCGCGGGCCAGCGCGATGCGCCGGATGCCGGCCGCCTGGAAGTTGCGCCAGACGTCTGCGAGGTTGCGTATGAGCAGGTCGTGAGCGGTCAATCCGGTGACCGGAGCCGGCGCCGCCCAGGCCAACCAGTCGAGGTCGAGGATCGCGTGCGGCTCACCGCGCGCGGCGAGGATCGCCTCGAGCTCGTGGAGCGTCGTCGTCTTGCCGGAACCGACGGGACCGATCAGGAGAATCGCCCGTGCCATGGCGTCAGGGTACCCGCTGCCGGGGCCGCGCTCCGAACAACGGGTACGCTTCCGTCTGCAGATCAGGGGGCCGCCGGGTCTCCTTGGAGACCGGGAGGAACGTCCGGACACCGCAGAGCAGCGTGCTAGGTAACGCCTAGGCGGGGAAACCCGACGGCAGAGCGCCACAGAAAACAGACCGCCCGACCTCGGTCGGGTAAGGGTGAAACGGTGCGGTAAGAGCGCACCAGCGGCTCCGGTGACGGAGTCGGCTCGGCAAGCCCCACGCGGTGCAACGCCAAACAGGGACGATGAGGCTGCTCGCCGAGTCCCGGGTAGGCGGCTCGAGCGGCCTGGTGACAGGTCGCCTAGATAGATGGCTCCCCTCGACAGAATCCGGCGTATCGATCTGCACCCTCGATGCCCCCGCCGCAAGGCGGGGGCATCGTTCATCTTCGGGCAGGCCGCCCGCACCCGTCTGCGCGATAGCCTTCAGGCATGATCGCGTCGATCTCGCTCATCACCTACCCGCGCGACGAGCTCCGCTGGGCGTTCGGCCGCATGGGCCTCGACCGGCCGGATCTGGCGAAGACCCCCGGCCTCGACTTCAAGCGCATGGTGGGCACCGCCAAGGGCCGATCGTTCGCGTGGAAGCCCGACCTGCTGCGCTGGGGGCTGGTCGCGGGCTGGGCCTCCGAGGCGCACCTCGATGCGTTCCTCGCCGAGTCGCCGATCGTGCAGCGCTGGCGCGAGCACGCCGCCGAGGTGTGGACGATGCGCATGGTCCCCGTCAAGTCCGCGGGTGCCTGGGGCGGATCGAACCCCTTCCCCGCACAGCCCGCACCCGCCGGCGAAGGACCGTATGCGGTGATCACCCGCGCCACCTTGCGCCTGAGCAAGGTGCGCAGCTTCTACGCCGCCGTCCCGGCCATCGACCTCGATCTGGAACGCGATGACGGGCTCGTCGCGAGCGTGGGCTTCGGCGAGTCCCCGCTGGGGCGCCAGGGAACGCTGTCGGTCTGGGCCTCGGAGCAGGCCATGAAGGACTTCGCCTACGGCACCGACGCCCACCGAGACGCCATCCGGCGTCGCACGCGAGAGCACTGGTACTCGGAGGAGCTGTTCGCGCGCTTCCGGCCAACCGCGAGCGAGGGCACCTGGGCCGGCCGCGATCCGCTCGCCGCCCTGCTGGCGCCTCGCCCATGATCATCCTCTGGCTGCTCGTCGGGCTCCAGATCGCCGCCGGAGCCGTGGTGCTCGTCCGGCTGGCCCGTGGACGCGACCGCGGGCGGCCCCTGCAGGCGGGCCCCGCCGCACGCGCCGGCTCGATCTCGATCGTGATCCCCGCGCGCGACGAGGCTCTGCGCATCGGGCCGCTGCTCGAGGCGCTGGCCCGAACGGGGCCGTCGGTGCGCGAGATCATCGTGGTCGATGATCGCTCCAAGGACGGGACGCGCGCCATCGTGAAGGGCTTCGCCGCGACCGATCAGCGCATCCGCCTCGTCAAGGGAGCAAAGCGCGCGAAGGGCTGGGTCGGCAAGCAGCACGCCCTGCAGCAGGGCCTCGCCCTCGCCGCCGCGCCGTGGACCCTGTGCCTCGATGCCGACGCGCGACCCGACCCCGCCCTGCCCGACGCACTGCTGGCGGCGGCGGAGACCCGAGGGTACGACGCGCTCACCGCCGGCCCCCGCTTCGCGGTCGATACGGTTGGCGAGACGATCCTGCATCCCGCACTGCTCGCCACGCTGGTCTACCGCTTCGGCCCGCCGACCATCGCCCCCGTCAAGTCGGTGCGCACCGTGGCCAACGGCCAGTGCCTGCTGGTGCCGACGACGCGGTTCCGCCTCGCCGGCGGCTGGGAGCCCGTGGCGGCGAACATGACGGAGGACGTGGCGCTGGCCCGTCACCTCGTCCGCAGCGGCTGGAACCTCGGCCTGGTCGATGCAGCACCCCTCCTCGTCGTCGACATGCACGCCTCAGCCGGCGAAGCCTGGCGCGAATGGGGTCGTTCGCTGGCGCTGCCCGGCGTTGCATCGGGAACTGAGCAGGTGCTCGACGTGATCACCCTCACGCTGACGATGGCCCTGCCGATCCCGCTGGTGATCGCAGCCCTGTGGATGGGCAGCCCGCTCCTGGCGATCCCGTCGGTGATCCTGCTGGCCGTCCGTCTCGTGTTCCACGCCGCCCTGCGCCCGACCTACGCCGACCCGGGTCGCGCCTACTGGCTCGCTCCCCTTGCCGACCCGCTCGCCGTCGTGCGCGTCGCATGGTCGGCGCTGCGGCCCAACCGCAGCTGGCGCGGTCGAACCTACGCCCGGTCGGGCTGAGCTCAGACGGGACTGCTCTTGTCGATGCCGGCCCGCTTGAGCGCCCGGTCGGCCAGCGCCGACCGGAGACCGACGACGGAGAGCAGCACGACGATTGCGTACAGCTCCACGCCGGCGCCGTAGATGATCCACACGGCGAACGGCGTGATGATCAGCGCAGCCTGCGCCCCACGTGCGAAGTCCCAGCGCCAGCGGATGATCAGCAGCGCGATGGCGGCGGGAATGCAGGCCAGCGGAACGACCACCAGAGCACCGCCGACGAGACAGAGCACGCCGCGCCCGCCGCGAAAGCGCATCGTCACCGGGAACATGTGGCCGAGGATCACGGTGGTCCAGGCGATCACGCCGCCCCAGACCCCGGCGAGCATGATGCCCACGCCCGCCGCTGCAGCGGCCTTCGCAGCATCCAGGAGCAGGATCGGCACCGACGAGCGAATCCCGATGCGGTCGCGGGCGTTCCAGTAGCCGGGATTGCGGTCGCCGACGGCCCGCAGGTCATCGACGCCGTGGCGCCGGGCGATCAGGTTGGCAAACGGAACGCAGCCGAACGCGTAGCCGACGACGGCCGCCAACAGCAGCAGTTGGATCGTCATGCGGGCTGCCGCGCCAGCTCGTCGATGATCGCGCCGGCCACCACGAGCCGGTCGATGGCCCCGTGGGCCCCCGGTCCCCAAGGCCAGCGCGTCAGCCACTCGACCAGACTCCAGACCGCTGCACGTGCCGCATCGGAGCGCGGGTCCTCGGCGACCAGGTCATGCGCACGCTCCGCCTGCTCCAACGTCGTCGTCGGCTCCCGGCCGTTGACGCAGCGATGTCGCACGAGGATCACCACGCGGGCGAGGAGACGCTCCGCAAAGCGCTCGAGATCGGCGACCGTGTCGCCGTTGAGCTCCCAGTACAGGTCGCGCTGGGCGCGTGTCAGCAGGAGGTCATCGGTCGAGAGCACGCCGTGAGGATACCGCCGCCGGCTGTCGTACCACCAGTGCGTTTCCGTTGTTCAGCGAAACGGGAACCCGACGGGGATCGCCTTGGTCAGCCTTCCCTGCGACGAGACGAAGCGGAAGACCGGGTGCGACACGACGCCGAAGGCCTTGCCGATGCGACCCGTCCGGTCCACGTAGACCCGCACGGGAGCGCTGCCGAAGCGCCGGACCACGAACGCCTGCGTATCCGCCCTCGTCCCCGCTGACACGGCGATCACGCGAACCCCGGGATGCGTCGACGCAAACTGCGCGACCTCAGGCGCCTCGGCCTGGCACTGGGTTCAGAACGGGTGGAGGAACATGACGATGGTCGACGAGCCCGTCAGCTTCGCCGGGGCGATCGTGCCACCGACGATCTGCGCTGCGCCCGCCGGCCCAGCGCCGAGCGCGAGAATCGCGGCAGCGGCGAGGGCGATCAGAAATCGACGGGGCGACATGAGCCAATTCCAGCACATGTCGCCCGCGTATGTCAGGCCGTGACGGGTGCGGGCTCGTCCTCGAGGACGGAGCCGCACTCGCGACAGGCGTGGGCAGTCCGTCCACCGCGCAGCTCGACCCGGAAGGTCTCGCCTTCGCAGACGACGCAGACGCCGTCGACGGCGCTGCGATCGTGTGGCGCCCAGGCGTCGAGGAGCTCCTGGAGCGTGCCGGTGGTCGGGACGGTTGCCTGCATTTCGACGGTAAGCATTGCTCAGATCCTCCGGAAGACGCCCACCACGACGCCCATGACGACGACGTGGTCGGGGAAGAAGGGCTCGAGATGATCGTTCTCGGGGTCGAGGCGCACCCGGCCGTCGATCCGACGAAGGCGCTTGACCGTGGCCTCATCGCCATCGACCAGACACGCTGCGATCTCGCCATCGGAGCAGTCCTCCTGCCGGCGGATGACCACGGTATCGCCGTCGAGGATGCCGGCGTTGATCATCGAATCGCCGCGGACCTTGAGGAGGAAGTTCTCGCCACTGCCCGTGATCTGCTCCGGCACGGCGATGTGCTCGGTGACGTTCTCCTCGGCGAGGATCGGCGCACCGGCTGCGATGCTGCCGACCAGCGGCAGCAGCCGCACCCCGGGCATCTCAGCCAGCTCGACACGCTGGGCCCGCGCGGCGCGGGCATCGCGACGGTCGGCCAGATCGATCGCGCGCGGCTTGGTGGCGTCCCGCGTGAGCGCCCCCTGCTGCTCGAGCGCCTTGAGGTGCGCATGCACCGTGGACGGGGAGTTGAGTCCCACAGCCTCGCCGATCTCGCGAACGGTTGGCGGGTACCCCTTCTGCTCCATGTGCTCCTGGACCACGTCCAGAATCTCCTGCTGTCGCTTCGTGAGTGCCACAATCCACCTCCAGTCGAACGGGTGTTCGTGTCACACTCTGCCACATCGAACACGTGTTCGCAAGTGCCGCCTCCAGATACCTCCCCCGGGGACGGGGCCGCGCCACCGGCGGCCGGGTTCGTCTACGATCCGCTGCGCACGCGCTGGTGGCGGAATTGGTAGACGCGCAAGGTTGAGGGCCTTGTGCCCGCAAGGGCGTGGAGGTTCAAGTCCTCTCCAGCGCATCGTGCAAACGGCCCCCGGTTACCCGGGGGCCGTTTTCGTGCTGCAGGACGTCGTGCCCGGGCGCGATTGTCGGGGCGCCCATCCCGGTTGGTTGCCGATCAGCTGGCGTTGGTCTCACCGGAGGTCGAGCCGGCCGGTGCCGCGGCCGGGGGCGGGCCCGCGGGGCGGTACTCGTCCATCAGCGCGTTGAGCTGGGTGCGCGTGATGCCGAGAGCCGAGGCGAGCGAGTCCTTCTGGGCATCGGTCGGCTTGACGCCGGGCGCCGGCCGATTGGCCTCAAAGGCCGCCTTCACCGTGGACGTGCTGAGGCCGAGCTCCTTGGCGATCTGGGCGATCGGGAGCTTGGGCCCGCGCTGCCCGCCCTGCGGTGCGTACTCCTGCATGATCGCGTCGAGCTTCTCGACGGTCGTGCCGAGCGCGGTGGCCACAGCCTGGCGCTGCTCCGTGGTCGGGCGCTGGCCCTCGGCGGGACGATTGGCCTTGAAGGCCGCCTCGACCGTCGCGACGTCGAGACCAAGGTCCTTGGCGATGGCCTCGAACGGCGGATGATGGTGTCCCTTGGCGGCGCTCGGTGCGGCCGTCGTCACAGCCGACGGCGTCGTCGTCGTCGTTGAGGACTGGGCGAAGGCCCCGATCGGGAGCGCGAGGCTCGCCGTGAGGGCGGTGAGGGCGATGAGCTTGCGGTGCATGAGGTGTTCCTCTGTCGTTGCGGTTGGGCGGGATCGCTCCCGCCAACGGAGGATGCCCAAGCGGCCTGAGAGGAACCTGAGGGTCTGAGAGGAGCCTGAGAGCAGCCGCTAGACGCGGTGCTTCTTCGGGCGGAAAACGAGCGCGAGGTCGTCGGCCGGGAAGCCCTCGGGCGCGAGGCCCTCGGTGGCGAAGCGATAGACGACGACCGTGAAGACCGCCCGGAGCACGGAGCCCACGGTGATCGCTGCGATCAGGAGGATCAGGCCGATCACGATCAGCGGCACGCCGGCCGCCCACGTCGAGTTGGACCCGGCGAGGACGCCGAGGACCGCCAAGCCGACGCCCGCGAGGGCGATCAAGGCCGGAATCAGGCCGACGGCGGCACCGCCGACGAGCGACTCGCCCCAGCGGGCGCGGATGACCGACAGCGACTTCTTGAGGGCGTCGAACGGGCCCAGCCCCTCGAGCGCGAGGATCGGGAGGACGAAGAAGCTGGCGATGCTCCACGCCGCGCCGCCGATCGCCTGGATCAGCACGCCGCCGATGCCACCGGCGCGGTCCGCAACCATCTGCAGCACGAGGCCGACGGTGGCCGACACGAGCCCCCACTTGACGATCACGCCGAGGCGCGAGCGGGCCACGGTGATGCCGCTGCCGAGCGACGGATCCTTGCCGTCGAGCACCTGCGACGCGTTGGAGGCCGCAGCCACGCCGAAGAACGTCGCGCCGATGTTCATGCCGAACAGCCCGATCGCCAGCAGGACCCAGCCGACGATCGCGTTGTCGTTGAGCACCACGAACCCGATCAGCCCGAGTGGCAGCATCACCAGCAGGGCATAGGCGATGCCGAAGGCCGCAGACAGCAGCGGGAAGGCGATCAGGCTCTTCTCCTTGCGCACGACGCGCCAGGAGGCGCCAGCCATGCGAAGTCCGAGGCGAAAGCGGCTCATGACAAGAGTGTACGGGATCGCCCTGCGGCAATTCCACCTCACCACTGCGTCAGATCCGCAGCGGTCGCGCGTCAGCACTGTCAGATGGGCGTTGCCCGTCGCGATCCAACTCGGAGGTTCAGCATGTCCACTGCACGAAAGCGCGTCCGCGGAGCGGTCATCGGCGCTGCAGTCCTGGCGTCCCTGGCCGGGGCCTCCGGCGCCCAGGCCTACTCGGGCGACTGGACCATCGGCGGCGAGTTCGCGCGCGGCACGAACCCCAGCTTCTACGGTGGCTTCAACCCCAATGACGTCGACGCCGTCTCGGCGACCTTCGACAACCGGGCCAAGACCGTCGCGCTGGAGCTCGACTTCTTCCAGGCCCCCGAGCGTGGGAATATCTACGTCTCCTTCGGCACGGGCCAGGCCGACGGCAGCTGCACGACCGGCACGATGGACGTCGCCGTCACAGCACGCGACATCGTCGGCCCGTCGCGCCTCGAGTACGCCACCACCACGTCGCGCTTCACGGCGCCGGCGGGCGACGGCTGGACCTACGTCGGCCGCGACGAGTTCCACGAGCACTACCGCTACCAGTGGTCGCGCGTCGTCTCCGGGCTCGACTCGACCAACCACGAGCGCGTCGCCGCGCTGTCGCTCGATGGCGTCGATGGCACGCTGACCTCGGTCAGCCGCATCGCCAACTCCGCGACCGCCATGAACTGGTCGTTCGGATGGCCGCTGCTGAACAACATCCAGGCCGACTGCCTGGAGATCGAGGTGCCCGGACATCGTGCGCCGTACGTGATCGCGCCGCCGGCAACGCCGACGCCCGCTCCGGACCCGACCCCGGCACCCGACCCGACCCCGGCACCTGCCCCGGATCCGACCCCAGCGCCGACGCTCGCTCCGACCGGCGCGACGCTGGCGGACATCACCCTCGATGACATCGTCACGACGGCGACACGCAAGGGCTCCCGCGTGGTCCTGCAGATGAACGGCTCGGCCGATCAGGTGCAGGTGCGCATCCGCAAGGCGTCGAAGACGCTCAACTTCGCCAGCACGGTGGCAGTTCGCAATGCCCCCGCAGACGCGCGCTTCGTCCAGGTCCGCTTCTCCGACGGGACCGACTGGTCGACCTGGGACCGCATCGCGATCCGCTGATCCACTCCGCCGCGTCCGACGTGCCTCGTGCCGTCGGACGCGGCCCGTGGGCGGTCAGCGAAGGGTCTGCGCCGGCTCGTGATGAGCGCGGAGAACCCTCGCACCATCGCCGTTCCACCCACGGGTGGTCCTCCGCCACCAGCTCCCCCGCACCCCCACGGTGCAGGTGCGGCTCTTCGACGAGCCGGTGGCCCCGGGGGAGCGCATCCCCGTGCGCTGAGCGGTCGCCGATCCGGTGCGAATCCGGTTTCGATGCGGAGATGCCCGGGGAATCACCGCAACGAGCGCGTACGTTGGGGGCATGACACGCAGAAGCCCTCACCGCATCGCGCTCGTCGCCCACGACGGTGCCAAGACCGCGATGCTCGAGCTCGTCGAGCGCCACATCGACACCCTGCGCAGCAGCCGACTGGTCGCGACCGCGACCACCGGCGGCCTGCTCAACGAGCACTTCGAGCTCGGCGTCCACTGCCTGATGTCGGGTCCGCTCGGCGGCGATCTGCAGATCGGAGCTCTCGTCGCCGAGCAGCAGCTCGACCTCGTCGTCTTCCTACGCGACCCGCTGACCGCGCATCCGCACGATCCCGACATCCAGGCGCTGATGAAGGTCTGCGACGTGCACGACATCCCGCTCGCCACGAACCCGGCAACCGCCGAACTCTGCCTGAGCGCCTGCACCGCCGCCGATCATGAGCGCCCCCGCCTCGCGATCGGCCGCTGAGAGGGCCTCAGCTCGGCGCGTTGAAGTTGCCGTACGAGATCAGCGTCCAGCTGCCCGTATCGAATCGGAACGTCGCGATGCGCGGGGCCGGCGTCTTCCTGTAGACAACGCCGTCGATCGTCTCCTTGGCCGCAATGCTGAAGGAGGCGACGATGATCGTGCCGCCGCGCGTGACGCGATAGCCCGAGACCTCGAAGTCGCCGAACCGGGCGGGGTTCGCGAGGTAGGAGGCCTTGTCCTCGCGGGAACCGTTGGCGCGCTGGATCTGGAAGGCCGGATCGAGGAACGTCGTCAGGGCCGGCACCGGGTCGTCCCTCTGCAGGATCGTCAGGAACTCGACGACGAGATGGCGGCCCCACGCCGCGGCCGAGACCTGCTTGCCCTCGATCTTCATCGAGGCCGTGGCCTGCTTGGTGGTATCGGCAGCGGCAACGGTCGGCACGGCGAGCGCGACGGCCGCCGCTCCGAGGACGATGAGGCTGCGCAGCATGCTGGGAAGGCTGTTCATCATCGCCACAGATTACTCCTGAGCGCCGATGAGGCGATCGGCGATCAGCGACACCTGCTCGGCGGCGATGTGCCCGGCGACCATCGCGGTCTGCTGGCTCGGCAGGTCCTTGGTCGGCATCAGGCAGACCACATCGGCGCCGACGATGTCAAGGCCCCGCAGCGAGCGCAGCATCAGGTTCGCCTCGTCGATCGTGAAGCCGCCCTCGCCCACCTCGAGGTTCGAGACGGCGGGCGCGATCGACGGGTCGAGGCTGTCGAGGTCGAAGGTGATGTAGACGGGTCCAGCGCCGGCACGGGCGACGGCGGCGTCGATCATCGTCTGGAGCCCGATGGCGCGGCACTCCTCCATCGTCTTGACGTCGTAGCCGAGCTCGCGGCTGGTATCCAGCCACGTGGTGGTGCGCGGCGCCCCGCGCATGCCGATCTGCGTGCTGCGCAGCGGATCGATGCAGCCCGACTCGACGAGGTACGCGGCCCAGTGCGCGGCCGAGCGCTTGGCGCCGAGCCAGTGCGGGATCTGCGAGTACGAGTCGACGTGCGCGTCGAAGTGGATCAGCGCGACGGGCTCGCCGCCGGTCACCTTGGAACCGGGTCCGGCCAGGCCGAGCAGCACGCCGCCGGTGATGGCGTGATCGCCGCCGATCGAGACGAGGCGGGTGTTCGCATCGGCCGCAGCTCGAGCACAGGCCGCAATGCGGTCGATGCAGGCCTCGTTGTCCATCGCCTCGGGCAGCGGCACATCGCCGAGGTCGTTGACGCGGACGTCCTCGAAGGCGTGGATGCCGTAGGTGCGATGGGGCCGGCGGTTGTGCGAGCTGACCCCGCGCACGGCACGCGGCCCGAGATGCTGGTCGCGCTCGGTCGAGCCGTTGCCGGACGAGTGCGGGATGCCGAGCACGCCGATATCGCAGTTGCCGGGGTCCTCGTCGTGCGCACAGCGGAAGAACGTCGGAATTCCCCACCAGTACAGGGTTTCGAGCTGCTCGCGAATCGCATCCTCGGCCATTGCCGTCTCCTGTCGTCACGGATATCCTAGTCTCGGATTGACGTTCGAACTTGCGCCATCGTGCGACTTCTCGGATGATGTAAGCACTTTGACGCTAGTGGCGACCGTACGGTGCCCGCGCGTCTCTCGGAGCCACCTCTGCCATCCCGTCACCCGATCCTCGATAACCCCACGCTGAATGCCGCTGCCGACGAGGGCGACGGCGATGCCATGGCCCTGCTCGGATTGGCTGCGCTGCGCGTCGACGAGCAGGCCGCCGCACGTGCCCGCTTCGATGCCTGCCTGACCGTGCGGCACCCCACGGGCCTGCATGGGCTGGCGGCCCTGACCGAGGAACACGATCCGGTGGCGAGCTGGAAGCTGATGGAGCAGGCGATCGCCAACGGCGCCATTCCCGCCATCACCCGCTTGGCGCGGATCGCCCGGCTGCGTGGCGCCGCGGCCTTCAGCAGCGACCTGATGCTGCGTGCCGCCAGGCTCGGCGATGCCGATGCCATGTACGACGTGGCGCACGAGGCGACAGATGCCGGCGATGACGAGACCTCGCGCCGCTGGTACGCGGCTGCGGTCGAGCGCGAGGCCGGCCTGGACTGGCCGACGCCGCGCGGCGTCGGCTACCTCCTGCTCTGACCGGTCAGGGCCGCCAGGTCGGCGGAACGCTGATCTCGTAGACGCCCTTCTTGAAGAGCCGCATGGAGCCGCCTGCGGCTGGCATCAGCTGCAGCGCGTCGTTGCCCTCGATCACGCCGGTGCGCATCAGCAGCGTCGCCCCGTCGGCCGAGATCGCGGCCGGAAACGCGTCGCGCAGCTTGCGCCCCTTCGCATCCCGGTAGTACGCGACCCCTCCGCTGCTGGCGTTGAAGCGCGCCGGCTCCGACATGTCCTCGCCGCCGATGTCGCCGTAGAGCCTGCGCCCATCGGGAGCCCAGAAGGCGGCGTACGGTCCGAAGACCAGTCCCGTGCTCGCGACGTGCGTCAACTGCCGGGTGGCCGTGGTGCCCGTCGGGTCGGCCAGCCAGAGCTGCGCGTGCCAGACGCGCATGCCTTGCCAGCGCTCGCTCGTATACCGATGCAGCGCGATCGATGCCGGCCCCCACGTCGGGCTGCCACCCCTGCCGAGCGTCCGCACCGCTGTGCCATCGCTGGCGGCGATGCGCGTCACCTCCGAGAACAGCGGCCCTACCCAGCGCTGCACCGCGTAGGCGAACTGCGGCGTGGTCGGCGACCAGGTGTAGCTCGTGACCTCGTTGCCGAGCGGCGGCACGACGACCGTCACCGCACCGGTCGCGGCATCGACGACGTTGAGCCCCGCTCCGGTGACGATGCCGTCGGGCTTCGACGAGTCGGTCGAGGCCAGCACATGCGCCGAGTCGGACGACCACTCCGGTCCGTTGCCGGCGGACGCGCCGAAGACCATGGCGGCCCTCACCTCAGCACCGGTCGCGATCGTGCGGATCCGCAGCGAGATCCCCTCACCCGCCGGGCCGGCGACGTAGGCGATCCTCGTGCCGTCGGGAGAGATCGCAATCGAGCTCCCGCGGATGCCGAGCGGTACGACGCCGTTGCCGTTGTCGTTGGCGATCACGATCGGCGCGCCGGCGGCGTTCATGCCTTTCGCCGTCGTGTAGGCGATGCGCGCCGAGGCTGCCGGTGCCAGGAGCAGCAGGGCGACGAGCGTCGTGAGTGCGAGTCGGGTGGGCGACATGGCGGATCCTCCTGCGGGGACCCTCAGCCTACGTCCGTCCGGGTGGCGGTGCAATGGCGGGGAGCCGACCCGTGGGCCGGCTCCCCGCGACGTGCGACTACGGCTGCCAGTTGGCGGTCGCCGAGGGCTCCCACGCGTCCTTGATCAGGAGCGAGCTCGCCATCTTGGCGAGCGGCGAGGCGTAGACGGGCTGCTTGCCGCCGCCCATCAGGTTCCCCACGACGAGAGCCTGTGTGCCATCCGCCGAGACGCCGTACACGCCGGCGTTGCTCGGACCGAACTCGTGGATCTTGCCGTTCATCGTGATGGAGATCGGCTGGCTGTAGTCCTCGCCGTCCAGCTGACCGACGACCTTCGTGCCGTCAGGCGTCCAGCGCAGCGGCGCCGGACCGGCGATGAACCCCTTGGCCTGGTACGCCGTCAGCGCCTTGGCCGACGATGCGCCGACCGCCGGGTCGACGGTCCAGACCTGCGTGCGCACCACGAGCGTGCCGGCGACGGACGCGTGGGTCGAGCGGACGAAGGCGATCTTGCTCGCGCCCCAGATCGGCCCGGCGCCATTGCCGAGCTTGCCGACGGTGCCCGAGCCATCGGCCGGCAGCCACCGCAGCTTCGAGTCCGCGTTCCACTTGCCAAACGGCGTCTGGCCCCAGACGATCGTGGAGCTGTCCGGCGACCAGCTGTAGCCGTTGACCATCATGCCGACGGACGGGACGATGATCGTGGCCACGCCGGCAGTCGTGATGGTGTTGAGTCCGAACCCCTTGATGTCGCCGGTCGTCTGCGTCGTTGAGCACGCGACGGCCGACGAGTTCGGCGCCCAGATCGGTCCACCGCACGAGGTGCCGGTGTTGAAGTCGGCACCCGTGGCGACGGTCAGGAAGTGCAGCTGCGACGCGCCGGTCTTGGAGTTCGTGACCTTCTGGTACGCGACCACCGCGCCATTGGGCGAGACCACCGGGAACTGCCCCGTAATCGGCAGCGTCACCCGATTGCCGCCGTCGTCATCGGCCATGTAGATCGCGCGGTTGCCGCTGGCGGACACGTCCGCACTGTTGGCGTCGCTCTCGTCGTTCGAAACCTCCCACTTGACCGCAGTGGCTGAGGCCGCCTGGTACACGATCGAGGCACTTGCGAGCGCCGGCAGTGCGAGCAGCGCGCCGAGCGCCGTGAGTGTGAGGAGCAGACGTCTGCTCATGGGGACAGCCTCCTGAGGGTGGTTCCAAAGAGCCAGTTTAGCCAGCCGAACGCACCGCGATGCTCTGCGTCGGCCGACGGCGGGGCTGCCCCCCTTCCCGTGGCGCAGCGGGATCCGCGCGCTACTCGTCGCCGGGCACGCCGAAGGACGGCGCCGCACCGGGCTGCAACGCGCGCGTGACGTAGCCCTCGAGCTCCGGCTGCCACCGCTCCCACAGGGCGTTCAGCTGGCCGACCGGGTCCTCGTCGGCCCAGTCGACCCGCAGGTCGGTGACGGCCCACGCCACATCGCGTGCCACGAGCAGCCCCGCCGAGTGCACGGGACCGGCCTCCCCGCCCGCTGCGATACCCGCATTGAGACCGGCCAAGAGGCGCGCGGCGAGCGGTCCCCGGGCGGACTCGCACGCCGCGGCGGCGATCATCGGCACCGTGGCGGCGGCCAGCAGGTTGCCCGCCGCCACGACGGCAGTGCCCTGATGCTCGCCCACCACGCCGAGGGCGTGGTCGCCGGAGAAGATCGCGGTGCGGCCGTCGGGGGCAACCACTGTCAGCTGACGGAAGGCCATCAGCGCGGGCGGCTGGTCCCCGATCAGCGCGCGCAGCGCCGCCTCGGGCGAGACGCCGGCCGCGAGCCGATCGAGCAGGTCCGGTCCGAGCCGGGGGTCGGTGACGTTCTGCGTGGCGACCGCACCCACTCCGGCGCGCACGTGCGCGCAGCGGGCGGCCACGGCCGGGCTCGACGACGTGATCGCAACTCCCACCTCGCCGGTCGCGGGGTCTGCCGCGACCAGGGACAGCGTCACGCGTCGCGCCCATCGGGAATGACCGCCGTGATGTCGACCTCGACGAGCCACGCCGGTCGCGCCAGCGCGACGACCACGAGGCCGGTGAAGACCGGGAAGACGCCGGGCATGCGCTCGCCGAGCACGCGGTAGACGGGCTCGCGGTGGCGGATGTCGGTCAGGTAGATCACGCACTTGACGATGTGCGAGAGCTCCGAACCGGACTCCGCGAGGAGCAGCTCGATGTTGTCCATCACACGGTGCGCCTGGGCCGCGGGGTCGCCGATGCCGACGTCCTCGCGCGTCTCGAGGTCCTGCGCGACCTGGCCGCGCAGGTACACGACGCCGTTGGCGACGACGGCCTGGCAGAGATCGTTCGAGAGGTTCTGCTCCGGATAGGTCTCCTTCGTGTTGAAGGGCCGGATGCGCCTGTGCGTGGTCATCAGCTGCCTGTCGCCTTCGCACCGCCGCGGGTGCCGTCGGGGGATTCGATCAACGAGCGTACGTCATGGGCCGTGCGCGCATCAGTGCGCACAGCCGCCCCCGCCCTCGGTCGTGTGCCCCTGCGACGAGCAGCAGGCGGCGTCCGACGGCGGCACGTCAAGTGCCGGGTTGCGATCGAAGAACCCGGCGGGCTCGAGGCGGAAGCCGGCGCGCGCGACGGGCATCACCGGCCAGTCCTCGGTGCGGACGAAGTGCGTGACGCCGACCGTGTACCAGCAGACGACGTCCGTGTTCTCGATCGGGCGGTCGGCCTCCGTCCACTGCGGCAGGCCGGGCTGGCCGATCGTGCCGTAGGGGAACGTGCCGGCGGCGTGGCGCTCGTCCTCGCGGTAGGGCGTGACCCAGAGGATGTTGCGGCCGAAGCCCGC
>CANJXE010000005.1 GCA_947478745.1 Actinomycetota bacterium
GCTAGTCCACTGCCGCATGGCGGCGTTGCCGCACCCGGAGTACGATTGGCCGAGTGGGTGATGCGCACATGAATCCGGCTCGACGGGCCGTCAATTGGATCGGCCGCCATCTGCCGCGCGGCTGGCGCGACTTCTGGCTGCAGTTCGCCATCTTCTGGTCGTTCTACGTTGCCTACGAAGCCTCTCGCACGCTCGCGCAGCCCGATCGCTACGTCGCAGTGCGCAACGCCCTCGACGTCGTCCGCGCGCAGCAGGTGCTCGGCATCGATGTGGAGCACAACGTGCAGCAGTGGGCCATGAATGCCCCCGGGATCGTCATGGCCGTCGCCAACTGGACGTACTTCAACTGCCAGTTCACGATCACCTACGCGCTGCTCCTGTTCATCTACTTCCGACGCAACCACGCCTTCTACTTCATCCGCAACGCCCTGCTGGCGACGAGCTTCGCCGCCCTGCTCGGGTACATCCTGCTGCCGACGGCCCCGCCGCGGATGCTCGGCGGGCTCGGCTTCGTCGACACGCTCAACCAGACGTCGATCAACCACAACTCGGGCGTCATCGCGTGGTTTGCGAATCCCTACGCGGCGATGCCCTCACTGCACACCGCCTACGCCGTGATCATCGGCTGCGCGGGCATCCTCGTCTTCGCGCACCCCCTGCTGAAGCTGGTCTGGGCCGTGTATCCCAGCCTCGTCGTCTTCTCGATCATCGCCACTGCCAACCACTGGTTCCTCGACGCGACGGTCGGTGCCTTCGTCGCACTCTTCGCCCTGGTGTTCGCGTTCGCCGTCAGTCGCGGCCAGCTGCCGACGCTGGGGCGCCTGCGCGGCAGCAGCGGCTCGCGCGCCTCCGCCTACCCGTCAGGATTGACGGACGCGGTCCCCCACCGGGCCTGACCGACCGCTCGTCGGTCGTCACCGACCGCTCGTCCGCCTGTGCGGCGATCGTCGCTCGGCGAGGCCTACCGTGGGCTGCATGGGCGTTGAGCGACTGCAGCAGGAATACACCGATGGCACGCGTCGCGTGATCGCGGGCCTGATGTCGAAGGTCTCGCGCGTGCCGATCACCGCCAACCAGGTGACGATGATCGGGTTCGTCATCAACGTGATCGCCGCCGTGCTCGTCTACCGCGAGAGCTTCATCGCCGGCGGCGTGGTGTTCCTGATCGGCTCCATCCTCGACGTCTTCGATGGCGCCGTGGCCCGTGCCCGAGGCGAGGACGGCCCCAAGGGCGCGATCTTCGACTCGGTCCTCGACCGCACGTCCGAGGCGATTATGTTCGGCGCAATCGCCCTCGTGTTCGCGCACGACGGCAACGAGATCGCGCTGTTCGCGGTCATCGTCGCTCTGACCGGCTCGTTCATGACCTCCTACCTGCGCGCCAAGGCCGAGTCCATGGGACTCGACGGCACGCACGGCATGATGGCCCGCGCCGAGCGCGTGGTCCTGATCGCCGCTGCTCTGCTCTTCGCTCCGCTCGGCGCTCTGCCGTGGGGAATCATCCTGCTCGCAGTCCTGTCCGCCATCACCGTTGCGCAGCGTGCCCGCCACGTCATGCGTCAGCTCTAGACCACCACCCCGGAGGTACTTCATATGTCCACCCCCCAGAGTCGCGCACTGCGCTCCAACGGCAAGGTCCGCGTCGCCATCGTCGGCGTCGGCAACTGCGCCTCGTCCCTCGTCCAGGGCGTCGAGTACTACAAGAACGCTCCCGCTGACGAGGTCGTCCCCGGCCTGATGCACGTCAATCTCGGCGGATACCACATCAAGGACATCGAGTTCGTCGCCGCGATCGACATCGACAAGAAGAAGGTCGGCAAGGACCTGTCCGACGCGATCTTCTCCGGTCAGAACAACACGATCAAGTTCTCGCGCGTGCCCAAGAAGAACGTCGTGGTCCAGCGCGGCATGACGCATGACGGCCTCGGCAAGTACCTGTCCCAGGTCATCGAGAAGGCGCCGGGCGAGACCTGCGACGTCGTCAAGCTGCTGAAGGACTCGAAGGCCGACGTCCTCGTCTCCTACCTCCCGGTCGGTTCCGAGGAGGCCACGAAGTGGTACGTCGAGCAGGCACTGGCCGCCGGCGTCGCCTTCGTCAACAACATCCCGGTCTTCATCGCCCGCGAGGCCTACTGGGCCAAGCGCTTCAAGCAGGCCGGCCTGCCGATCATCGGCGACGACATCAAGAGCCAGGTCGGCGCGACGATCATGCACCGCTCCCTCGCGACGCTGTACGAAGACCGCGGCGTGAAGCTCGAGCGCACGTACCAGCTGAACGTCGGCGGCAACACCGACTTCCTGAACATGCTCGAGCGCGAGCGCCTCGAGTCGAAGAAGATCTCGAAGACGAATGCCGTCACGTCGCAGATCCCCCACGACATGGGTGCGGACAACGTGCACATCGGACCGTCGGATCACGTGCCGTGGCTGACCGATCGCAAGTGGGCCTACATCCGCCTGGAAGGCCGCGCCTTCGGCGACGTGCCCCTGACCGCCGAGGTCAAGCTCGAGGTGTGGGACTCGCCGAACTCCGCCGGCATCGTCATCGACGCCGTGCGCCTGATCAAGCTGGCGCTCGACCACGGCATCTCGGGTCCGCTCGAGTGGCCGTCCGCGTACCTGATGAAGTCGCCGCCGGTCCAGCATCGCGACGAGCAGGCCCGCGAAGAGGTCGAGGCCTTCATCAAGAAGTACGGCAAGAAGGGCTCGACGCGTTCGGCCGCAGCCAAGAAGCCGGCCGCCCGCACCGCTGCCAAGAAGCCCGCTGCGAAGAAGCCCGCTGCCCGCGCAGCAGTCGCCAAGAAGCCGGCAACCCGCACGGCTGCCAAGCCCGCCGCCGCCAAGCCGGCGACACGCGCAGCAGCCAAGCCGGCAGCCAAGAAGCCCGCGGTCCGCGCAGCAGCCAAGCCGGCAGCCAAGAAGCCCGCGGTTCGCGTGGCAGCCAAGAAGCCGGCGGTGCGCAAGCCCGCCACCAAGAAGCGCTAACCACCGCTTCCCGATCCACCGCACGACGACGGCGGGCGCCTCCGGGCGCCCGCCGTTCTCGTTCACAGACAAGATGGGCCCGGGCCCAAAATGTCTGCCGCTTGCATGCGGAAGTTCCGCAGCTGCATGTGCTCCGCAGCACAGGCGCGCTGCGCTCAGTCCCCCGGGTTCGCCCGTGCACCACCGGCCCTGCACAGATGACGCGCCAATGCGCATACGTCGATCTTCAAAGTCCGGACAAAATGGGCCCGGGCCCATCGTGTCAGTAGGCGCTACCGTGCGGGCATGCGCATCGCCATCTTCACCCCGGTCGCGCTCGACCGCGCGAGCCCCGACCTCGATGCTGCGCTGGCCCTGGCAGACGCCATCACCGACCAGGGCGTCGAGGCGCTGCTGGTGGGCACGGCCCACGGTGCCGACCAGCAGATCGCCGGGCGCCTGACGATCCGCGCGCTTGAGCAGACCGGAGCCATCGCACTCGCCCACACCACGCGGGGCGCTCGGCAGATCGCCGTCAGCGGCCCGGTCTGGACGTGGGCCGCAGATGCCGCCACGCGGCGCGTGATCGGACAGGGCGAGCTCGACCTCGTGGTGCTGCTGGGCGACGACACGACGCCCATGACGCAGGTCGTGCTCGATGCCGCCCCGAGCACGCAGCGGGTCGGAACCACGGGCGCGAAGCAGGCTGCCAAGGAGGTGATCGCGCTCGCCGGCGACCACGCTCGGCGTCCGTCGCCGCTGGCCCTGCCCGAGCCGATCCTCGCCGACTTCCACCTGCACACGTACCACTCGCACGATTGCAGCACCACCATCGACGAGCTCGTCGAACGTGCCCTCGACCTCGGCATCGGCGCGCTGTGCGTCACCGACCACAACTCGATCGCCGGTGGCTACGCTGCCAAGGCGCACGTCGAGGCGCACGGTCTCCCACTGCACATCGCCGTGGCCAGCGAGATCAAGACGCTCAAGCAGGGCGAGGTGATCGGCATGTACCTGCAGGAGGACGTCCCCCCGGGGCTGTCCTTCGCCGACACGGTCGATGCGATTCGCGCGCAGGGCGGCTTCGTCTACGTCCCCCACCCCTTCGATGCCCACCACGCCATCCCGCCAGAGGCGCTGCTCGAGCGCATGGCGCCGATGATCGATGCCCTCGAGGTCGCCAACGGCCGTCTGGCGCGCGAGCACTACAACCACAGCGCGCTGGCCTTCGCCCGGCGCCTGGGGCTGCCCGAGGGCGCGGGCTCCGACGAGCACGTCATCGCCGGGCTGTTCACCGCCGGCCTGGAGCTCCCCGCCTTCCACGATCCCGCCTCGCTCGCCCTCGCCCTCGGTGCCGCGCGCATCGTCCGGCATCCGCGGAACTTCCTCGCACTGCAAGCACGCAAGTGGTTCCGCACAAGGAGGCGACCGCCGCGCGCCGAATGACGGGGGACGCGCCGTGGCTGAACCTGACGAGATCAATGAGCGGTACCTGGCCCGAGCCATCAAGGCCATGAACGCGCTGGGCGACGAGCTCGCCGATCGGGCCGACCCGGCCGATCCCGCGAGCGCGCCCGTGCCCGGCTCCGGCTATCCCCGCCCCGACATCATGTTGCTCAAGACGCGCGCCCGCGCCGCGGAGATCCAGGAGGGCGTCGCCTTCTTCGGTCGAGCCGGCAGCGCCATCCTCAAGAGCATCACCCGCGTCGGCATCGATCCGTTGACGATCTACGGAACCAACTGTGCCAAGAGCCCCCTCGACGACCTCGCCGACGCAAAGGGTGAGGCGGCCAAGGTCCTGCTCCGCGAGATCCAGATCACCGAGCCGAAGATCATCGTCTGCATGGGCATGGAGACAGCCGACTTCCTCAATCGCATCAAGCTCCCCCTCGCCGAGCAGATCGACCCCGAGCTGATCGCCCAGGTGCAGCAGCTGACGCCGACGATCGAGACGCTCGTCACGCCGGACATCGACGACTCGCTGGACGAGGAATCGTCGAAGCGCCGCTTCTGGAAGGCCTTCCAGGAGCTCGGGCGCTGGCACAGCGCATTGCCGCCGTACTGAGTTCCGCCGGCGGCTTCCGCCGCAGCGGGTACCGGAACTTTGCTTTGGGGTCTGACCCCAAAGCAAAGCTGATCGCCAAGGGCGACCGGTTGCGGATCAGTCGGCGCGACGCACGAAGCGCGCCACGCACTCGACGTGCGGCGTGTGCGGGAACATGTCGACCGGTCGCACGATCTCGAGGTCGTAGCCGCCCTCGGTCATCAGGATCGCGTTGCCCGCCAGAGTCGTCGGGTTGCACGACACGTAGACGATCGTCTTGGCGTTCAGCTCGAGCACGCGCTTGACGGCCTTCGGGGTCAGGCCCGCGCGCGGCGGGTCGATCACGACGAGGTCGGGCATCGGGGCACCGGCCTCGACGAGCGGCTCGATCGCCTTCTGGACGTCGCCGGTGATGAACTCGGCGTTGCCGATGTCGTTGCGCGCGGCATTCTGCGTGGCCTGCTCGACCGCCTCGGGCACGATCTCGATGCCGACCACGCGGCCGGCGTTGCGGGCCAGCGCGAGGCCGATCGAGCCGATGCCGCTGTAGAGATCCCAGACGACCTCGGTGCCCGTCAGCCGGGCCTCCTCGATGGCGATCCCGTAGAGCTTCTCGCACATGTCGGTGTTGGTCTGCAGGAAGCCGTTCCACGGCACGTGCAGCGTCAGCCCGAGGATCTGCTCGCGGTAGAAGTCCTGCCCGTGGATGACCTTGGTCGGGTGGCCGTACGTCGTCTCGGACTGCCCGCTGTTGCGCGAGTGCAGGAGGCCGACAAAGCCGGGGACGCTCTCGATCAGCTCGTCGACGAGGTTGCCGGGCTTCGGCAGGTCGATATCCGTCGTGACGAGCGTCAGCAGCACCTCGCCGGTGCGCTTGGAGTGGCGGATCACGAGGTTGCGGAGGTGGCCCTCGTGCAGGCGCTGGTCGTACGCCACGAAGCCGGTCGTGCGCGCCCAGCGCTGGATCGCGTCCTTGGCGGCGTTCGGCGCGTCCGAGATGAGGTGGCAGCGGTCGATCTCGAGGACCTGGTCCCAGCGGCCCGCGCGGTGAAAGCCGAGCGAGGGGCCGTCCTCGGTCTCGGTGAAGGTCAGCTCGACCTTGTTGCGGTACTCGAGGTTCTCGTCGGCGCCGATGATCGGCTCGACGGGGACGTCGGGCAGGTGCGCGATGCGACCGATCGCGTCGCGCACGATCTGCTCCTTCTCCTTGAGCTGCGCGGTATAGGCGTAGGTCTGCCAGCGACAGCCGCCGCACTGGCCGACGTGCGGGCAGGTGGGCTCGACGCGATCGGCGCCCGGTGCGAGCAGCTCCACCACGTCCGCCTCGCCGTGTCGACGGCGGGCGGTGCGCAGCCGAATGCGGACGCTGTCGCCGGGCAGGGCCCGGTCGACGAAGACGACGTAGCCGTCGATGCGCGCGACGCCGCGGCCACCATTGGCCAGCGACTCGATCACGATGTCGGCGACGTCACCACGGGAGGGTCGGTCAGCCACGAAGCGGATCGTACGCGAGGGCGGCCGCCAGGCGATCCGCACGCGCCGAGGCGATGCCCGGCGCGTGCGGGAGTATCCCTAGGCGGAAGCCGCCTTGGACTCGTCCTTGCCCAGGATCAGCAGGATGATCATCGAGATCAGCGGGAAGAAGAACCCGAGGACCGTCCAGAGGTTCTGGCTGCGGTTGCGGGACCCGGCCATGCTCCTGCACACGAGGGCGAATGCGACGCCGATGGCGAGAGCGATGATGATGCTGATGAGACTCGACACGCGATACCTCCCTGACACTGCCGCTGAATCGCGACTGTCACGAGTGTACGCCGCGCGTGGACGCGCAACGGGCCCCCTACCCGCGCAGGGTGCCTCTGGCAGGCGGGCCTGGAACGCCACTCAGACAGCAGGGGCGCGAGCGCGCCGAGGCCGATGAGCCCCGGCGCGCGCCGGTCGGACTACGCGGTCTTGGGCTTCTTCTTGCCCAGGATCAGCAGCACGACAAGTGCGATGATCGGGAAGAAGAACCCGAGGATCGCCCAGCCGACGCGGCTGCGGTTGCGGCCGCCGGCAAGGCTGGCGCAGACGATCGCGAACACGATCGAGACGATGAGTCCGGTGGCAATGCCAATGGTCTGGCTCATGTGGTTCCTCCGAGGGGGTAACGGCCTCCGAACAGGTGGCCACGAAGAGCGTACGCAGCGGGTCGGCCGCGGCGCGACCCGCGCGCGCCTTGGCCGACCCGCGGTTGCGCCTGATGCGGAGCACCGCGCAGAGCGCGTGCGACAGGACCCGCGCCGCGCGTCGACCGTGCAGCACCGGCAGCGACGATGACCGCATGCGCTCCCGCAGTGGACAGGCGACGATCGAGGCGGTGGCGGTGGTCGGCATCGTCGTCGCGCTGGTCGCCGCCGCGACGGCCACGGGCGCCCTCGCCTGGCTCCCCACAACGCTGAGCCGCGCGGTCAACACCGGCGCCAGCGAGGCCGCGCGCGAACCGACCTCCGGTGACATCGCCTTCCTCGATCGCGCGATCGCGCGGGCCCCGGAGGCCGATGGCCCGATGCTGCGTGACGCGATCATCCGCCTCAGCCGCTCCGTCGGGCCGGCCGAGGCGCGTGCGCTGGCGCTCAGCCACCTCGCACGCCGCTATGCGACGACGCCCACGGGGCGCCTGCGGGCCCTTGGCGATCTCTCGCTGCTGCTGGCTCGGCCGGAATACGGCGGGCTCGGAGCGGGCACGGCCGCCGTCTGGTCGGAGGAGTCGCCGCGCGCCGCGCCCGTCGTGCGGATCGTCGCGCCCGGCGATGAGCAGCGCTGGCAGCGCAGCCAGCGGGCCGGGTACGCCGAGCGGGCGGTCGAGCTCGGCGTGACGGGCGTCGTCGCCCTCGCCGGATTGCTCGTTCCCGTGACCTCGCTGGCCGCCATCGGCATCAGCGCGGGCGCGGCGGCCATGGACGTTGAGGGCACGGCGATTCCCAGTGGCAGTCGCGAGGATGACGTCCTCGTCTGCCGCTTCGTCTGGCGCCGCAACCGAGCGGTGCCCGGATGGGCGGCCGCGCACCCCGTCGATGCACTGCGCCTCGCGCTCGACCGGCGACTGCCCGCCGTCGACCTGATCGTCGTGCGGGCCGGCACCGTCCTCTCCCACGACGTGGTCCGCAGCGATGCCGCGACCTGCTGAGCGCCGCGCGCAGGCAACCGCCGAGTGGGCGGCCGTGCTGCTCGCCGTCGGCGCGGTGCTGGCCGGTGCCGCGCTCTGGCAGGCGCAGCGCCAACCGCGGTCGCTCGCCCGGGCCCTCGACGCCCCGGCGCAACGCACGCTGGATGACGCGGCGATCACCGCCGCCGTGGCGGGCCGGCCCGACGCGCTGAGTCCGCTCGGAGCACAGGCCTGGCTGGTCGACGAGCTGGGACCAGCCGCGGCGCACGTGCGCATCACCATCGCCGCCACGGAGGTGATGCGGCGCGAGCACCCCGACTGGGGTGGCGATCTGCGCGTGGCGGGCCCCGCCATCCACGGCACGCGAACGATCGCGACGGTGCACGCGGATGGCCCGCTGGCGGCGCGCGTGATCACCTTCGCCGATGAGCGCGCCCGCACCGCTCCGCCGTCGGCGACCGACCGTGCAGGTGCTGCCGCCACGAACCTCTCGTGGGAGGGCGCCAGCTCGCTGGCCCGTCGCGTGGCGCGGCCCCTGGGGCTCGCGGTCGGCGCGATCCGACTCGCCGCCGGTCTGCTGGACGGCGCAGAGGGCCTGGCCGGCGGGGCCCGCGCGGGCGATCTCGTCGTCTGCCGACAGGCCACGGTGACGGTCCGTGGAGGACCGCTCCCCGGCGCCGCACCGCGCACGGCCTGGCGCACCGCGGTCCTGCGCGACGGACGGGTGATCCTCGACGCGGTGGCGGCGAGCGACCCGTGCCGCGTCCCGACCGACGGGTGATGCCGGTCGGGACGCGTTCGCGCTACGGCTGTGCGACGGAGGAGATCGCCTTCTCCATCGACTTCGAGATCTGGCCTCCGATCCCGGCACCGCCGCCCTTCACCTGCACCGATACGGCCAGCAGCAATGCGCCGACCGCGAGCACGAGACCGAGGTACTCGACCGTCCCCTGTCCGCGCCGATCCGTCATGCGATGCGCAACTGCGCAGAGCGCCTCCCAGAACGAGCTCATCTTCCACCTCACGTGGGTCGCAGCGACCACCGGCCGCCCGACCTCACCGTGCCAACGGCCCGCGAACGCCGTGCGCACGAGAGCAGGCGGGGAACGGCCGGGTCGACACGATCGCAACGCGACGCCGCGCGCGTTGCCCACGCACGCGAACGGGGGCACTGCCAACGACGACCCAATGCCCAACAGACCAGAGAGAGCGTCCGACCGCTTCACTAAGGTCGCCGCATCCGTAGTGACACCTGCTGCAGGCCGCGTCGGCACACAGCAGTTCAGCCCTCACCCGTCAGGGGAACCCGCATGCCAGCCCGTCCGACCACACAACCGCATTCGACACCCCGACGCTCGCCGCGCACGCTGCTGATCGCCGCCGCCGCCGCGACGCTGGCCCTGACCGCCCTGACCGGCACCGCTACCGCCGCACCGTCGTGCGTGCCCGCGCCGAGCGCCAACTGCGCCGGCGTCGACCTCAGCGGCATGGACCTCAGCGGCCGCGACCTGCGCGGCATCAACTTCAAGGCCGCCACGCTGCGGGCCATCAACCTCAACGGCGCCGATCTGCGCGGTGCGCAGCTGCAGACCGCCGACCTCAGCGCTGCGACGCTCAAGAAGGCCGATCTTCGCCGCGCCAACCTGAAGGCGGCCGATCTGAGCATCACCGACCTGCGGGGCGCGATCCTGTCGGGAGCGAATCTCTACGACACCCGCTTCAACGACGCGAACCTCGCCCGCATCGTCCTGAAGAAGACGCTGATCAGCGAAGCCAGCTTCGCCGGCAGCACCATGACCGGTGCCGACCTCACCGGCTCGACGCTCTTCGATCCGTACTTCTACAACGTCAAGGCGGACGGCGCCAAGTTCACCGGCGTGACATTCCGCCAGACGGACTTCTCCAGCTCGAGCTTCAAGAAGGCCAGCTTCCGCGGCGCCAAGACGCTCAAGGATCCGTCTGTCTCCACGTCGGACAACGGCTTCAACGGCCCGTGCCCCAACTGCTCGCGGTGGGAGAGTTCCAACTTCTCCGGCGCATCCTTCCGGGGAGCGAGCTTGGAGGTCAGATTCGACACGATCAACCTCGTGAAGGCCGATCTGAGGGGCGCCAAGCTCGTCAATTCCACCTTCACCAGCGTGAAGTCCGGCGGATTGACCTCGTCCAAGAAGACGACGCTACCCGGCTCCACGGGGGTGTACCAGAGCGTGATCGCCATCCTCAACGGATACCTCGTCGGTGAGAACATGGACCTCCGCGGAGCGTCATTCGTCAACGCGAACTTCAGCGCTCTCAACGCCCTCGCCACGGACAACTCGTTCAACCTCAACAACAGCGACCTCTCGCGGGCGAATCTGACTGGCGCCAACCTGACGAACCTGTCCCTCGGCAGCACGAATCTGGCGGGCGCGAACCTGACCAACGCAAACGCGACGATGGTCAGCTTCGACAGCCGGGACACCCGCGTGACCGGCAAGACGAACTTCACGGGCACCGTGCTTCTCGGTTCCTCATGGAGCAGTGTGGATCTCCGCTCCGCCAACGTCAACCAGATGGTCCTGACGGGAGCGAACCTCAGCGGCGTCCTCCTGTCCGGTGCGAACCTCACCCGCTCGTCGATTGGCAGTGCAGCTGACCTCAGCCGCGCGAATCTCGTGAATGCGAACCTCGCGGGCATCGACTTCTCGACGCTGATCCGCGTCAATAGCGGGTCGCTGGATTCCAGCGATCTCACGGGCGCCAACCTCTCGGGATCGAATCTCAGCTCCGGGAGCCTCAATGGCGCGATCCTGCCCGGCGCGAATCTCACGAACGTCGATCTGTCGTTCGGCGACGCCCGCAGGGCGAACCTCAGTGGCGCCAACCTCACCGGCGCCAACCTCCTTGGCGCCGGGTTCCAGACGACGAGGGTCAACGGATCCACGACCTTCACCGGCGCGCAGACTGCCGGCATTCAATGGGACTCGACCGACCTGCGAACGGCGAGCCTGTCGCAGATCGACTTCACGAACGCGAGACTGTACAACGTCAATCTGTCGGGTCTCGACCTGAGGGCCTTCCCGTTCTCCGTGACCAGCAACTACGAGTCCCTGATCGCCATCAACTCGAATCTGGCAGGGGTGGTGTTCGTTCAGAGCACCGCGGACGCGAACTTCGCCGGAGCCAACCTAGCCGGCGCAACGCTCGGGTATGCCACCTCCGCCGACTTCAGCGGGGCCGACCTGACCGGGGCGCACTTCACGGATGATGCCAACCAAGTGCGCTTCGTCGGCGCCGTGCTCGCCGGCACGGTCTTCGACGTCACCGCCACGGTATGGCAGTCGAACTTCTACCAGTCCACCGGCACGCCGAATGTCTCGGCGCTGGTCTCTCCTGCGACGGACTGGTCGCTCGCCCGCTGCCCCGACGGCACGTGGCTCCCGGTCGCGCCGACGGTCGGCTGCTACCCGCCCCCGGCCTGAGGTGATGCGGGGCGCGGTGCCACGAGGCGCCGCGCCCCGCCCTACACCGTGGCGCCCGTTGAAGCCTGCGCCGTCACGCACGGCAGCTCGACCACGAAGCGCGCTCCGCCCTGCGGCGCGTCGGCGACGGTGACGGTCCCACGCATGGCCATCGCCAGCTCGCGGGCGATGGCGAGCCCGAGGCCCGTGCCGGTGCCGTCCTCGGTGTAGAAGGCGCGGAAGACGTCGGCGCGCTTGGCCGGGGCGATGCCCGGGCCGGAGTCGTCGACGGTGATCCATACGCGCCCGGCTTCGGCGAGGGCGCTGACCACGACGGTGCCCTCATCGGGCGTCCAGCGCACGGCGTTGCGGACGAGGTTGCTGACGATCTGCAGGATGCGATCGCCGTCGCCGATGATCACCGGCAGCGTTCCGGACTGCAGCGCGATCTCGATGTCGCGCTCGCGCGCCTCGGTGCCCTGGCCGGTGACGACCTGATCGAGCAGGATGTTGAGATCGACCTCGTCGGCCTCGAGGCCGAAGCGCTTGGCCTGCAGCCGGGCGAGGTCGAGCAGGTCGCTGACGAGGCGGTTGAGGCGCTGCGACTCGGCGGTGATCGCGGCGTAGGCCAGCTGCTGCTCGGCCTCGTCCTCGAAGATGCCGTCCACCAGCGCGTCGACCTGGCCGCGGATGGCGGTGAGCGGCGTGCGCAGCTCGTGCGAGACGCGCATCAGGAACTGGCGCTCGGTGTCGCGCGCCTCGGCCAAGCGCACCGTCATGTCCTCGAAGGCGCGGTTGACCATCCCGATCTCGTCGGCGCGCGAGGTGTCGAGCGGCACCGCCTCATCGCCGCGGGCCACGGCGCGAGCCGCGAGCGCGAGGCGCTTGAGCGGGCGCACGAGCCGGAGCCCGAGCACCAGCGCGAGCAGGATCGCGACGGCCAGGCCGATCGCGAACGCAGGCACCAGCGCGCTGCGCAGGGCGCCGGCAGGCGACGGCACCTGCACGACCGGACGGGCGACCACGAGCAGCCCGAAGGGCGTGCCGCCGTTCGAATCGCCGTTCGACGTCGCGAACACGCCGCGCGCCACGACGACGAAGTGCGCCATCGTCTGGGGCAGGACGGAGTGCGGCAGCACGACGGCCTCGCCCTCGTCGAGGCGCTTGGTCAGTCCCTTGGAGATCGGCGCCGAGGGCTCCATCGCCTGGAGCCCGAGCGTCTCAGCGGAGAACAGCCCCTCCGGCGACAGCGCGACGTAGTAGAGCCGGCCGCCGGCCGCGGCCTCGAGGTCGCTCTGGCGAACAAGGTCGTTGCGCTTGCCCAGGACGGCAGGCTGGATCAGCCGCCCGTAGACGCGTGACAGCCCCGTGGCGATGCGTTCGAGTTCCTGCTCCTGCTGCGCCCGGCGCTCGCTCTGCTGCCGGTCGGAGAACGTGCCGACCGAGCGCACCGTCAGCGCGGCGGTGACGAGCAGCGCCACCAGCACGGGCACGACGCCGATGATCAGCAGCCGCGCGCGCAGGCTACGCAGCAGCAGCATCGTCCCCCACCTTGTAGCCGACGCCCCACACGGTGACGACCGGACAGGCCTCGCCGAGCTTGCGGCGCAATTGCCGGACGTGCACGTCGACGGTGCGCGTGTCGCCGGCGAAGGTGTAGCCCCAGACGCGCTCGAGCAGCTGATCGCGCGTGAGCACGTGGCCGCGCTCCTCGAGCAGCGTCCACAGGAGGTCGAACTCCTTGGGCGCGAGCTGGACCTCCTCGCCCGCGACCTTGACCTCGTGCCGGCCGCGATCGATCGAGACGGTGCCGTGCGTGAGCGTGCCGCCGATCGGCTGCGCCGTCGCGGGTGCGCGTCGCAGGATCGCCTTGACGCGCGCCACGAGCTCGCGGGCGTTGAAGGGCTTGGTGACGTAGTCGTCGGCGCCCACCTCGAGCCCGACGATCTTGTCGATGTCGTCGTCGCGGGCCGTCAGCATGATGATCGGCACCTGCGAGGTCGCGCGGATGCGGCGGCAGACCTCGAGCCCGTCGATGCCGGGCAGGTTGAGGTCGAGCAGGACCAGGTTCGGCGGGCTCTCCTCCATGGCGCGCAGGCCATCCTCGCCGTTCAGCACGTGCGTCACCACGAAGCCGTCGCGCTCGAGGTACGTCTTCGTCGGGGTCGCGATGTTGACCTCGTCCTCGACGATCAGAATGCGTTCCGCCACGTGCCCGCCTTACGGCTTGAGGTCGATGATGACCGTGGTGTCAGCCGGAGTGTACGAGACCGGTTCTGCCCCGTCGGCCCGGTAGGTGCCGGTGCCGGTGACGCGCACCTGGCCACAGCCGCTGACGAAGACGTCGCGCAGGTCGCCGGCTTTCCGCAACGAGATCGTGTAGTCGCCGGCCTGCTGGTGCATCAGCTTGACGGGCCTGAGGACCGTCCAGGTGACGGTCTTCCGCCCACGCTTCAGCGTGACGCACGAGTGCAGCTCGGAGCCGTCGGCGCAGACGATGCCCCGCAGCGTCTTGGGGCCGATGATCTGCGTCTTCGGACCGATGTACGCGATCGACAGCGCCGACTCTCCATCAGCCCAGGAGCGGTAGACGAAGTCGCCGCTCAGCATGGTCGCCGCGAACGACTTGGCCCCGGCGGCGGGGACGGCGACCAGCAGCAATGCTGCTGCGAGGGCGAGGGCGAGGCGGCGCACCTACGCATTATGGACGCGAAATCGACCGCAGGGGGCCGCAGGACTAGCGGGCTTCGTACGTGTGGAAGCCCGCGCCCGTCTTGCGACCGAGCCTGCCCTCCTCGACCATCTCCGCCAGCAGCGGGTGCGGCGCGTAGTGCTCGTCGCCAAGGCCATCGGCGATCGCCTGCGAGGCGTGCATCTGCACGTCCACGCCGATCAGGTCGATCAGCGCCAGCGGCCCCATCGGCCAGCCAGCGCCGGCCTTCAGCGCGCGATCGATGTCGATCGGGTCGGCGCCGGTCTCGGCAAGCGTGCGGACGGCGTCGTTGAGCATCGGCACGAGGATGCGGTTGACGAGGAAGCCCGGCGTGTCCGGACAGGGCACGGCCTCCTTGTCGAGGCCCTCGGCGAACTCGATCGCGCTCGCGTAGACCTGCGGATCGACGAGGCGCGTGCGCACGACCTCGACGAGCTTCATCACGGGCGCGGGGTTGAAGAAGTGCAGGCCGACGACGCGCTCGGGCTGGCCGCTGGCCTCGGCGATGCCGGTGACGGAGATGGCGGAGGTGTTGGTGGCGAGGATCGCGCTGGGCTGCATCACGGAGCCGAGCTCGCGGAAGAGGTCGTGCTTGATCTCGGGGATCTCGGCGACGGCCTCGATCACGATGTCGGCGCTGGCGAGCTCGGCGATCGCCTCGACGGCGCGCAGGCGCGCGATCGCCGCATCGGCGTCGGCCTGGGCGAGCGTGCCCTTCTCGACGCGGCGCGCGAAGCCCTTGTGCACGCGCTCCAGACCCTTGGCGCGTGCCTCGGGAAAGCCGTCGAAGGCCAGCACGTCATGTCCCGCCGCGAGGCAGACCTCGACGATTCCCGCACCCATCGTTCCGAGCCCGACCACTGCGACTACCTGCGTCACGACGCCTCCGATTCCGCTGTCCCCCGCATGGTGCCGCAATCCGCTCCCGCGTGCGACCGTGGCCAAACCGCACTGTTATCCACAGTGCAACAGGGTCTGCGGCCCCCGCCGCGTATACTCCGCAGGCAATGGGAGGCCTTTCCGACCGCGCCCGAATGTCTGCGCAGAGCCCCGGTCCGTCCGGTGACGTTGTCGTCACCGTGACCGCCAACGAGGTTCGCGACGCCTCGGGCAACGCCATTGCCCAGCCGCGGTCCGCCCCTGGCGAGGCCCGCAAGGCTGCCGGCGACATGCGCAAGGAGCGCGCGGGACTCGCCCGCCGCTATCAGGAGCTGCGCGGCGACCTCGGCGGTCTGCTGATCGAGATGGCCCGCCGCGACCACTTCAACTTCAACCTGCTGCGCCTGCGTGCCGCCGAGGCCGTCGAGGTCGAGCAGCGCGCCCGCGAGATCGACGGGCACCTCACGGCCCTCGCCGCGAACCAGCGCCTCTCGCTTCCGGCGGGCACCGTCGCGATGACCGCCAAGAAGTGCGCGAACTGCACGGGCGCGATACCGGCCGATGCGAACTTCTGCGCCTACTGCGGGACGCCGACGGCATGAGCTTCCAGCCCGAGCAGCCCACCAGCGAGATGCCCGTCATCGGCGAGCCCTTCTTCGAGGCGGCCCTGCCGGGCGCGGATGTCGCGCGCTGCCCGGCCTGCCTGTCGCCCGTCCGTGCCGACCAGCGCTACTGCCTCGAGTGCGGCGAGCGCCTGCAGGTCGACGAGATCCCGCCGCCGCCCGGTGGCGGCTCGGCGCTCGCCAACCGCTCGACCCGCCTGCTCGCCGTCGCCGCGATCATCCTAATCGTCGTCGGCATCGGCTTGGCCTGGGTGGCGCTGCGCACGACGTCGAACGGCGAGGACTCGACCACATCGACGGCGACCGCGCCCACAACGGCTGCGACCGACACGGGCATCACCGACACGGGCATCACGGACACCGGCATCACCGACACCGGCATCACCGATACCGGCGTGACGGACACCGGCATCACAGATACGGGCGCCACGGACACGGGTGCCGCTGCTGGTGGCTGGCCGGCCGGGCAGACCGGCTGGGCCGTGATCCTCGCCTCCAAGAGCCAGTCGCAGTTCCAGGAGACGGACGCGCAGACGATCGCCACTGCGGCGTCGAGCGCCGGCGTGCCCATGACCGGCGTCCTCGATTCCTCGCAGTTCCCAACGCTCAACCCGGGCTACTGGGCGGTCTTCTCGGGCCCGTACGCGACCAAGGACGAGGCGCAGTCTGCGGCGACGACGATCCAGGGTCAGGGCTATCCCGACGCGTACGCGCGTCAGGTCCAGCCGTAGCGCACGCCGCCCGGCTCCCGCCAAATCGCCGCAACCCACCGACGGTGGCGCTTGTGATATTTCGCACAAAACCTTGTGCCGCGAACGTATCACCGCTACAGTGCGGTCTACGCGCTTAGCAGGTTATGCCCGCGGAGCGCACCGCTTGTACCCCGATCGCACGAAGCTCGACCTCGTGCGGCTTCCATCCACTCCCCTCTGGAGTTCCTTATGTACCGCTTCAGCCGCCAGATCTTCGTTGAGATCAAGGACGCAGTCGATCCCTCCCCCGACACCGTGTCGGTCCCGGAGGCGCGCCGCCGCATCCTGGCCGCCTGCGAGAGCACGATCGAGCGCCTCGCCCGCGATTCCCGCTACTTCCCGAAGCCGGCCCGCAGCCTCTTCCAGGAGATCCGCTACTACTTCCCGATCACCGAGCAGGCCCGTGTCTACTACACGGTCGAGCGCTACATCGGCCTCGCGCAGGACTTCATCCGCGACGAGATCGAGCGCCACGGCGAAGGCGTCGTCGCCCCGTGTCGCGCCACGACGCGCAAGGGCAAGCCGTGCCAGCGCACGCCGCTGCCCGGCCGTGAGTACTGCCCCTCGCACTCCCACCTCGAAGAGGTCGTGCTCAGCGCGTAACCCCGCAAGGGATTCCAGAGACTGGTTGAAGGCCTCGGAGCTCCGGCTCCGGGGCCTTCGCCGTTTCTAGGCCGATTCGTCCTCGAGCGGCAGGTGCAGCTGCTCGCCCTTCACGAGCCGGGAGACGCTGACCCCGAGCAGGCGAATCGGCGGCGGCCGATCGCGCAACGCGCGCTGCAGAGCCAGCTCGGCCAGGCGTGTGATCTCGGTCGGATCGCCCGTCGGCTGCCCCGCGGAGGTGGCCCGCGACAGGATGCGGAAGTCCGGGTAGCGCAGCTTGACCGTCACCGTCCGCGCGACCAGACCCTCCTTCAGCATCCGCTCGGTGGCGCCGACCGCCATGCGCGCGGCGTGCTCAGAGAGGATCGCGGGATCACCGATGTCGTGGTCGAACGTCTCCTCGTTGCCGATCGTCACCGACGGGCCGCTCGCCGCCACCACCGGGCGCGGATCGATGCCGCGGGCGCGCTCGCGCAGGTCGCGCCCGGTCGCACCGGGCAGGATCAGGCGCAGGCTCTCATCGTCGAGGTCGGCGAGCTGGCCGATGCGCTCCAGCCCCGCGACCTGCAGCCGCTTGTCGGCCTTGGGCCCGATCCCCGGCAATGCGCGCAGCGGCAGCGGCGCCAGGAACTCTTCCTCGCGACCGGCCGCGACCACCACGAGACCGACGGGCTTGTCGGCATCGGACGCGATCTTCGCGACCGTCTTGCCGGTGCCGCAGCCGAACGATGCGCCGAGGCCCGTCTCCGCGCGGATCCGGCGCTGCAGCGCCAGCAGGAAGCGGCGCGCCTCGCCCGCCGTTGGGGCGATGTCGGCGAGATCGAGATAGCCCTCGTCGATGCCGACCTGCTCGACCACGGGAACCGCAGCGCGCACCAGCGCCCACAGCCCCTCGGAGTGCCGCTTGTAGCGCGCCATGTCCGGACGGACGACGACCGCACTGGGGCAGCGGCGATGAGCCTCGGCCGAGCTCATCGCCGAGCGGATGCCGAACGCGCGAGCCTCGTAGGAGGCCGTGGCCACCACGCCGCGGCCGAGCGGATCCCCACCCACCACGAGTGGCACGCCAGCCAGCGCGGGATTCTCGAGCACCTCGACGGCGGCGAAGAACGCATCGAGGTCGAGATGGGCGACGACGCGGCGCATGCAGACGACCGTACCACCCCGTTTCCCCCGCAAATAGCGGGTTTTCGGTGTCGTGCGCGGCTGGAGACCCGCGCAGCGTTCGGCGTTTCTGCCTATGCTCTCCCCCCATGAGAGCTGGGAAATCGCATGGCCGCAAGGGTGCTGGCCGTTGAGTCACGACGCCGACAAGCTGATCCGGCAGCTCTCGCTGGTCGCGTACATCATGGCCGAGAAGCGGCCGATCACCGCCCGCGACGCCAAGAACGCCGTCGAGGGCTACTACGACATGTCGGACGAGGCCTTCGCCCGTCGCTTCTACGCCGATCGCGCCGAGCTGCTGGCCCTCGGCGTGCCGATCAAGTCGAACCGCGATGAGTTCACCGGCGAGGAGCTCTACACGCTGACGCGCGAGAACTACTTCCTCCCGCCGCTCCACCTGACCGACCGCGAGCTCGCCGCTCTCAACACGAGCCTGTTCCTGCTCGAGGGCCAGTTCGCGTACGCCGCACCGCTGCGCCTCGCGCTGCAGAACCTCGCGCTCGGCCGACCCGGCGTGCTCGAGCAGTCGCCCGCCATCGGCGTGTCGCTCGACCTCTCCGGCGGCGGCCACTCCCCCGAGATCGCCGCCCGCCTCGCCAAGCTCGAGGGTGCGATCTCGAAGCAGAAGACGATCGTCTTCTCGTACTTCGCGATCAGCACGGGCCAGGAGAAGTCGCGCACCGTCGATCCCTACGGCCTCTACTTCTCCGACTCGAACTGGTACCTCGTCGGGCAGGACCACGACCGCGACGCGATCCGCAACTTCCGCGTCTCGCGCATCCGCGGCGACATGCGCTTCCACACCCGCAAGGAGCGCGACTTCCGGCGCCCCGTCGATTTCGATCCCGCGACGTACCGCGATCGCGCACCGTGGTCGCTCGACGAGCCCGTCGGCGAGGCCACGATGTACGTCGCACCGAGCGCAGCCTGGCTCGTCGACCGCCTGTTCAACAAGCACGGCGAGGTCACGACGCACGAGGATCGCTCCGCCACGTTCGAGACGCAGTACAGCGACGTCGAGCGCCTCGTCGAGTGGATCCTGGGCCTCGGCGGCCAGGTTCTGCCGCTCGGCCCGAGCGAGCTCGTCAGCGCCGTCGTCGAGGCGCTCGAGAACGTCCGCGACGCGCACGCCGGCGACCCGCCGAGCATCGCCACGCCGAAGAAGATCGTCACCGAGCCCGAGGCGCCCGTCGCCCGCCCGTCGAACCCGGTCGCCCCCGAGCGCTTTGCCGTGCTCCAGGCGCTGCTCGCCGACCTCCTCGAGACGTGCGGCACCGACCAGAGCGGCAGTATCGCCTCCTCGGTCCTGCAGGATCGCTACAAGATCGACGACGAGGAGATGATCGAGCAGATCAACCTCCTCAACCTCGTCAACTTCGGCGGTGGCTGCTACGCCGTCTACGCCGAGCTCGACGACGAGGGCATGATCAACGTCCAGAAGGAGCTGTACGGCGAGGACTTCCGCCGCCCGGCCCGCCTGTCGCCCCTCGAGGCCAAGGCGATCCTGATGGCGCTCGACCTCGTCGGCCCGCAGATCGCCGGCGCCACCAACTCCACCCTCGCCAGCGTGCGCGAGAAGGTCGAGATCGCGTGCGGCGGCGGCGTCCCCGGCGGCCAGCCCTCGACGACCGTCGATGTCGGCGCCCCCGAGGACGTCATCGGCGAGATCTCCTGGGCGATCGAGCGCAACCGCCTCGTCCGCATCACCTACCTGTCGCGCACCTCGAACGAGGTCGCCGAGCGCGTCATCGAGCCGTACAAACTCCGTGGCGTCAACTCCGACTGGTACATCGAGGCGTGGGACGTCGGCGCCGAGGGCGAGCGCACGTTCCGTATCGACCGCATCCAGACCGCCGACCGGCTCAAGGAGTCGTTCGAGCCGCGCGAGGGGCTCACGAACCTCGCCGAGCAGCGGAGCCTGGGCGGCACCAAGGGCTCCGTCAGCGTCTGGTTCTCGCCGCGCATCGCCCTCCGCGAGTCCGAGAAGCGCACCGGCGCCTCGCAGCTGCGCGATGGCGCGATCCTCGACACGATCACGTTCGACTCCGAGCGCTGGCTCGAGGACGAGGTCATCAAGTACCGCGGCGACGCCGTGCTGATCGAGCCGGCTGCTCTGCGCGCCCGGGTCGCCCGTCGCGCGACGCAGATCCTCAAGGAGGTCAAGGGCGCCAAGCGCCTGGCCTCCAAGAGTCGCCGCTGATCCTCGTGATGGCGACGGACCGCATGACCACAGACACCGCCATCAAGACCGTCGTGCTGACCGGACCCTCGCGGGGCCTTGGACGCGCGACGACGCTTGCGATCGCCCGGGATGGCCACCGGCTCGTGCTGATCGGACGCCCCTCCTCGGGGTTCGACTCGATCCGTCGGGAGGCGTTGGACGCGGGAGCGGCCGAGGTCGTCATGCTCGAGGCCGATCTGCAGTCCGTCGCAAGCATCCGTTCTGCCGGTGCGGAGATCGCCGCACGTGTCGAGCGCGGTGCACTGCCGGCGATCGACGCGTTCATCGGCAGCGCCGGCATGCGCTCCGCGAATGGCCGTACCGCCACCGCCGACGGCCTCGAGGCCACGTTCGCGGTCAACGTCCTCGCCAATGTCATCCTCGTCGACGCGCTGCTCCCGGCGCTCGCGCCCGCAGCGCACATCGTGCTGGTCGGGAGCGTCCTGCACCGCGGCGCATTCCCCTTCACCCTCGTCAATCCCGCTCCGGTCTGGACCGCCCCGCACGACCTCGCCCAGCCCAACGGTGCAGACAGCGATGCGGCCGGCGCGCGCGCCTACGCCACGTCGAAGCTGGCGGTCAACTATCTCGTCCACGAGCTCCAGCGGCAGGTCCCGGACGGAGTGCGCGTCAACGTCTACGCACCAGGGCTGGTCGTCGGCACCGGCATCGTGCGCGAGCTCAGCCCCTTCAAGGTCTTCGTCTGGGAGAAGGTGATGCCCGCGGTTCGCTTCCCGCTGATGACGGACGAGCCGACGAGCACGGATCTGCTGGCCGCGTTCGCGCTCGGCGAGTCCCATCCCGAGGCGCGCGCACAGTACGTGGAGCTGGACAAGGCGATTGCCGCAAGCAAGGCGTCGTCGGATCCTCAGCGCGAGGCCGAGCTGCTCGTGGCCTGCAGGGCGATCGCCGGCTCGCTGTAGGACGCCGCGGCGTCCCGCCGCCCGATCGTCTCGTCGCTAGCGCAGCGCGCGTCGTGCGGCCGGGCTGAGGATCGGGTCGTCGATATCGAGGAACGGTCGCGCCAGCTCGCGGTACTCACGCGGCCCGTTGCCGAGCGCCAGCAGCGCGTTGCGCTTGAGGTAGCGCCCGTCGAGGTCCGGCACGTAGAGGCGGCGGTAGCGCTCGAGCAGATCCTCCTCGGAGGCCTCGAGCCACGCGTCGAGGCGCACCCAGCCGTCGTCTGAGGGTGCGCGGTCGGTGCGTCGCTCGGTCGGGCCGGCGTTGTACGGGCAGACGTCCTGGCAGATGTCGCAGCCGTAGACCTGGTCGCCCATGCCCTCGGCGGCCTCCTCGGGCACCTCGCGGCGGCTCTGGGTCCAGTAGGAGATGCACTGCTCGGCGTTGAGGACGTACTCCTCGTCGAGCGCGCCGGTCGGGCAGGCGTCGATGCAGAGGGTGCAGGAGCCGCAGCCCTGCCGGACGGGCTCGGGCAGCTCGTAGTCGAGCGGCGCGTCGGTGATCAGCGTGCCGATCGAGACGAACGAGCCGAGACCGGGCGCGATCGCCATCGTGTTCTTGCCGCCGAACGTCAGGCCGGCCCGGCGCGCGCCCTCGCGGTCGACGTGGTGGTTGGCATCGACGTGGACGACGCTGCGGAAGCCCTCGGCCTTGAGCGCATCACGCACGCGGCCGAGCGCATCGCGCAGCGTCGAGTAGGGATCGCCCCACGCGTAGCGCGGCAGGCGCCCGACCGGCCCGTCGGGCCGCGGCGTAGCGGGCTCCCAGATCGGCAGCACGGCGCTGATCACCGTCTGCGCGTTGCGCACCGCCAGCTCGGGGTGGCACGAGACCTCGGGTCGCGCGGCGGTGAAGCGCATGTCGGCCCACAGCCCGCGCTCCACCCGATCGCGCAGAGCGGCCTCGACCTCGGTGTACGCCTCGGCCGGCGCGGCGCCGAGCAGGATGTCGTCCTCGTGGACGAGCGCGGCGAGCGCCTTGAGGGACGGGTTGGACATGGACGGAGGGTATCGGGCGGCGAAGGCGGACACGATGGGCCCGGGCCCAAAATGTCACCTGCCCGCCTGCGCCGGCTCCGCCCCGCGGCCCGCTGCTCGCCGACGCACCGCGCCGCATCGCACTGCAATGCGCGCACGCGCGTGCACAAACGCTGCTCTGTCGTCGGCAACGGCGCGCGCCGGCAGACGCACGACGCGCGCGGTGTGCCGACATTTAGGGCCCGGGCCCATCGTGTCCGGATGCCCGGCGAAGTACCCTTCCGCGCATGCCCGCCGCCGAAGACGAAGTCGAGATCTGGACCGACGGGGCGTGCTCCGGCAATCCCGGGCGCGGCGGCTGGGCCGCGATCCTGAAGTGGCGCGACCACAAGCACGAGATCTACGGTGGCGAGCCCGAGACGACGAACAACCGCATGGAGCTGATGGGCCTGATCAAGGGCCTCGAGACGCTCACGCGGCCGTCGAAGGTCCTGGTGGTCACCGACTCGGCGTACGTGGAGAAGGCGTTCACGCAGGGGTGGTTGAAGAACTGGCAGCGCAACGGCTGGAAGACCGCGGCCAAGAAGCCCGTCGAGAACCAGGATCTCTGGCAGGCCGCGTTGGCTGCAGCAGAGCCGCACGAGGTGCGTTTCGAGCGCGTCAAGGGCCACGCCGGCATCGAGCTGAACGAGCGCGCGGACGAGCTTGCAGTGCTCGGTCGCGACGAGTTGCGCGACTACTGACAGGTCTTTCGCCGATCTGGGGTATGCTGCCGCAGCATTCCTACAGGGAGATACAGGACTCGTGGCACAGCAGGTTCGACGCAAGCGGAATACGCTTCCCCCCAAGAAGCGCAAGCGCGTCCAGATCACGGACGATCAGATCCGCTACACCAACGTCGAGGGCCTGAAGCGATTCCTGTCCGACCGCGGCAAGATCCGCTCGCGCCGGATGACGGGCCTGTCCCGTCGCCAGCAGGCGCTTGCAGCGCGTGAGATCAAGCGCGCCCGCGAGATGGGCCTTCTTCCCTTCGTGATGCCGAAGCTCGAGCGTGCTCGTGGCGGCGGTCGCCCGGATCGTCGTGGCGATGACCGTGAAGAGCAGACGATGGCTTCCGTCGAGGCACAGGAGTCCGGCGCCACCCAGGTGCTGACCGCTGTCGCTGAGATTCGGGACGAGGTGGCCGTTGAGACGGCCGCCGACGAGTCCTGAGCCAACGCTCCAGCTGAGCAGCCGTTCGACCCCGCGCGTCAGCGTGGCGTCGTCCAGTCTGATCCCGTGCTGAGCTCCCGCGCCTGAAGCCGTGCCGTCGTGGCGCACCGGCTCCTGCGCGCCATGACTCGACCGCTGTGCGCCCCACGCGGTAGCAGTGCCTCCCGCGATCACGCGCAGGCGAGCGCCTGGGTTGGGCCGGACCGGGCGGTGACTCGAGGTACTGGGGCTAGAAGCCGAGCGCGAACTTGGCGTCTTCGCTCATCAGCTCGGGCGTCCACGGCGGTGCCCAGACCAGCTCGGCCTTGACGTCCTTGACGCCCGGGATCTCGACGATCGCGCGCTCGATCTCGGCCGCGATGTGCGGTCCGGCCGGGCAGCCCATCGACGTCAGGGAGTACGTCATGGCGACGTTGCTCTCCTCGTCGACGTTGACCTCGTAGACGAGCCCGATATCGACGATGCCCATCATCAGCTCGGGATCCTCGACCTGATTGAGTGCCTCGATGACGATCTGCTTGGTGACTTCGCTCATGCCTACCCCTTCGCTGTCTGCCACAGGGTAGCCGACGAACCCGGCTAGGAGCCCAGACGATCCGGGAGCTGCCGGTGCGGCCAGACGCGCAGGAAGGCCGCACGTTCGTCGCCGTCGCGCAGAGCGGTCTTGATCTCAGCGATGGCGTAGCGGTCCGACCCTGCCAGCTGACGGGCGAGCTCGTCGGCCCACGCGGCTTGATCAGCGGCAGGCACGACCGCCTCGACCAGTCCGAGGCGCTGGGCCTCCTCCGCCCCCACGCGAGCACGGGTGGCCAGCAGGCGCAGCGCCTGGGCAGGCCCCACCAGCCGCTCGAGGCGCTCCAGGCCGCCGAAGCCGGGCATCAGCGCCAGCGACGTGTGGACGAAGCGCAGCTCGGCCGCCGGGTCGGCGATGCGCCAATCGGCGGCCAGCGCGAGTTCCGAGCCGCCACCGACGGCATGCCCGGGCAGGCACGCCAGCACGGGAATCGGCAGCTGGGCCAGCAGGTCGCAGAGGTCGGTGCCCCGATCGGTGAGGGTCTCGCCGCTCTCATCGAGCGCCTCCCACTCGCGGATCGCGGCCCCGGAGCAGAAGACGCCAGCGGCACCCGTCAGGACGAGCAGGCGGACGGCGGGGTCGGAGCCGGCGGCGAGCGCGTGCGCCTCGATCAGGTCGGCGGCCGCGGGGCTGAGCGCGTTGCGGGTAGCCGCATCGTCGAGCGTGATGATCGCAACGGCGTCGCGCTGCTCGTAGTGGACCGGTGCGGACATGCGGGAAGGCTACCTGCGGCTCAGGCGCTGATGGTGACGGTGGCGCGGTAGGTCTTCGTCCTGCCGCCCTGCGGGCGCACGGTCAGCACCACGCGGCAGCTGCCGGCGGCCACGCCGCGAATGCGATGAGCACGCACACGGCAGGCCTTCTGGCCCCCGCGGACGAGCCCGAGACGCGAGCCGGCAGGTCGGACGATCGTCACGCCAAGCTGCCGCGCCACGCAGGCTGCCGTGATGACCGCGCTGCGTACGACGACGCAGGCCTGGCTGGCAGCGGCGGGTGCGGCGCGCTCCTGCGTGGCGACGGGCGTCGCCGTTGCCACGCACGCGGCAGCCGCCGTCGAGGCCGCCGGGCTCGTGGTGCCGGTGGGACATGGGATGAAGTCCGTCGCGCCAAGGGTGTCGACGAAGGCACCGGGTGGTGCGTCAACGCAACGCACTTGCCCGAACCTCGGCTGGTACGTGCCGGGTGCGCAGGGCACGGCACCCGAGGCCGTCGGGTGATCGATATAGGTCCCGGGCGGCGCATCGTGGCATGCGAAACCGCCGAGGTCCGCGGTGAAGGTCCCCGGCAGGCACGACGCCTGACTGGTCTGCCCCGGAAGGGCGACGTAATAGCCCGGCTCGGCGGGCACGCAGCCAGGCCCCCACCCGTCCCCGCTGTACTGACCGACGGAGCACTGCGTCCAGACCTCGAAGGACGGCGAGGTTCCGGTTGCAGACACCTGACCGACGTTGTCGTAGACGGTCAGCGTGGCCGTCCACGTGACTGCCTCACCAAAGACCTGGTCATCAGCGACCATCCCGGAGGTCCCAGCCACGCCGGAAAGCGCGCCCAGCTCGGCGGCATTGGCCGTGCCGGCGAACGAGAGCGTCTGCGTTGTCTCGGTCATCGTCTTCGTCAACTTGATGTCGTGATTCGTCGCCCCGTGGGTGAGTCGCAGCACGGCTGGATGCGTCGTCGTGTTGTCGACCTGCGTGCCCCCTGCGAGCGTCCAGGAGAACGTGAACGTGCCGGTCGCGCGCTGGGACACGCCGGCCGCAGGTGCAGTGAAGGTCACCCCGGCCGCACTGGCGGCGGCGGGGAGCAGGGCGAGCAGCGCGATCACGATCACCAGCGCTGCCGAGCGCTGGTGATGGGTCATGCCGCGTCGTCCTCGGCGTCCAGCGCCGCGATCGCCTTGGCGGCCTGCGCGCGGTACTCGGCGACGAGCTCGGCATAGTCCTGATCGCCGATGTGGTTCGTGGCCCGGTCGACGTCGAGCTCGTTGAGGGCCTGCAGCGCCAGGTCGCGCTCCTCGCGCAGGGCGAGGCGGCGGCGCTGATCGTCGCTGAGCGGATCGAGCTGGTCATCCTCGCCCTGGGCGCGCACCAGCGGCCAGGCGATGAAGGTGACGACGGCGAGCGCGATGAGCGCGAGGAGGATGGCGGCGAGCATCAGGACTCTCCCGGCAGGGACTCTTCGGCGTAGCGCTTGGCGATGCGCCGGCGCTCGCGCGGGTCGGGCCAGACGCAGAGGATGACGCCGCCGGCGAACAGGAAGCCGGCGAGCCAGAGCAGGTTGACGACGGGCTTGTAGAAGGCCTTGATCTTGACGGCCCCGTCGGCGCGGATGCCGTCGAGGATCACGAACAGGTCGCCCTGCGTGAGCGTCGTGTTGATCGCGACCTCGTTCGACGTCGTCTGCTCGCGCGTGTAGGCGCGCTGCCCCGGCCTGAGGACGCCGATCTCCTCGCCATCGCTGGTGACGCGCAGCACGGCAGAGCGCGCGCTGTAGTTGGGACCGCGCTCGCGCTCCACGCCCTCGAAGGTCAGCACGTTGCTGCCGACGGTCAGCGACTCGCCCTTCTGCAGGAGCCCTTCGGCCTCGGTCTGGTACGCGCTGGCCCCGACCGCGCCGATCACGAACATGACGACGCCGAGGTGGACGATGTAGCCGCCGTAGCGGCGGCGGTTGCGGTCGATCAGGTGCAGGAACGCGATCGGCCAGCTCTCCCCCGCCACGCGGTGCCGGGCGGCCGTGCCGCGCACGAACTCGCTGATGATCGTCACCGTCACGAAGGCGCAGATGCTGCCGGCGGCCACGCCCGGCCACGACGAGTCGAGTCCGAAGGCGACCATCACGGCGCCGGTGATGACGCCGCCGAGCACGGGCCAGAGGAACGTCGTGCGCAGCTGGCGGAACGACGCGCGGCGCCAGGCGATCAGCGGGCCGATGCCCATCAGCAGCAGGAGCGGCAGGCCGAAGGCGATCACGAAGAACTCGTAGAACGGCGTGGAGACCGACTCGCGCACCTGGCCGACCGCCTCGGTCAAGAGCGGGAAGACGACGCCCCAGAGCACCGCGAAGGCGAGGCCGACGAGCAGCAGGTTGTTGAACAGGAACGTCGCCTCGCGGCTGACGAGCGACTCGATGCGCTGGTCGGCCCGCAGCAGCGGCAGCCGCCAGAGGATCAGGACGAAGGCGCCGACGAGCACGGCGCCGAGGCCGACCATGAAGTACCAGCCGATGTCCGTCGCGACGAAGGCGTGGATCGACGAGAGGATGCCGCTGCGCGTGAGGAACGTGCCGAAGATCGACAGCGCGAAGGCGCCGGCGATCAGCGCGATGTTCCAGACCTTGAGCATGCCCTTGCGCTCCTGGACCATCACGGAGTGCAGGAATGCGGTGGCCACGAGCCACGGCATCAGCGCGGCGTTCTCGACCGGGTCCCACGCCCAGAAGCCGCCCCAGCCGACCTCGGTGTAGGCCCAGTGGGCGCCGAGCAGCATGCCGATGCCGAGGAAGCCCCACGAGGCGAGCGTCCAGCGCCGCGAGGCGACGACCCAGCGTGCGTCGGTGCGGCCCGCGAGCATCGCGGCCATCGCGAGCGAGAACGGGATCGCGAGCCCGACGTAGCCGAGGTAGAGGCTCGGCGGGTGGAGCGCCATGTACGGGTTCTGCAGCGACGGGTTGAGCCCGACACCATCGACCGGCGCGATCTGCGTGACGAACGGGCTGGCCGGCACGACGAGCAGCAGCAGGAAGAAGCCCGAGATCAGCGACAGCACCATGATCATCCACGGCTGCAGCTCGCCCAGCACGCGCCGGGTGCTGCGCAGGCCGAGCAGGCTGAAGATCGCGAGCACCGTCGACCAGAGCAGCAGCGAGCCGGCCTGCGAGCCCCACCACGCGGTGATCAGGTAGACGGTCGGCAGCGAGCGCGACGAGGTGTCGGAGACGACCTTGAACGTGAAATCGTGCGTGAAGAGCGCGCGCAGGAAGATGGCGTCGGCGACGATCACGAGGCCGAAGATCGCCCACAGCCCGTGGCGCGCGCTGACGAGGAAGCGGCGGTCGTGACCGGTCGCCGCCCACAGCGAGGTGCCGGCGGAGTAGATCGCGACGAGCAGCGCGAGGATCAGCGCGCCTTGCCCGATCAGTGCCATGTCAGTTCTCCGCGGCTCAGGACTTCGTGTCCGACGTGGTTGCCTTGTCCGAGTACTTGGACGGGCACTTCGTCACGAGGGAGTCGGGCACGGCGGTGAACACGCCGTCCTTGAGCGTGCCGTCGATGACGACGTCACGGCCGATCTTGTACGCATCGGGCACGGCACCGGTGTAGACCACCGGCAGCGTCTGCGAGCCCTTGTAGTCCTTGACGACGAAGTGCAGGCCGCTCGCGTCGGCCGCGTCGCCGTGCGATGTCGTGACCTTGCCCTCGAGACGCACCTTCTGGCCGCTGTAGGCCTGCGCCTGCGAGACCATCAGCACCGGGATCGACGAGTCGGCGAATGCGGTGTAGACGGCGAAGGTGCCGAGCAGCGACGCCACCGCGAGCGCGATCACGAGGCGGACATGGCGGAATCCCGGCTTGGGTTCCTCGGGTGCGACGGCAGGAGTCTCGCTCACGGCACTCAGTCTATCGGAGGCTCGCGGGAATCAGCCGTATCAGGCGGCTTTGGGGTACGCATCGTCGATGCGTCGCAGCTCGTCGCGCATCTCGGCGCGATCGATGTACGACATCGCGTCGGCGTAGCCCTGGCTGTAGGCGGTGCGCAGGTACCAGCCGATCAGCTCGGGATCCCAGTTCTCGCGCGGCACCTCGAAAAGCTCCGCCCAGAGTCCGGCCAGCCGGAGGTCGAGCATACGTGCGAGGTCCTCGTGTGCTTCCACCTGACGACCACGCTAGTCAGAGCGCCGGACACCCGAGCCCTCTGGGGATATCGTGCGATCCATGGCCGTCGCCTTCACCGTTGATGCACCGCGCTCGTTCGAGGCCAATCCGGGGCTGATCGCGTTTCAGGCGAAGCAGACGATCGACGCGATCTCGGTGCGCGTGAACGGCAAGGAGTATCGGCTGGTGACGCTGCCGAAGCCGACCCGGCGTGGCACCGTCGGGCCGTTCGGGCTGCCACCACGAGAGCTGACGGTGACGGTGGTCGGCTTCCACAACGGCTCTCCCGTCGGCAAGGCGACTGCCTCGCACGTCCTCGGCCTCCCCCGTGCCGCCGGTACGACCAACCGCACGACGATGACGCCGCCGGCCGCGCAGGCGCGCATGCGCCGGCTCTCGAAGCCGCCGGGCTCCTCGGCGGCGTGGACCGTCGATCTCAGCTCGGGCCGCGGCGCGTCGTGGAATGCCGGCGCGAAGTTCTCCGCCGCGAGCACCGCGAAGCTGCCGATCCTGATCACCTATCTGGCGCAGCTCAAGCGCGACCCGGTCGGCGCACCGGGCTGGGGGGCGCTGCAGTCCATGATCCGCGCGTCGTCCAACGATGCGGCGAACGAGGTGCTGAAGGCGATCGGCGGCGGCAGCGTGGAGACGGGCGGAGCGCGCGTCACGGCGCTGGCCCACCGGCTGGGCGCGGTGCACACCGATGAGGCCGGAGGCTACCTGCCGAATCAGGACCGCAAGGGCCTCAACCCGCCGGTGCGAGTCAACGACCAGCCGCAGATCAAGTGCTGCAAGATCGTGACCGCGCACGACCTCGGCCTGCTGATGCAGGAGATCGTCGAGGCCGCCAACGGTCGCGGCCGCGCCCACGCCGCGGGCCTGACGGGCCGCGATGCCCGCGTTGCGCTGTGGCTCCTGTCGAACACGGACTATCCGGGGCTGTTCGAGCCCTGGACGAAGTGCGTCGTCGCGCACAAGATCGGCTACATCGACGTCGTCTGGCACGACGTCGCCGCCATCTTCGAGCCGTCGGGCACGCTGATCACCGTGGCCCTGACCGAGAACGCGGGCGGTGCCAGCGAGTCGGCGGCGTCGCGCTTCGCACACGGCGTGCTGCAGATCGCCGAGACCGGGCTGGCCGAGCCGGAGCGGACCGCTCCCCGCCGCTCGGTACGATCAGCAGGGTGAGCGCTGGCACATACGAGGGGCTGAGCTCCACGCAGGTCGATGAGCGCCGCCGTGCGCTCGGCGAGCCGAGGCCGGGCCGCACCAGCATCCCGCTGCGCGCGATCATCCGGCGCAACGTCTTCACGCTGATCAACCTGATCACGCTCGGGTTCCTGGTGCTGATCCTGATCGCGGGGGCGTGGAAGGACGCGCTGTTCGCCGGCGTGATCGTGATCAACGCCCTGATCGGCATCGTGCAGGAGGTGCGCGCCAAGCGCACGCTCGACAAGCTGGCGCTGCTGATCGCCCCGCGCGCGACGGTGCGCCGCGACGGCGGCACGAGCGAGGTTCTGGCCGATGAGGTCGTCCCCGACGACATCGTGGAGCTGCAGCCCGGCGACCAGATCGTGGCCGATGGCGAGCTGGTCGAGGCGCGTGGTCTGGCGATCGACGAGTCGATCCTGACCGGCGAGGCCGATCACGTCTCGCGCCGCGTCGGCGACACCGTCTTCTCGGGCGCGTACTGCGCGGCCGGGGCGGGCGTCTACCGCGTGACGGCGGTCGGTGACTCCGCCTATGCCAATCGCCTGACGAGCGCGGCCAAGCAGTCGACGGACCAGCGCTCGCCGCTGCAGCTCGACATCGATCGCCTGCTGCGCGCGCTGCTCCTGCTGATGATCCCGCTGGCGACTGCGCTGATCATCGCCTTCCGGATCCACTCGACGGACTTCCAGCAGGCGGCGGAGACCGCCACCGCGGGCCTCATCTCCGTCGTGCCGGAGGGCCTGATCCTGCTGACGAGCATCACGTTCGCACTCGGCGCCGTCAAGATCGGTCGCGCCGGCGCGCTGGTGCAGCGCCTCAACGCGGTCGAGTCGCTGGCTGGCGTGGACACGATCTGCGTGGACAAGACCGGCACGCTGACCGATGGCACGCTGCGCCTCGCGAGCGTCGTAAGCGCGCCCGAGCGCACCGAGGACGGCGTGCGGCGGCTGGTCGGGCGCTTGGCCGCCTCGGCGGAGATCCGCTCGGGCTCGTCGGATGCGATTCTCGCGGCGATCCCCACGCCCGCCGAGGAGGTCCTCGCCGAGCTGCCGTTCTCGTCGCGGTGGAAGTGGTCGGGCGTGCAGCTGGCCGACACGACGATCGTCCTGGGCGCGCCCGAGATCCTCGGGTCGGGGCCGCTCGCCGAGACGGTCACGGCCTTCCAGGAGCAGCGCGGCCGCGTGCTCGTGGTGGGCACGGCCAGCGGCCTGCCGCCGATCCCCGAGGACGATGAGGCTCCCGTGCCGCTGCCGCTCGGGTTCGAGCCCGCCGGGCTGATCGTGCTCGAGGAGCAGATGCGCGCCGACGCAGCCGAGGTCGTCGCGTTTTTCCGGGCGCAGGGCGTCGACCTCAAGGTCATCTCCGGCGATGCCCCGCGCACGGTCGAGGCCGTCGCGGAGGCCGCGGGCTTCGGCGACACGACGGCGATCAGCGGCGCCGACCTGCCGATGGGCGACCTCGGGGCGATGGGCGACGTCGCGATCGCCCACAGCGTCTTTGGGCGCATCACGCCGGAGCAGAAGCGCGAGCTCGTCGATGCGCTGCGACGACGCGGCCGCTACGTCGCGATGATCGGCGACGGCGTCAACGACGTCCCGGCGATGAAGGCCGCGCGGATGGCGATCGCGCTGGGCTCCGGCTCGCAGATCGCCAAGGGCGTCAGCGACATGGTGCTGCTGAACGGCTCGTTCTCGTCGCTGCCGCAGGGCGTCGCGGAGGGGCGGCGCATCCTGGCGAACATCCGCCGGGTGGCCAAGCTGTTCGTCGTCAAGAGCGCGTTTGCCGCGACGCTGATCCTGACCGTCGGCATCGCCGGGGAGGCCTACCCGATGCTGCCGCGCCACCTGTCCCTGGCGGCCGCCTTCACCGTCGGCATCCCCGCGTTCGTGCTGGCGATCGCCCCGAGCGTCGGCGTGCCCACGAAGGTGCCGTTCCTGCGCGATCTCCTGCGCTTCAGCGTGCCCGGCGGCGTGGTCAGCGCGATCAGCGTGCTGGCGGCGTACGCCATCACGCGCAGCCTGCCCGGCACCGACCTCGTCGATGCGCGCTCCGCCGCACTGCTGGTGCTCGTCTTCATCGGGCTGTACCTGATCCTGCTGCTCGAGGACGAGGCGGTCGAGCAGTCGCACGTCCGCGCCTGGGGCGTGGGCGTGCTGATGGCGTGCCTGATCGTCGGCATCATCGCCGCGTACCAGATCCCCTTCGTGGCCGAGTTCTTCGAGATCCGCCCGCCCAGCTTCACGGAGTGGCTCGTGATCCTCGGCTCCGTCGGCATCGGCATCGGGGCGCTGGGTATCTTCGGCTTCCGCGCGCCGCTGTTCCTGCGCAGCCTGGTGCAGCGCACGCGTCCGCTCGACTGATCCCGCCGGTGTCACACACGGGGATGAGTCCCCAAGCTGCTCCACGCTGACGCAGAGGGGCCAGGCCCCTCCGCATCGGCGTGGCGCGAATTCGCCTACTCGGCGGTGACGGGCTCGGGAGCGCCTTCGCTCCCGGTGGAGGCTTCGCCCCCACCGCCCTCGCCGGACTCGCCGCCCTTGCCGCGTCCGCGGCCGCCACGACGACGACGGCGCTTGCGCGGTGCGTCGCCCTCGGCGGTCGGCTCAGTCGAGCCCGGCGTCGAGGCATCAGCGACGGCGTCCGGGTTGTCGACGATAGCCTCCTCGACCTCGCCGGACTCCTCGGCGGCCTCGATCTCCTCGGCCAGTGCGATCTGCTCGGGCGTCAGCGGCGGGATCGGCGTGTCGATGCCCCAGCGCTGGATCTCGCGCTTGATGAGCTTCTCGATGGCCTCGAGCTTCGGCTTCTCCTTGTTGGAGACGAAGGAGATCGCGAAGCCCTCGCGACCGACGCGGCCGGTGCGGCCGATGCGGTGCACGTACACCTCGGGCTCGTCGGGCAGGTCGTAGTTGACGACGTGCGTGACGTGGCTGACATCGAGGCCGCGCGAGGCGACGTCGGTGGCGACGAGGATCGGGATCCGCTTGCCGCGGAACGCGATCATCACGGAGTCGCGGGCACCCTGGCCCATGTCGCCGTGCAGCGCGCGGACCTTGTGGCCGCGGCGCTTGAGGTCGTCGGCGAGCTTCTGCGTGCCGATCTTGGTGCGGGCGAAGATGATCATCGTCGGCGGCTTCATCTCCTCCATGAAGCGCTCCAGCAGCTCGAGCTTGTCGCGGCCCTCGGCGTAGGCGACGCGCTGCGTGATCGTGTCGACGGTGATCTCCTTGGAGGCCACCTTGACGAACTCGGGAGCGTGGAGCTCCTCCTCCGCCAGCTTCTTGATCGGGTCGGGCATCGTGGCGCTGAAGAGCGCGGTCTGCTTGCCCCACGGCGTGCGCTTGAGGATGTCGCGCACGTCGTCGATGAAGCCCATCGAGAGCATCTCGTCGGCCTCGTCGAGGACGACCATGCGGCAGTCCGACAGGATCATCTTGCCGCGGCGCAGCAGGTCGAGCACGCGGCCGGGGGTGCCGACGACGATCTGGCCACCGCGGTTGAGCGCCGTGATCTGCTCGACGATCGGCGCGCCGCCGTAGACGGGCACGACGCTGACGTTGTCGAGGTACTTGGAGAAGGAGCGCGCGGCGTCGGCGACCTGCAGCGCGAGCTCGCGCGTCGGGCACAGCACGAGGGCCTGGAGGTCCTTGGAGTCGGGGTCGATCCGGTCGAGGATCGGCAGCATGAACGCCGCCGTCTTGCCGGATCCGGTCTGGGCCTGGCCAACCATGTCCTTGTCGCGCAGCAGGGCGTCCATCGTGCCCTCTTGGATCGGCGTGGGCTCGGTGTAGCCCAGGTCGTTCAACGCGCGCAGGATCTCAGGCTGGAGATCGAAGTCTTCGAAACGCAAGATGTGTCCTTTTCGAGTGTGACGCGCGGCACTCGGCAGCACGTCCCGCAAATGGGCCCTGGATGGGCTCCTGATGTGGCTAACGATACGTGACGTACCGGAATTCCCCGTCCACCGAGGGTTCCGCCGCACTCCGATGCGAGCAAGGTGCGGATCACCCCCGTACGACCGGGCCTAGGTTGGAGATGACCCAAGGAGGCGATCGACATGCGAGATGCAGAGCATCGCGACACGCACCATCCTCGGATGAACCTCGCGCCGCAGCAGCGCACGAAGGTCGATGTCGGCTCGCAGCAGGATGCGCGTGCGCACCCTCGCGGCCGGGTCTGGTGGACGCTGCCTCCAGTCATCCGCAGGGGTCCGTGGCGCCGCATTCGGGCACCGGACGTTGATTAGGAGTCGGGGTGCGCGTCTACTGGACGAGGTCGAAGAGCCCGTCGTAGACGCCGGGGCAGGCCGCCACGGCCTGCCCCACGCCGAGGGGTCCGGGCTGACAGGACCAGAGGCCGCCGGCCTCCGTGACGAGTAGCGAGCCCGCTGCCCAGTCCCACGCGTTGAGGCCGCTCTCCCAGTAGCCGTCGAGCCGGCCGCACGCCACCCAGGCGATGTCGATCGCTGCGGCGCCACCGCGGCGGATGTCGCGGATGTGCGGAATCACGTGCGCCACCTGCTGTGCCTGGCGCACGCGGCGCTCGGCGTCGTAGCCGAAGCCCGTGGCGATCAGCGCCTGGCCGAGGTCGTGCGTGCCGCGCACGTGGACGCGATCGCCGTTGAGGGTCGTGCCGCGTCCGCGCGCGGCGGCGAACATCTCGTCGCGGCTCGGGTCGTAGACCGCACCGGCCAGCGTGCCGTGCTCGTCCTCGACGGCCACGGAGACCGCCCACTGCGGATACCCGAAGACGAAGTTGGTGGTGCCGTCGAGCGGATCGACGACCCAGCGCAGGCCGCTGGTGCCCTCGCGCCCGGCGCCCTCCTCCCCAAGCAGCGCATCGTGCGGCCGAGCCGTCGTGAGGATCTGGACGAGCAGCTCCTCGGCCTCGCGATCGGCGTCGGAGACCATGTCGGTCGCCGTCGACTTCGTGTCGAGGCCGCGCAGGCCGCGCTCGTTGTGGTGCTGGAGCAGCGCGCCGGTCTCGCGCGCCGCGCGGACAGCGAGCTCGCGCAGCTCGGACGGATCGGGGGCGGCGTGCATGCCCTCAGGCTACCGGCGGGATCAGTCGCGGACGCGCGCGATGGCGTACTCGCGCTGGACGATCTTCGTGCCGTCGCGCAGCTCGACCGCGTTGCCGGGCAGCAGCAGGACGAGATCGCCGGCGTTGACGTCGGTCACCTCGGAGCCAATGCCGAGCACGACGACTCGCTCAAGCCGGTTCATCTGCACGGTGGCGGGCAGCAGCAGGCGCCCGCTGCCCTCGTCCTCGACCGATGGGCGCACGTGCAGCCAGTCGTCGAGCGGGTCGATATTGATCGCCGGGACCGACAGCGGCAGCGAGTCGGTCGACGTGTCGCGCTTCTTGTCCATGCCCATAGGTTCGCAGGTTCCGTCCACCCCGGTCGAAACCCGTCGCCGACCACCCCTCGGCAGAGAGCCCGAATCCCGATATAGTCGCCTCTTCTCCACCGCCCGCCCCGATCGCGGTGAACCAGGAGCGACCACCATGCGCGCCAACTTCGAGAACCGCAATCGCACCTTCACCGGACGCCACCTGCTGATCCTCGCCATCGCGCTGAGCGCGCTGGCCATCGCTCCCGCTGTCGGGCTGGGTGCCACCTTCACCGTCACGACCACGACGGACCCCGCACTGCCGACGTGCCCCTCGGCGACGGACTGCTCGCTGCGCGGCGCGATCACCGCGGCCGTCGATGGCGACATCGTGACGCTCACCGCCGGCACCTACATCGTCTCGCAGGGCCAGATCCTGGTCGACCACGGCATCACGATCCAGGGCGCTGGCATCTCCACGACGACCGTGGATGCGAGTTCGTCAATCGGAAGCCATCGCGTCTTCAAGATCCGCGGCCTGGTGCACCAGAGCGTCATCCTCCAAGGCCTGAGCATCACCGGCGGCCGCATCGACGAGACCAACGGTGCTGCCGGCGGCGGAGCCATCGCCAACAACACCCGCGCGACGCTGTACCTGCGGCAGGTCAGGATCTACGGGAACAGCGCGACGGTCGACGCCGGCAACGACATGGGCGGCGGCGGCGTGCGCAGCGTCGGCAGCGTGATCATGAGTGGCTCGACGATCGAGGCAAACGCCGTGATCGCGACGAACTCCGGCGGGCAGTCCGGCGGTGGCGGTGTCCTGATCGGCGGCGGCAACGGCAATCTCACGATCACCGACTCGAGCATCACCGGCAACACCGTGACCGTGGATGCCGTGGATGCCGTGGCGCTCAGCCAGGTCACCAGCAACGACGGCGGCGGCGGCGTGCACGTCAACGGCAACGACCTGATCCTGACGTCGAGCATCGTCTCGGGCAATACCGTCACCTCGACGAACTCCTATGGCGAGTCGGGCGGCGGTGGCGTGTACGTCGACAACGGCGACATCGTGGCGACCGACAGCACGATCAGCTCCAACGTCGCCAACGTCACCACGACCACGGATCCCACGCGCATTGCGAGCAATCAAGGCGGCGGTGGCATCTACCAGGACGGCCACGACATCACCCTGTCCGGCACGACGCTGGCCGGCAACACGACGACCGTGATCGGCGAGACGACTCCGCCGCTGACCGGCGAGATCCCGTACGCGACCAACGGCGGTGGCGCCATCTACCAGTTCGGCAACCGTCTGGCCATTGCCAACTCGACCCTGTCTGGGAACGTCGCCACGGTGCCTGCAACCGCGCGCTCGGGCGGCGGCGCGATCTTCGACGACGGCAACGCCACGTCCATCACCAACACGACCATCGCGGGCAACACCGCGAACGTCGGCCCCAGCCAGGACCAGACCTACGGCGACACGAACGGCGGCGGCGGGATCCTCTTCGTCACCGTGCGCGACGGCATCGATCTGGCCAACGCGACGATCGCGGGGAACGCCGCACCGCAGGCGACCGGCGGCGGCATCCTCGCGCACAACAACATCGACTCGCAGATGCAGGTCTCCGTCACCGGCTCGATCATCGCGACGAACTCCAGCGGTACGGCGAGCGCGGCCAACTGCGCCACGGCCTTCGCCGTCATCACGTCGCGGGGCTACAACCTCGCCGACGACACGGCCAACTCCTGCGGGTTCACAGCCACCGGCGATCTGATCGCCGCCCCGCAGCTGGGTGCACTGCAGGCCAACGGCGGAGCGACCGCCACGATGGCCCTCGCGGCCACCAGCCCGGCCGTCCACGCCGGCGCACCGACCGGCTGCACATCAGCACTCGGCGGCGCCTTGACGACCGACCAGCGCGGCGTCACCCGGCCCCAGCCCGCGGGCAGCCGCTGCGACATCGGCGCCTACGAGCTGGCGCTGCCCCTCGCCGACACGGCAGCGGCAACGGACCTCGGCTCGGCCACCGCCCGGCTGAACGGCACCGCGACGAACGCCGATGCGCTCGCCGGCTCGGCGTACTTCGACTACGGGAAGACGACGAAGTACGGCAAGGAGACGAGCGCCGTCGCGCTGTCCGCTCTCGGCAGCGGCACGGCGATCACCGCCTCGCTCGCCTCGCTGAAGGCCGGCACGTACCACTTCCGGCTGGTCA
>CANJXE010000006.1 GCA_947478745.1 Actinomycetota bacterium
CCCGCCTGGACCTCGTAGTCGAGGAGCAGTCCGGGTCCGCCCCCAATGCGTGGCAGGACGAGGATTAGGCGGAAGATCCGCTCAGGCATCTCCGCTGTCTGGTGATCACGCCTCGCTCAGAGATCCCGCGCAGCGGGATCCCCTGAGCGCGCACCCAACTCGGCGAGACGCCGCAGGCGCCGAGACGAGTCGCGGCCGGAGAGCAGCGAGCCCGCACAGCGGGCTCCCCTGCAAAACGCCCGCCATGCGTGGCAGGACGAGGATTAGGCGGAAGATCCGCTCAAGCGTCTCCGCTGTCTGGTGATCACGCCTCGCACAGCGGTCCCGGCGTGACGTCGATGACGGGAATCCGCGACCACTTCCCGCTGGGGGCGCCACGCGATCTGGGAGGCCGTGGGCGTTGAATGCGCCGTGCGCGATCCGTGCAGATGCCGCCGTCAGGCGGGAGCCGATCATGTGCAGGTACCTGCATACCTGCTCAAGCAATAGTCATCCGATACTGAAGTGCTCTGCGATGCATGCTAAGAATGCACCGTCGCCGTCAAACGACGGGACCGACCCTCGGTCTCCTCATGCCCCTTTCCGATATTCACGTGCTCGTCGTCGAGGACGACGCATTCACTCGCACCACCGTGTGCGACGCGCTGCGCTACCACGGCGTGCACGTGATGGGCGATGCGGGGACTGCGTCCGAGGCGATTGCGATCGCGATGGCGTCGCGGGTCGATGTCGCGCTGCTGGACCTCGATCTCGGCGGCGGCCCCGGGGGCATCGATGTCGCTCAGGCGCTGCGTCGACACCAGCCGGATGTCGGGATCGTGATCCTCACCACCTACGAGGATCCTCGACTTGCGCGCAAGAGCGCCGCCACGCTCCCCGAGGACATCGTCTACATCGTCAAGCGGGAGCTCTCCGACGGTGGGACGCTGCCGCGCGCGCTGCAGAATGCCATTGCCGTCGCGACGATCGAGGAAGCGCCGATGCCACGTGCTCGACGCGGTTCCGTCGCGCCACCGCTGCTGACTGAGACGCAGATCGAGGTCATGCGCCTGGTCGCAGAGGGCTGCTCGAATGCGCGCATCGCCCAGCTGCGCTTCGTCACCGAAGGGGCGGTCGAGAAGCAGATCCACCGCACGGCCCGCCTCCTCGGCATCGACGCGAGCGTGGACCAGAACGTCCGCGTACAGCTGGCGCGGGCGTACTTCCGCGTGACGGGCGCCACCGTCCGCGCCGAGGCCTGAGGCTCCCGCCCATGACGCTGCAGCAGCGCATCGGCGGTGCCGCCGCGTTCTCGCTGCCGGTCTGGCTGACACTCTGCGCGATCTCGCTGCTCGCGACCCTCCTCGTCTCCGGCGTCGACGTGGCCTCGGGCGCGGGAGCGCTGCGAGCGGCCACGGCGTTCACCGCAGCGAGCGCGATCATCGGCATTGCATTCCTCGGCGTCACGTACCTGCGACGCCCGGGGACCGCCCTGCGGGTCGACGTCGTGATCGTCCTTGCCGTGGCCATCAGCCTCGTGCGCTCAGCGGTGTCCATGCAGCTGTTGAACGACGCTGCCTTCGCGGACCGCTCGATCGCCGCCTCGCAGCTGATCGCGGTGACGATCACGACCGCGCTGACGATCGTGGTGGCGAACGCCGTGGTCGAGACGATCGCCAGCCAGCGGCGCATGCGAGCAGAGCTGGCCGCCACCCTCGTCGAGCTCCGTCACCAGCAGCTGCAGCAGGCGGCGCTCGGCGACGCGATCGATCGCGCCCTGCTGACCGAGGTTCTCCGCGAGACTGACGCGATCCGCCACCTGTCGGCGGCGGACGAGGCCGAGTCGGTGGACGAGCGCCTCGCCCTGGCCGCGGCCCTGCGCGCCACCGCCTCCGGCCCGCTCCGCACCTTCAGCCACCAGCTGGAGGCCAGACGAAGCGAGCCGTATCCGCTCGAAGCCGGGTTCCTGCGCACGCTGATGGCGACCGTTCACGCTCACCCGCTGTGGCCGCGCCAGACTGCCGCCGTCTCGGCGGTCGTCTCCGCCACCTCCCTCATCTACCTGCGTCGCGAGGATCTGGGACTCACCGCCGCAGTGACGACGTTCGCCGGCGCGGTGCTGACCGGTCTCATCCAGTTCGTGCTCGTCTGGCTCGCTCTCGCCGGGATCGATGCGCTCGATCGGCGCTGGCGCGCCATGGCACCGTTGGCAATTCCGCTCGCCATCGTCGCGATCGCGGCGATCTCACTCGCGCGGAGCACGCTCGTGATGCGGGAGATCACCAGCACGGTGCCCAGCGGCTTCCTCGTGTTGACCATCGTCACATCCGTGCTGGTCGTCCTCCTCACCAACGCCGCGATGGCATCGCAGCTCTCGCAGGAGAGCGTCCTCGAACGGCTGCACCGCACGATCGACGAGGAGGAGACTGATGCCCATGCGCGCAACTTCGAGCTCGTGCGCGCCAGCCGCACGCTCGCGCGGTACGTGCACGGGACGCTGCAGTCGCGGCTGCTCGCCTCGGCGCTGGCGATCGAGCAGGCTGAGCGGGCCGGCGACCCCGCTGGTTTCGATCGCGCCCTCGAGCAGGCCCGCGCAGCGCTGTCGCTGCCGGAGGTGCTCCCTCCCGCGCCCGAGGATCTGGATATCGCCGTCCGTCAGACCGTGGCGCTCTGGAACGGCCTCGCGCAGATCACACTGCACATCGAGGACCCCATGCCGCCGCTGGCCAGCACGACGATCCTCGACATCTGCCTGATCGTCGAGGAGGGCGTCTCGAACGCCATGCGCCACGGTGCGGCGACGACCATCGCCATCGGCCTGACCGCCACGGAGTCTGGTGGTATCACGATCACGATCAGCGACGACGGCGTCGGTCCGACCGGCGGCACACCGGGGCTGGGCTCGGCGGTCTTCGACGAGGCGGGGCCCACGCCGTGGACGCTGACGCCCCGCAAGGACGGCTCGGGCGCGGTCCTGCGCGTGCTGCGTGCCGTTCCGCTGTCATCGCTGACGGGCGTGCTCCCACCCGTGCGGTGACGCCGATGTCCTAGTGGCCGATGAGGAGGTCCTGCACGCCGCGCAGCAGGATCTCGCTGTTGGGGTGCTCGAGGTCGACGTGCAGCGCGGTCAGCGACACGAACCCGTCGGCGACCGCCTCGAAGTCCGTGCCGGGCGCGCGGTGGTAGTCGGCGTCGCCCGAGTAGAGCCGGAAGCGGCGCTTGCCGTCGCGCTCCTCGGCGAGCTCGATCTGGTCGGCCCAGATGCGGCGCCCCAGCTTGCAGACCCGCACGCCGCTCGGCGTGCCGGTCGGGCAGTTGACGTTGAGCAGCACGTCACGGCCGAGCTCGCCCGATGCGAGCAGCTCGGCGAGGCGCGGGACGATGCGCTCGGCGGTGGCGAACTCGTACTCCCCGTCGCGCGTGTGATGCAGCTCGCCGCCGGTTGACTGCTGCGAGACGGCGAGGCCCGGCGTGCCGAGCAGGACGCCCTCCATCGCCGCGGCCACGGTGCCGGAGTACGTCACGTCGTCGCCGAGGTTGAGGCCGAGGTTGGCTCCCGCCACGACGAGGTCGAAGCTGGCGCCCGGCTCGGTCGCCTCCGCGAACCGGACGCAGTCCACGGGCGTACCGGCGACGGCGAAGGCCTCGGTGGCGCCGGGCACGTCGCGCTCCTCGACCTCGAGGGTTCCGCGAATCGTGATGCCGCGCGCCACGGCGCTCTGATTCGCGGCCGGAGCAACGACGATCACCTCCGCGATGGTGCTCAGAGCACGGGCCAGCGCGTGGAGTCCTGGAGAGTCGATGCCGTCGTCGTTCGTCAGGAGCAGGCGCATGAGGCTCCACGATACCGGTCCGCGTATGCTGCTGGCGTGAGCGAGCAGGCACAGAAGGGCGGCATCAACCGCTCCGAGGGGATCCAGTTCCTCGTCATCGCAGCGATCGCAGTGGCCGCGTTCGCCCTCGTGCTCGCCCACGTCAACGAGGTCGTGATCTTCATCGTCTGCGGCATCGCCGTGGCGGGCATGGCGCACGTGCTCGGCCTCGCCACCGAGCAGGCGGGCGAGGCCGCGGGCCCGCGGGTCTCCGCGCTGCTCAACGCAACCTTCGGCAATGCGGCAGAGCTGATCATCGTGGTGCTTGCCGTCCGTCAGGGCGGCGAGCTGATCGATGTCGCTCGCTACTCGATCATCGGCTCGGTGATCGGCAACGTGCTCCTGATCCTCGGCGCCTCGCTGCTCGTGTCTGGCATCAAGAACGGCCGCCAGGGCTTCAGTGCGGCGATCGCGGGCGTCAACGCGACCATGCTGCTGCTCGCCACGGTGGCGCTGGCGCTGCCCACGCTGTTCAACGGCCTGTCGCACATGGATACGGGTGCGACGGTGAACCTGTCGCACGGCGTGGCGATCGTGATGGTCATCCTCTACGCCGCCTACCTGTTCCACGCCTTCCAGTCTCCGGAGGAGAGCGGTGCGGCCACGGGGCATGCACGCTGGTCCACGCGGCTCGCGCTCGCCGTCCTCGCCGTCTCCGCCATCATCACCGGCGTCTTGTCGGAGTTCCTGGTCAGCGCGATCGAGCCGACGATCGAGCAGACCGGCATCTCCCCCGTCTTCATCGGCCTGATCGTGGTGCCGCTCGTCGGCAACATCGCCGAGCACTTCGCAGCCGTCAAGATCGCGGCCAAGGGCGACCTCGACTTCTCGATGGGCATCGCCTTCAACTCGGCCCTGCAGGTGGCGCTCGCCGTCACCGCCGTTGCCGTGCTCGCGGGCTTCGTCTTCGGCCACGAGCTGGCGCTCGCCTTCGGCGCGCTCGAGATCGCCGTGCTGATCGCCGCTGCCGTCGTGGCCGCCTTCATCGCGATCAGCGGCAAGGCGACCTGGCTCGAGGGCCTTGAGCTGCTCGCGATCTACGCGATCGCGGCCATCGCCTTCTGGTACGTCTGACGCGGACACATTGGGCCTGGGCCCAAGCATGTCCGCGCGCGGACATGACGGGCCCGGGCCCAGAATGTGTCCGCGTCAGACGTACCGCTCGTGTGACGGCTCGCACAGAGCCGCCACACGAGCGAACCGTCCTCTCTGCACACCACTGACTCCGGCACCCACCACCGTCATCGGAGAAGACCCCACCGTCCGCGCGCGGACATGACGGGCCCGGGCCCAGAATGTCACTGGCCAGACAGGACGCACGCGCCACAGCGGAAGACGAAGTGACATCTAGGGCCCGGGCCCAGAATGTCACTGGCCAGACAGGACGCTTGCGCCACAGCTGAAGGCGAAGTGACATTTAGGGCCCGGGCCCAATTTGTCACTGGATCGCGAGACGCCATTGGGCTCGCACGTCGGGCCGAGGCCTCGGGCCGTCCGCCTCAGTAGTCGACGCGCACGAGGCAGAGCCCGTGCGGCGGAGCTGTCCAGCCCGCCGCGTCGCGCGGCTGGCCCGCGAGCAGGGCCGCGAAGGCGTCCGGGTCGGTCCCGCTGTCACCGCGGGAGGTGACGATCATCGTGCCGACCAGGGTGCGGACCATGTGGCGCAGGAACGCGTCGGCGGTCACGTGGAACCGCAATCCCTGCTCGGTCTCCACCCAGCGCGCCTCGAGCACCGTACGGGTGAACGTCTTGTGCTCCGTCTCGGCCGGCGTGAAGGCGGTGAAGTCGTGCGTCCCGATGATCTCGGCGGCGAAGCGGTCGAGCAGGGCACGATCGAGGCGGCGAGGCTCGTGCAGCTCGCGGAGGCTGCGCAGCGGATCGCGCAGCGAGCCCGTGCGCAGGTCGTAGGTGTAGGAGCGGCTCTGGGCGGAGAACCGGGCGCTGAACCCCGCGGGGGCCTCCTCGGCGGAGACCACGGCGATATCGGGGGGCAGCTGGCCGTTGAGCGCCCGTGCCAGCGAGGTGGTCGGCGGACCACCCGCTCGCTCGAACGTGACCACCTGTCCCGTGGCGTGCACGCCTGCGTCGGTGCGCCCTGCAACGACGATGTCGCCGAGGGTGTCGTGGAGGCTGCGAATGGCGCGCGTCAGCTCGCCACCAACGGTGCGCGCGTCGGGCTGGACGGCCCAGCCGTTGAAGGCGGAGCCGTCGTAGGCGACGAGCAGTCGCGTATTCACCATGCGCGCGGATCGAGCCGATCGAGCAGCTGTGGGGCACCGCCGCCACGCGCGACGACGATCAGGCTGCCAGCGACCAGCAGGGCGCTCCCGAACAGCGGCAGGCCACCCTCGACGCGTCCGGCGGTCACGGCGACCACCAAGAGGACCACGAGCAGCACCAGCGCGCACAGGCGACTGGCCAGGCCGACCACGAGGCCCACGCCGAACACGATCAGCACGAGGCTGCCCAGCCAGACGGCGAGAGACGGTGCGGGCAGCGCCCAGTCGGCCGCGTGCGCCACGGTCGCGCCATGGCCGATGGCGACGCGCACGCCGACGATGACGGCCGCCATGCCGATGATGATGCGGACGAGCAGCAGCACCAGCGTGCTGCGGCCGCGCACCGGGGCGCCCTGACCGGGCATCCCGTGCTTGATCAGGCTCGGTCCGCCGGCGGGCGTGCTCATGCCGTGGGCCTAGGCGTCAGCTGCGCTGGAGGCGATCTGCGTGCCCTCGATGACGGCGCGCAGCTGCCCTTCGAGGTCCTCGTAGCTGGCCGACGGGACGGTGCAGATGATCGCGTAGCCATCGCCGTCGACCGTCGTGAGTCCAACCATCTGCCGCAGGCGCAGGCCCGCGGCCTCCCACTCGACGACGCGCAGGTGCGCAGGCGAGCCGGAGATCTCGATGTGCTCGATCTCCCTCGTCTCGCGCACGGGCACCTGATCGGCGAGCTTCTGCACCCAGCCGCTGGAGAAGCCGCCAAGGCCCATGCTGTTGCACAGGGCCTCGCGCGTCACCACGACGTTGGGCTGAGCTCCCCCGCTGGGCGGACCGACGAGAGTGAGCACCGTCCGATCCTCCCAGCCCGGAGGCTGCGAGATCGTGACGGATCCTGCGGAGATGCGGACGGTATCGCTCATGCCGACGGCACCCTACCCGAGGATGCTCAGTCGACCCACTCGAGGATCGCCATCTCGGCGTTGTCCCCGGAGCGCGGGCCGAGCTTGACGATCCGCGTGTAGCCGCCCTGACGCTCGGTGAAGCGCGGTGCGATATCCACGAACAGCGCGTGCACGACGTCGCCGCTGCGGAGGTAGGCCTTGGCCTGACGGCGGGCATGGAGATCGCCGCGCTTGCCGAGCGTGACCATCTTCTCGGCGATCGGCCGGACCTCCTTCGCCTTGGCGAGGGTGGTCGTGATGCGGCCGTGCTCGACGAGCGAACCGGTCAGGTTCGAGAAGAGCGCCTTGCGGTGGGCCGAGTCACGGCCCAGGGTACGTCCCTTGCGCTGATGTCGCATGGTGCTAGCCCTCGTCTCCGCGCAAGCGCAGTCCGTGGGCGCCGAGGGCGGCACGGATCTCGTCGATCGACTTGCGACCGAAGTTCGGGATGGCAGCCAGATCGCGATCCGACTTGGCGACCAGGTCGCCGACGGTCTCGATGCCGACGCGCTTGAGGCAGTTGTACGAGCGAACGCCCAGCTCGAGCTCCTCGATGAGGATGTGCTCCATGCCGTTCGTCGGAGCCACGTCGAACTCGGGCACCGAGCGCTCGAGGCTGCGGGCCAGCTCGGCCGTGTCCATGTTGGCGAAGATGTTGAGCTGGCGGATCAGGATCTCAGCGGCGGCCGTGACGGCCTCCTTGGGATCGATCGCGCCGTTCGTCTTCACGTGCAGCGTCAGCTTGTCGAAGTCCGTGTCGGAACCGACGCGGGCCGGCTCGACCGTGTAGGTCACGCGGCGGACGGGCGAGAAGATCGAGTCGACCGGAATGACGCCGATGGTGGTCTCGAAGTCCTTGTTCTCGCTGGCCGGCACGTAGCCGCGGCCGCGACCGATGGTCAGCGACATCTCCAGCTTCGACTTGGCGGCGAGGTTGCAGATCACGAGGTCCTTGTTGAGGATCTCGACCGGACCGGCGACGGCGATGTCGGCGGCCGTGACGATACCGGGACCCGACTTGACGATGTCGGCCTCGATCTCGAGTGCGTCGCCCTCCATCTGGAGGACGAGGCCCTTGAGGTTCAGGATGATGTCCGTGACGTCCTCGCGGACGCCGGGCACCGTCGTGAACTCGTGCTGTGCGCCCTCGATACGGACGCTGGTGACCGCGGCGCCCTCGAGCGACGAGAGCAGCACGCGGCGCAGCGAGTTGCCGAACGTGTAGCCGAAGCCGCGCTCAAGCGGCTCGACGACGAACACGCCCTCGGTCGCGGAGACCTCTTCGTGGACGATCTGCGGCATCTGGAATTCAAGCATGCGGGTGCTCACTTCGAATACAGCTCCACGATCAGCTGCTCTTGGACAGGGGTATCGATCTCATCACGGTCCGGCATGCGGAGCACCTTACCCGTGAGGTTGTCATGGTCGGCCTGCAGCCAGTTGGCCACCGACGCGGTCAGATCGGTCGCGCTTCGCACTGCGGTCTCGCCCGCGGCGCCGGGGCGCAGCGAGACGATGTCATCGGCGCGGACCGAGTACGAGGGGATGTTGACCCGACGACCATTGACATGGAAGTGGCCGTGGCGCACCAGCTGCCGTGCCTGGGCACGGGAGGCGGCGAAGCCGAGGCGGTAGACCACGTTGTCAAGACGCATCTCGAGCAGGCGAAGGAGCTCCTCGCCGGTGATGCCCTGACGACGCGAGGCCTTCTTGTAGTAATTGCGGAACTGCTTCTCGAGCACGCCGTAGTAGCGGCGGGCCTTCTGCTTCTCGCGCAGCTGCAGCAGGTACTCGGACTGCTTGATGCGACCGCGGCCATGCTGGCCCGGCGGATAGGAGCGACGCTCGACAGCGCACTTCTCGGTCAGGCAGCGCTCGCCCTTGAGGAAGAGCTTGACGCCTTCGCGGCGGCACTGACGGCACTTGGGATCGGTAACGCGGGCCATTGCTCAGTGTCTCCTAGACGCGGCGGCGCTTGCGGGCGCGGCAGCCGTTGTGGGCCTGCGGGGACACGTCACGCACGCCGATGATCTCGAGGCCAGCGGCCTGCAGGGAGCGCATCGCGGTCTCGCGACCGGAGCCGGGCCCCTTGAGGAAGACCTCGATCTTCTGGAGACCGTGCTCCATGCCCTCGCGGGCGCAGAGATCGGCGGTCACCTGAGCGGCGAACGGCGTCGACTTGCGGGAGCCCTTGAAGCCGGCTGCGCCGGCGGACTTCCACGCCAAGACGTTGCCTTCCTTGTCGGTCAGCGCGACGATCGTATTGTTGAACGACGTCTTGATGTGCGCCTGGCCAACGGCCACGTTCTTGCGCACCTTGCGGCGCGTGCGGCCACGAGTGCCGGCGGATCGACGAGGAGGAGCCATGAAACGGGGTAGTCCTTTCCTTAGCCCTTGCGACCGCGCGAGACGGTCTTCTTCGGACCCTTGCGGGTCCGGGCATTGGTCTTCGTGCGCTGACCACGGACCGGGAGGCCGCGGCGATGGCGAATGCCGCGGTAGCAGCCGATCTCCATCAGGCGCTTGATGTTGCCGGAGCGCTCACGTCGCAGGTCGCCTTCGACCTGCACGTTCGCGTCGATGTAGGCGCGGAGGCGAGCAACTTCCTCATCAGTGAGATCGCGCACCTTCTGGTGCGACTCGATCCCAAGCTCCTTGCAGATGCTCTGGGCCGTCGAACGGCCGATCCCGTAGATGTACGTCAGGCCGATCTCGACGCGCTTCTCCCGGGGGATGTTGACTCCAGCGATGCGTGCCACGCGACTACCCCTGACGCTGCTTGTGACGGGGGTTCGGGCAGATCACGTGAACGATGCCGGAACGACGAATGACTCGGCACTTGTCGCACATTGGCTTAACGCTGGGACGGACCTTCATGAAACCCTCGGGTGTGAATCGAACAGGATGGGGCGCAGAGCAGGCCAATTGGCCGCACTGGTGCGCGGAGGGGCACCGTAGCAGAGCACTTGAATCAGGTGCGCCATAACCATCAGATCGGGTGGTTGACGATGGAATCGCCGCGCACGAGGGTCAGGACGCGGGGTCCCTCCTCCGTGATGGCGACGGTGTGCTCGAAGTGGGCGGCGAGGCTGTCATCGACCGTGAAGATCGACCAGCCGTCGTCGTCGACGTGGATCTCGTAGGAGCCGTCCGTGATCATCGGCTCGATCGCGAGGGTCATCCCGGCCTTCAATTCCGGCCCGGTCCCCGCCTCGCCGTAGTTCTTGACCTGCGGGTCCTCGTGCATCGAGCGCCCCACGCCGTGGCCGACGAGGTCGCGCACGACGGCGAAGCCTGCGGCCTCCACGACCGTCTGCACGGCCGCGCCGATGTCTCCGAGGCGCCCCCCTGCCTGCGAGGCCGCCACGGCCGCCTGGAGCGACGCCTGACACGTGCGGAGCAGCACCTTGGTGCGCTCCGGCACCTGCCCGATGGCCACGGTGACGGCGGAGTCGCCGACGAAGCCCTGCCGGGTCACGCCGACGTCGATCGAGAGGATGTCGCCATCGGCGAGGACGACGAGGTCGCTGGGGATGCCGTGCACGATCATCGTGTTGGGCGACGCGCAGATCGAGCCGGGGAAGCCGCGGTAGCCCTTGAACGTCGGTACCCCGCCGCAGGCGCGGATGTGCGCCTCGGCGATCTGGTCGAGATCGAGCGTCGACATGCCGGGGCGCGCGGCCTCGGCGACCAGCGCGAGGGTCTCGGCGACGATCTCGCCGGCCGCCGCCATGCGGTCGAGATCGCGTGGCGACTTGCGGTGGATCACGCGGGCAGCGCCGCGTCGATGCGCGCAGCGACCTCGGCCGTGGTACCGATGCCGTCGATGACGACCTCGGGCACGCCGGCCTGCTGGTAGTGGCCGCGCACGGGCACGGTCTGCGCCAGGTACACGTTGCGATAGCGGTTGCGGACCACGTCGGGCTCGTCGTCGGGCCGGCGGATCAGCGGCAGGCCCTCCTCGTCGTCGATGCCCGGGGTCTGCGGCGGGTCGTACAGCTCGTGGTAGATGCGCCCGTTGTGGGCCGTCAGGCGTCCGGAGATGCGCCTGACGATCTCCTCCTCGGCCACGTCGAGCACCAGCACGCAGTCGAGGGGGCTCCCCCGCTCCGCGAGCATCGCGTCGAGGGCAGCGGCCTGGGCCACGTTGCGCGGGAAGCCGTCGAGCAGGAAGCCGGTGGCGGCATCGGGCTCGGCCAGGCGATCGCCCAGCATGCGCACGACGAGCTCGTCGGGGACCAGATCGCCGGCCTCCATGTAGGCCTTCGCCTCGACGCCGAGCGGCGTGCCGCCCTTGACGTTGGCGCGCAGGATGTCGCCGGTCGAGATGTGCGGGATCGCCAGGCGCTCTGCGAGTCGCGGCGCCTGGGTTCCCTTGCCCGCACCGGGCGGACCGAAGATGAGATACGCGCCCGGCACTACTTCAGGAAGCCCTCGTAGTGCCGCATCATCACCTGCGATTCCATCTGTCGCATGGTGTCGAGTGCGACGCCCACCACGATCAGGATGGAGGTGCCGCCGAGAGCCTGGGCGACGGCCTGCGAGAAGCCGCCGTACTTGATGAAGATGGTCGGTGCGATTGCGATCGTGCCGAGGAAGATCGAGCCGGGCAGGGTCAGCCGGGTCATCACGCGGTCGAGGTACTGCGCGGTCGGGCGGCCCGGGCGGACGCCGGGGATGAAGCCGCCGTTCTTCTTGAGGTTCTCAGCCTGCTCCGTCGGGTTGAACTGCACCGCGGTGTAGAAGAACGAGAACATCACGATCAGGCCGAACTCGAGGATCATCGACGCCCACGAGGCCGGCGCGAACCAGTCCGCGAGGAAGTTGAGCGCGGGCACGAGCTGGCCGATCGTCGGGGGCAGGAACAGCACGGCGACCGCGAAGATCACGGGGATCACGCCCGCCATATTGACGCGCAGCGGCATGTACGTGGAACCGCCCGTGGTCATGCGGCGGCCCACCATGCGCTTGGCGTATTGGATCGGGATGCGGCGCTGCCCCTCATTGACGTAGACGACGGCGACGATCACCGCCAGCACGATGATCGGAAGGCTCAGGCGCTGGAAGGTGCCGGAGTTGGCCCAGGCGCTGACGCCGACGGGGAGCGAGACGAGGATCGAGGCGAAGATGATCAGCGACTGGCCGTTGCCGATACCGCGCTGGGTGATCAGCTCGCCCATCCACATCAGGAGCGTCGTGCCGGCGGTGAGCGTGACGACGATCAGGATGAACGAGCGTGGAGTCAGGCTGGTTAGTGAGTTCGTCCCGCCCAGCACCGAGCCGTTGTGGAACAGGATCACGTAGCCGATCGACTGCAGCAGGGCGAGGATGACGGTCAGGTAGCGCGTGTACTGCGTGATCTTCTTCTGCCCCGCCTCGCCCTCCTTCTGGAGTGCCTCGAGGCGCGGGACGACCACCGTCATCAGCTGCATGATGATCGACGCCGTGATGTACGGCATGATTCCGAGCGCGAAGAACGACAGGTTCTGCAGCGCCTGACCGGAGAACAGGTTCAGGTAGCCGAGGATCGTCGAGCCCGCACCGCCGCTGAAGAGATTCTGGATCTCGGCCGTGTTGACCCCGGGCGTGGGCAGCCAGGAGCCAGCGCGGTACAGGAGCAGCATCGCAGCCGTGAACAGGATGCGATTGCGGAGTTCCTTGACCCGGAGGGCGTTGGCTACAGCAGCGAGCACGGGCCCAGCCTACCGGCTACTGCTCGGACTCGGCCGGAGCCGCGCGCTCGATCACCTTGGCGGTGCCGCCCGCGGCCTCGATCTTGGCCTTGGCAGACGCCGAGAAGGCGTGCGCGTGGATCGTCAGGGCATGTCCGAGGTCGCCCTCGCCGAGCACCTTGACCGGATGCTTGATCCGACTGAGGAGACCGGTCTGCACGAGCATCTCGGGCGTTACCTCGGTGCCGGCCGGGAACTTCTCGGCGAGCGATCCGACGTTGACGATCTCGGACTGCGTGCGGAACGGACCCATCGGCATCGACTTCTTCATGTGCGGTCCGCGGAGCTTGCCGGTGCGCATGTAGAGCGGCATCTGGCCGCCTTCGAAGCCGGGCCGCATGTTGTGGCTGCCCGAACGGGACTTCTGGCCCTTCTGACCACGGCCGGCAGTCTTGCCGTTGCCGCTGCCGTTGCCGCGGCCCACGCGCTTGCGCGTCTTCTGGGCGCCCGGCGCGGGCTTCAGGTTGCTGAGGGTGATGGGCTCGCTCATGCGGCGTCGACCTCCTCGATCTTCAAGAGATAGCCGACCTGATGCAGCATGCCCTGCAGGCCGGGCGAGTCCGTATGCACGCGGGAATGACCGATGCGACGCAGACCGAGCGCGCGCAGCGTGCCGCGATGCTCCTTCTGAACGCCGATCGTCGACTTCACCTGGGTGACCTTGATGCTCATGCGGTCACCTCTGCCTCAGCGGATGCGGCAGCGGCTGCTGCAGCGGCGTCGGCGGTCTTCTTGCGGCTTCCGCCCTGGGGCAGGATCTCGTGCAGCTGCTTGCCGCGGAGTGCCGCGACGTCCTCCGGGCGGCGGAGGCTGCGCAGGGCGACCTCGGCTGCTCGGCAGAGATTGATCGGGGTCGACGTGCCCAGCGACTTGGCCAGCACGTCCTTGATACCGGCGAGCTCCAGCACCGCGCGGACGCCGGCGCCGGCGATGACGCCGGTACCCTGCGAGGCGGGCTTGAGGAGCACCTTGCCGGCGCCGTAGACGCCGGTGATCTCGTGGGTGATGGTCGTGTGGTGACGCGGGACCGTGAAGAGGTTCTTCTTCGCGTCCTCGATCGCCTTCTGGATCGCGACGGGGACCTCGTTGGCCTTGCCGTAGCCGACACCGACCTGCTCCATCTCGTCGCCCACCACGACCAGCGCGGTAAAGCTGAAGCGACGGCCGCCCTTGACGACCTTCGCGACGCGGTTGATCTCGACGACGCGCTCGTGGAGCTCGCGGCCCTGGGCATCCGTTCCAACTCGGCTAGCCATCAGAACTCGAGACCTCCCTCGCGCGCACCTTCGGCGAGCGCTTTGACACGTCCGTGGTAGAGGTATCCACCACGGTCGAACACGACATTGCTGACTCCGGCGGCCTTGGCGCGCTCAGCGATGAGCACTCCCGTGGCCTTCGCCTTGGCCGACTTGTCGCCCTCCTTGACGGAGCGCGAATCGGCCGCCGCGAGGGTATGGCCCTGCACGTCGTCGATGAGCTGCGCGTACACGTCCGAGTTCGACCGGAAGACGGCCAGACGGGGACGTGCGGCGGTGCCGCTGATCTTGCCGCGAACGCGCCGATGGCGACGATCGCGGGCCTGCTTCGGGGTGATCTTGCTCATGCGCGCTTACCGACCTTCCGGGCGACATGCTCGCCCGCGTAGCGAATGCCCTTGCCCTTATACGGCTCCGGCGGACGCAGCTTGCGGATCTCGGCGGCCACCTGGCCGACGCGCTGCTTGTCGATGCCGCGGACGATGATCTGCGTGGGCGCGGGGACTTCGAACTCAATACCCTCCGGCGCGTCGTACTTGACCGCGTGGGAGTAGCCGAGCGCGAGCTCCAGGTTCTTGCCCTGGGCGGCGCAACGATAGCCGACGCCCTGGATCTCGAGCTCCTTGACGTACCCGTTCGAAACGCCCTCGACCATGTTGAAGAGGAGGCTGCGGGTGAGTCCGTGGAGCGCGCGATGATTCGGGCGATCGGTGGGACGCTCGATGCGGATCTCGCCCTCGTCGACGATGACCGTCATGTCGGGGGAGATCTGCTGAACGAGCGTGCCCTTCGGTCCGGTGACCGTGATGCGCCCGGGGGCGACCTCGACGGAGACTCCGGAGGGGATGGTGATGATGCGGCGGCCGATGCGACTCATGTGATTACCAGATGAAGCACAGCACTTCTCCGCCGACGCCGCGCTTGGCTGCGTCTGCGGCAGTGCAAATGCCGGTCGAGGTGGACATGATTGCGGTGCCGAGGCCACCGAGGACGCGGGGAAGCCGGTCCTTGGGGGCGTACATCCGGCGTCCGGGCTTCGAGACGCGCTTGAGCCCGTAGATGACGCGCTCGCGGTTGCGGCCGTACTTCAGCTCGATCACGAGCAGGGGCTGAGGCGTTGCGGCCTCCTCCGACCAGGAGGCGATGTAGCCCTCCTCATGGAGGATGCGTGCGATCTCGCGCTTGCTGCGGGAGGTGGGCATGATGACCTTGTCATGCAGCGCCGTGTTGGCGTTGCGGATGCGGGTCAGCATGTCTGCGATGGGATCATTGACCATGGTGCTACCAGCTCGACTTCGTCATACCGGGGATAACGCCCTCATGCGCGAGCTGCCGGAGGCAGATGCGGCACAGGCCGAACTTCTTGTACACCGCACGCGGGCGGCCGCACTTCTGGCAGCGCGAGTAGTTGCGCACCTTGTACTTGGCCGGACGAGCGGCCTTCATGCGGAGAGCAGTCTTCGCCATATCTCTCAGGCCTCTCGGAACGGCATGCCGAAGTGCTTGAGGAGCTCGCGCGCCTCATCATCGGTTGCCGCGGTCGTGGTGATGGTGATGTCCATGCCCCGGACCTGATCGATCCGGTCGTAGTCGATCTCCGGGAAGATGATCTGCTCCCGGATGCCGAGCGAGTAGTTGCCGCGCCCGTCGAAGGACGTGGCGCTGATGCCGCGGAAGTCGCGGATGCGGGGTAGCGCGACCGTCGTGAGACGATCGAGGAACTCGTACATCTGCTCGCCGCGCAGCGTGACCTTGCAGCCGATCGGCATGCCCTCGCGCAGCTTGAAGCCGGCGATGGACTTGCGGGCGATCGTGATGATCGGCTTCTGGCCCGCGATCTGCGTCATCTGCTCGACGGCATGATCGAGCGCCTTCGAGTCGGTCTTCGCGTCGGAGACGCCCATGTTCAGCGTGATCTTGGTGAGCCTCGGCGCCTGCATGGAGGACGTGTAGCCGAAGGTCTCGATCAGCTGCGGCTTGATCTCGCGCTCGTAGCGCTCCTTCAGCCGGGGGATGTGGGTTGCGATGTCAGCCATTACTTGTCGATCTCCGTCCCGCACTTCTTGCACATGCGGACATTGGTTTCGGCCTTCTTGCCGACGCGTGTCGCCTTGTCGCACGACGGGCACACGAGCATGACGTTCGAGCGGCGCAACGGCGCCTCCTGCTCGAGGATGCCGCCCGGAGCCATCTGCTGACCGCCGGAGCCCGGGACCGGGCGCGGCTTCAGGTGACGCTTCGCCAGGTTGCGACCTTCGACGACGACGCGCGCCGTGGTGGGATCGGCCGAGACGACCTTGCCGCGCTTGCCGCGGTCCTTGCCGGTGATGACCTCGATGGTGTCACCGGTCTTGATGCCGATTCCTGCCATCAGAGCACCTCCGGGGCGAGCGAGACGATCCGCATGAAGTTCTTCTCGCGCAGCTCGCGGGCCACGGGCCCGAAGATGCGCGTTCCGCGCGGGTTGCCCGCCGGGTCGATGATGACCGCGGCGTTGTCGTCGAAGCGGATGTTCGTGCCATCGTCGCGGTGATGCGCCTTGGTGGTGCGCACGACGACGGCGTGGACGACCTCGCCCTTCTTGACGGTGCCATTCGGCGTAGCCACCTTGACGGTCGCGACGATGATGTCACCGACATGTGCGTAGCGACGGTGCGAACCGCCGCGGACGCGGATGCAGAGGATCTCGCGGGCGCCGGTGTTATCGGCAACTCGGAGACGGGATTCCTGCTGGATCACTTGGCCACCTCGACGATCTCGACCAGGCGCCAGCGCTTGGTGCGGGACAGCGGACGCGTCTCGACGACACGAACCGTGTCACCGATGTTGGCCGTGTTCAGCTCGTCATGCGCATGGAGCGTCATGGAGCGGCGCATGATCTTCTTGTACTTGGGATGTGCCTTGAGGACATCGACGCGCACGGTGATCGTCTTCTCGCCCTTGTTGGACGTGACGACGCCACGGCGCTCGCGACGGCGGCCCTGCTCGGCGTCCTGCGCGGGGGTGCGAACGTACTCGCCCCCGGTGGACTCGCCGCGGCGGCGCTTGCGCGCAGCAGCGGACTTCTTGCGCAGCTCGGCGCGCTCCTCAGCCGTCGTGCGGACACGGCGGATGCGGTTGGTGCGCGGCGGGCGCTTCTTCTTCTCCTTGACCGGCTCGGGCTCGGCGACGGCCTCGACGGGCGCAGCCTCCTCCGCGACAGCCTCGGGGGCGGCCTCCTCGACGGGGGCCTCCTCGACAGCAGCCTCGACGGCGACCTCCTCAGCGGGGGCCTCCTCGACAGCAGCCTCGGGTGCGGCCTCCTCGGCGGCAGCCTCGACGGCGACCTCCTCGGCGACGGCCTCGTCGGCGACAGCCTCGTTCACGGGAGTCTCCTCCACGTCCGGGGTCTCGTTCTCGTCGCTCACGACGCTCCACCTTCCATCTTGTCGGCCTGCTCGCCCTGGATCGTCAGCAGGCGAGCGAGCTCGCGGCGGACACCGGTCAGGTTGGACGTGTTCTCGAGCGCGCCGGTGGCGTGCTGGAAACGCAGGTTGAACAGCTCCTGACGAGCCTCGGCCACCTTGCGGGCGACGTCGTCCGAGCTGAGCTCGCGGATCTCACTAGCCTTCAAAGAGATCACCTTCCCGGGTGACGAACTTGCAGGGGATCGGCAGCTTCTGGGCTGCCAGCGCCATGGCCTCGCGGGCCAACGGCTCGGGCACGCCGGCGAGCTCGAACATGATCCGGCCCGGGCGCACGACGGCGACCCAGAACTCGGGCGAGCCCTTGCCCGAGCCCATGCGGGTCTCGGCGGGCTTCTTCGTGACGGGCTTGTCCGGGAAGATCGTGATCCAGACCTTGCCACCGCGCTTGATCTTGCGGGTCATGGCAATACGTGCGGCCTCGATCTGACGAGCGGTGATCCACCCCTCGTGCATGGCCTTGAGCCCGTACTCGCCGAAGGTGACGCGGGCATGGCCCTTGGTCTCACCCGTGCGACGACCACGATGAACGCGGCGGTGCTTGACGCGACGCGGCATCAGCATCAGGAATCACCCTCCTCGGCAGCGGGAGCCTCAGCGGCGGGAGCCTCGACAGCAGGAGTCTCCTCCGCAGCGGGCGCCTCGACGACGACGGTCTCCTCGACGACGACCTCGGCCACGGGGGTCTCGATGACCTCGTCGACCACGATCTCCTCGACCACGGGGGTCTCGGACTTGGGACGGGCGCGACGACCGGCCGGAACGGACGGACCGCTCAGGCGCGGCTGGTTCGGACCACCGGGTCCGCCGCCACGGGGGCGACGATCGCCACCGGGGCCGCCGCCACGCTCGCCACCGCGCTCGCCACCGCCACCCGGAGCACCGCGGCGGCCCTTGGGGCGCGCGGGACCGAGCTCTTCGATGGCGCCCTTGGCGCCACCCTTGCGGCGTCGAGCATCAACCTCGCCGAGGCGAGTCTGATTCTGATCCTGGCCCTCGAAGCCCTCGGGCATGATCTCGCCCTTGTTGATCCAGACCTTGACGCCGATGCGGCCGTACGTGGTCTTGGCCTCGGCGAAGCCGTAGTCGATATCGGCGCGGAGCGTCTGGAGCGGCACGCGGCCCTCCGAGTACTGCTCGGTCCGGCTCATCTCGCCGCCGCCGAGGCGACCGCCGCACTTGATGCGGACGCCTTGGGCGCCGGAGCGGACCGCCGACTGCAGCGAGCGCTTCATCGCGCGGCGGAAGGCCACGCGATTCTGCAGCTGCTCGGCAACCGACTGCGCCATCAGGCGCGCGTCGAGCTCGGGACGCTTGATCTCGTTGATGTTGATCTGCACGGCGCGGCCGGTGATCGAGTGGACCTCCTTGCGGAGGGCGTCAACCTCGACACCGGACTTGCCGATGACGATGCCCGGACGGGCGGTGTAGATGTCGATCGTGATCTTCTGCGAATCCTTGCGGATGTGGATGTCGGACAGGCCCGCGTGGCTCAGCTTGTTGTGGATGTGCTCGCGGATCTTGATGTCCTCACCCAGGTAGCGGGCGAACTCGCGATCGGAGCACCAGTTCGACTTCCAGTCGTGGATGATGCCGACGCGAAGGCCGCCAGGATGAACTTTCTGGCCCATATCTAGCTCTTCTCCTCGTCGGTCTTCTCAACGGCCGGCTTCTTGGCAGCAGGCTTCTTCGCAGCGGGCTTCTTGACCGCTGCGTCGTCACCAGCGGCTGCCGCCGGCTTCTTCGCCGCAGGCTTCTTGGCTGCGGGCTTCTTCTCAGTGGTCGCGTCCGTGGTGGCTGCCGCCTTCTTGGCGGTGGCCTTCTTCGGAGCTGCGGCGGCCGTATCGTCGGCCGCGACTTCGGTGACGTCGGACGCCGCTGCGGCGTCCGTGCCCCCGTCGGTCTTCTTCGACGCGGCGACGCGCTTGGCGCGAGCCGAATCGGAGGACGTCTGCTTGGCGCCGGCGGTCTCGACCTCGCCCTCCACGATCGTGCCGCTCGTCAGCGAGCGGAGCAGGATCGTGATGTGCGCGGTGCGCTTGTTGATGCGGCTGGCGCGGCCACGGGCACGCGGCTTGAAGCGCTTGATCGTGACGCCCTCGTTGGCGAACGCCTCGTGGATCACGAGATCGTCCGGCGAGAGGCCGTGGTTGACCTCGGCGTTCGTGACCGCGGAGCGGAGCACGAGCTCGATGTCCTTGGCCACGGCGCGCGGCGAGAACAGCAGGAGCTTGCGGGCATCCGTGACCTTACGGCCGCGGATGTCGGCGAGCACCAGCCGGACCTTGCGGGCCGACGAGCGGACGTGCTTCGCCTCGGCGCGCACGAGCCCGGTCTTTTCGTAGGAGAATCGCTCGCCCGACATCAGCCGCGCCTCGACTGCTTGTCGGAGATGTGACCACGGTAGGTGCGCGTCGGCGCAAACTCGCCGAGCTTGTGACCCACCATGGCCTCGGAGATGAACACGGGGACGTGCTTGCGCCCGTCGTGGACCGCGATCGTGTGGCTGACCATCTCCGGGAAGATGGTGCTGGCACGCGACCAGGTCTTGAGCATCTTCTTTTCCTTGGTGGCGTTCTGCTCCTCGATGCGCTTGAGGAGACGCTCGTCCACGTAAGGACCCTTCTTCGACGAACGGGACATCTACTTCCTGCCCTTCCCGCGGCGACGGCCACGGACGATATCTGCGGACGAGGCCTTCTTCGGGTCGCGGGTGCGACGTCCGAGCGTGGGCTTGCCCCACGGGGTCACAGGGTGGGAGCCCTTGCCCTTGCCTTCGCCACCACCATGCGGGTGGTCAACGGGGTTCATTGCGGTGCCACGGACGCCCGGGCGCTTGCCGGCCCAGCGAGCTCGGCCGGCCTTGCCGCCGACCTCGTTCTCGTGCGTGGTGTTGCCGACCTGGCCGATCGTGGCGCGGCAGTGCGCGCTCACGCGGCGGAGCTCGCCGGAGGGCAGGCGCAGCAGCGCCGTCTCGGCCTCCTTGGCGACCAGCTGGGCGCTCGTGCCGGCGGAGCGGCACATGCGTGCGCCCTGGCCGGGACGGAGCTCGACGGCATGCACCGTCGTGCCGGTCGGGATGTTGAACAGCGGCAGCGCGTTGCCCGGCTTGATGTCGGCCTCGGGACCCGAGGAGACGAACGAGCCGACCTCGAGGTTGACCGGAGCCAGGATGTAGGCCTTGGCGCCGTCCACGTAGTGGAGCAGCGCGATGCGCGCGGAGCGGTTCGGGTCGTACTCGATGGCGGCGACCTTCGCGGGCACGCCGTCCTTGAGTCGCTTGAAATCGACGATGCGGTAGCGGCGCTTATGGCCACCACCCTGATGGCGCGTCGTGATGCGGCCGTTGTTGTTACGGCCGCCGTGACGATGGACCGGCGCGAGGAGGCTCTTCTCCGGTGTCGACTTCGTCACTTCGGCGAAGTCGGACACAGTCATGAAGCGGCGACCCGGCGAGGTCGGGCGGAACGAGCGGACGCCCATTATGCGACTCCCTCGAAGATCGGAATGGACTGGCCCTCGGCGAGCTTGACGATCGCCTTCTTGCCACCCGGGCGCGTGCCCTTGAACATGCCGCGACGCTTGGGCTTGGAGGGAACCTTGAGAATGTGCACGTCCACGACGTTGACCTTGAAGATCTCCTCGACCGCCTGGCGGATCTGGGTCTTGTGGGCGTCGGGGTGCACGTGGAACGTGTACTTGCCGTCCTCGGTCAACGAGTAGCTCTTCTCGCTCACGACCGGGGCGAGCAGCACCGTGTGGGCTGCGGGCGTGGTGGACTTCATGCGGTCACCTCGTCCTTCTGCTTGGTCGATGCGAGCGTGGCGGTCAGCTCGTCGAGCGCGGTGGTGCTGATCAGCAGGCGACGGGCCCAGAGGAGCTCGGTCAGACCGACCTCGGTCGGGGTCAGGACGGCCGAGCGCGGGATGTTGCGGAACGACAGTGCCGCAGCCTCCTCCTCGGTGCCGACGACCACGACCAGGGGCGTGACGCTCCAGCCCTCGACGAGCTTGAGGGCGTCCTTGGTCTTGGGGGTGTCGAACGAGCCGGCCTCGAAGATGCCGAGCGAGCCGTTGCCGGCGTGCTGGCTGAGCCCCATGCAGCGGGCCTTCTTGTACGCCTTCTTGTTGACCTTGACCGCGTAGGAGCGCGGCTGCGGGCCGAAGACGGCGCCACCACCGGTGAACTGCGCGGCGCGCGTCGTGCCCTGGCGGGCGCGACCCGTGCCCTTCTGGTTGAACGGCTTCGCGCGTCCACCGGCGACCATGCCGCGGGTCTTCGTCGCGTGGGTGCCCTGACGGCGGCCAGCGGCCTCCGCCTTGGCGACCTCGTGCAGCAGGCCGGGGGCAACCTCGACGCCGAAGACGGCGTCGGACAGGTTGACGGTTCCGGTGCCGCCGATGATGGGAGCAGTCAGGGACATCAGTGCACGTCCTCTCGGATCTCGACGAGTCCGCCCTTCGGGCCCGGCACAGCGCCGGACACGAGGATCACGTTGCGGCTGGGATCAACATCGATCACCGTGAGACCGCGCTGCGTGATGCGCTTGTTGCCCATCTGGCCGGCCATCCGCTTGCCCTTGAACACGCGGGACGGCCAGGCCGACTGGCCGATCGAGCCGGGGGCGCGCACGTTGTGCGAGCCGTGGCTGACCGGGCCGCGGCTGAAGCCGTGGCGCTTGATGGTGCCTGCGAAGCCCTTGCCGACGCTGGTTCCGGAGACCTTGACGTGGTCGCCAGGTCCGAAGACGCCGACCGTGACGGCCTCGCCGATGTTCATGTCGGTCGTACCGCGGAACTCCGTCAGATGACGGTGCGGTCCGACGCCGGCCTTCTTGAGGTGGCCGGCTTCCGGCTTGGAGAGGTCCTCGAGATCAACCGACTGGTACGCGAGCTGGACGCCGTCGTAGCCGTCAGCGTCAGTGGTGCGTACGCCGACGATCGGGCACGGGCCCGCCTCGATCACGGTGACGGGCAGACGTGCCCCGTCTTCCGTGAAGAGCTGGGTCATCCCCAGCTTGCGTCCGATGATGGCTTTCATGGTTTAGAGCTTGATCTCGATGTCGATGCCGGCGGGAAGGTCGAGGCGCATGAGCGAGTCAACCGTCTTCGGCGTGGGGCTATGGATGTCGATCAGCCGCTTGTGAGTGCGGATCTCGAAGTGCTCGCGGGAATCCTTGTCCTTGAAGGGGGAACGGATCACGCAGTAGACGTTCTTCTCGGTCGGCAGCGGGACAGGGCCGGACACGGTCGCGCCGGAGCGCACCGCCGTGTCGACGATGTCCTTGGCGGACCGGTCCAGAGTCTGGTGGTCGTAGCCCTTCAAACGGATGCGGATTTTCTGCTCAGCCAAGGGGTTACTTGAGAATCTTCGTGACGACGCCTGCACCGACGGTGCGGCCGCCTTCGCGGATGGCGAAGCGGAGACCCTCGTCCATGGCGATCGGCTGAATCAGCTCGACAACGATGGAGGTGCGGTCGCCAGGGAGGCAGATATCCGTGCCGTCAGGCAGAACGACGGCGCCGGTGACGTCCGTCGTGCGGAAGTAGAACTGGGGGCGGTAGCCCGAGAGGAAGCGCGTGTGACGGCCACCCTCCTCCTTCGTGAGGACGTAGATGTCCGCCTCGAAGTCGGTGTGCGGGGTGATCGAACCGGGCTTGACCAGGACCTGACCGCGCTCGACGTCCTCGCGCTTCAGGCCGCGGAGCAGGCAGCCGGCGTTGTCGCCAGCCTCGCCGCGGTCGAGATCCTTGTTGAACATCTCGACGCCGGTGACGGTCGTCTTCTGCGTGTCCTTGAGACCGACGACCTCAACCTCGTCGCCGACGTTGACGACGCCCTTCTCGATGCGGCCCGTCACGACGGTGCCGCGACCGGTGATCGTGAACACGTCCTCGATCGCCATCAGGAACGGCTTCTCGGTATCGCGCTCCGGCTCCGGGATGTAGGAGTCGACGGCGTTCATCAGCTCGACGATGGACTCGGTCCACTTCTCGTCGCCCTCGAGCGCCTTCAGCGCCGAGACCTGCACGACGGGGATGTCGTCGCCGGGGAACTCGTAGCTGGAGAGCAGCTCGCGAACCTCGAGCTCGACGAGCTCGAGGAGCTCGTCGTCGTCGACCATGTCGGCCTTGTTCAGCGCGACCACGATGTACGGCACGCCGACCTGCTTGGCGAGCAGGATGTGCTCGCGGGTCTGCGGCATCGGGCCGTCAGCGGCGGACACGACCAGGATCGCACCGTCCATCTGGGCGGCGCCCGTGATCATGTTCTTGATGTAGTCGGCATGGCCCGGGCAATCGACGTGGGCGTAGTGCCGCTTCTCGGTCTCGTACTCGACGTGCGCGGTGTTGATCGTGATGCCGCGCTCGCGCTCCTCGGGAGCGTTGTCGATCGACGCGAAGTCACGAGCGACGCCGCCGGACTTCTCGGCGAGGACCTTCGTGATCGCGGCCGTCAGCGTGGTCTTGCCATGGTCGATGTGACCGATGGTTCCGACATTGAGATGGGGCTTGGTGCGCTCGAACTTCTGCTTGGACATCGTGTTCTCCGGGTCTCCCTGGGACTGTGGAACTGAAGGGGGGTAGTGGTGGTTTGCGGGGTAGCGGGACTGGCCCGTTAGGCCTTCGCCGTAATGGTTTCGGCGATGCTCTTCGGCACTTCCTCGTAGTGCAGGAACTGCATGGTGTACGTCGCGCGACCCTGCGAGAGGGAGCGGACGTCGGTCGCGTAGCCGAACATCTCGGCCAGCGGGACGCGAGCGGTGACAACCTGTGCGTTGCCTCGGGGCTCCATGCCCTCGACGCGGCCGCGGCGGCTGTTGAGGTCGCCGATGACGTCGCCCATGTACTCCTCGGGCGTGACGACCTCGACGGCGAAGATCGGCTCGAGCAGCGCGGAGTCGCCTCGGCGGAGGCCCTCCTTGAGCGCCATCGAGCCGGCGATCTTGAACGCCATCTCCGAGGAGTCCACGTCGTGGAAGCTGCCGTCGATCAGGGCGACCTTGACATCGACCACGGGGAAGCCGGCGATGACGCCTGCGCTTAGTGCCTCGCGGGCACCTTCGCCGACGGCCTTGTGGTACTCCTTGGGCACGACGCCGCCGACGATTTCGGAGACGTACGAGAAGCCCTCACCCGGCGCGGTCGGCTCGACGCGCAGCCAGACGTCGCCGTACTGGCCGCGGCCACCGGACTGGCGGACGAACTTGCCCTGAATCTTGGGGACGGCCTTGCGGATGGTCTCGCGGTAGGCGACCTGCGGCTTGCCGACGTTGGCGTCGACGGAGAACTCGCGCATCAGGCGGTCCACGATGATCTCGAGGTGGAGCTCGCCCATGCCGGCGATCAGCGTCTGGCCGGTCTCCTCGTCGGACTTGACGCGGAACGTCGGGTCCTCCTCGGAGAGGCGCTGCAGCGCTGCTGCAAGCTTGTCCTGATCGGCCTTCGTCTTCGGCTCGACGGCCACCTCGATGACCGGCTCGGGGAAGTCGATGGACTCGAGCAGGATCGGCTGCTTGTCGTCGCAGAGCGTGTCGCCCGTGGTCGTGGCCTTGAGGCCCACGCCCGCGGCGATCTCGCCGGCGCCGATCTCCTCGCGCTCCTCGCGGTGGTTCGCGTGCATCTGGAGGATGCGCCCGATGCGCTCCTTCTTGTCGGTCGATGCGTTGTACACCGCGGAACCGGCCTTGAGGTGCCCGGAGTAGACGCGGAAGTAGGTCAGCTTGCCGACGAACGGATCGCTCATCACCTTGAAGGCGAGGGCGGAGAACGGTGCGGTCAGCGTGGCCTCGCGCGTCACGGTCTCGCCCGTGCGGGGCACGGTGCCCTCGACCGGCGGCACGTCGAGCGGGCTCGGCAGGTACGCGATGACCGCGTCGAGCATCTGCTGGACGCCCTTGTTCTTGAAGGCGGTGCCGCAGAGCAGCGGGGTGACGGTGAGGTCGAGCGTGGCGGCGCGGATCGCGGCGATCAGGTCGGCGTTGTCCACCGGCTGATCCTCGAGGAACGCCATCATGATGTCCTCGTTGTGGTCCGCGACGGCCTCGACCAGCGTGTGGCGGGCCAGCTCGGCCTCGGCCAGCAGGTCACCCTCGGGATCGAACTCGGTCCAGGCCAGACCCTTCTCGTCCTGATCGAAGACGATTGCCTTCATGCGGACGAGGTCGACGACGCCCTGGAACTGATCCTCGGCCCCGATCGGGATCTGGATCGGCACCGGGTTGGCGCCGAGGCGGTCGACGATGGTCTTGCGGACGTACTCGAAGTCGGCGCCGACGCGGTCCATCTTGTTGACGAACGCGATGCGCGGCACGCTGTACTTGTCGGCCTGGCGCCACACCGTCTCGGACTGCGGCTGGACGCCGGCGACCGAGTCGAACACGGCGACCGCGCCGTCGAGGACGCGCAGCGAGCGCTCCACTTCGACGGTGAAGTCCACGTGCCCGGGTGTATCGATGATGTTGATGCGGTGACCGCTCCACAGCGCCGTCGTGGCAGCCGAGGTGATCGTGATGCCGCGCTCCTGCTCCTGGACCATCCAGTCCATCGTCGCGCCGCCCTCATGGACCTCGCCCAGCTTGTGGGTGCGGCCGGTGTAGAAGAGGACGCGCTCGGTGACGGTGGTCTTGCCCGCATCAATGTGGGCCATGATCCCGATGTTCCGGTACAGGTCGAGCTGGTCCGCGCGCGGCGCAGCGGACTCGGTCTGGGTGTCGATGACGATGCTCATATGCGTTACCAGCGGTAGTGCGCGAAGGCCTTGTTGGCCTGCGCCATTCGGTAGATGTCGTCCTTGCGCTTGAAGGCGCCGCCCTGCTGGTTCGTCGCGTCAAGGATCTCGGCGGCGAGGCGCTCGTCGGAGCCGCGCTCGCGGCGCTGACGGGCGAACGTCACGAGCCAGCGGACCGCCAGGGTGCGGGCGCGGCGCGTGGGCACCTCGACCGGGACCTGGTAGTTGGCGCCACCGACACGACGGCTCTTGGTCTCGAGGACCGGCGTGACGGACTTGATCGCCTGCTCGAGGACCTCGACGGGCTCGCGGCCCGACTTCTCGGCGACGATCGCAAGGGCGCCGTAGACGATGCGCTCAGCGGTGGAGCGCTTTCCGTCCAGCATGACCTTGTTGATGATCTGCGTGACCAGCGTCGACTTGTAGACCGGATCCGGAATCAGTTCGCGCGGTGTGATATCTGCTCGACGGGGCATTAGCTCTTCTTCGCTCCGTACTTCGATCGGGCCTGCTTGCGGTCGGCGACGCCGGACGTATCCAGCGCTGCGCGGATGACCTTGTAGCGGACGCCCGGGAGGTCCTTGACGCGGCCGCCGCGGATCAGCACGACGCTGTGCTCCTGCAGGTTGTGGCCGACGCCGGGGATGTAGGCGGTGACTTCCATGCCGTTCGAGAGGCGGACGCGAGCAACCTTGCGAAGCGCCGAGTTCGGCTTCTTCGGGGTCGTCGTGTAGACGCGCGTGCAGACGCCCCGCTTCTGCGGCGCACCCTTCAGCGCGGGGGTCTTCGTCTTGGCCTTCTCGGGGGTTCGCGGCTTGCGAACCAGCTGGTTGATCGTGGGCATGGACTCCGAGGTCCGCTTTCCGTTGGGCGCCCGAGGGCGCACGTTGATATGCGCGGCAGTAGCCGCAGCCCGAGGACTCTAGGGCATCTGACGGAAAGCGCCAAACGACAACCGTCGCCCGCGCGGGGCCGGATGCACGCTGGGGTTCTGAGTGGAAGGCTGCAGCGGGAACCGCAGCGCGTGAATGTGGTGTACAGGGGCCGTCGGACGGAGCCCGGTTTCGGCTCAGGGACTGAGGAACTGCAGGGTGAGCGCCGTCTGCTGCCCGACGCCGAGAACCTGGAGGTCGCCGCCCGACCCCTGACGGGCTGCGAGCGCCACGGCCTGACCGGCCTCCAGATGCAGCAGGCTGCTCAGCGAGATCGCCGAGGGCTCACCGGGCGCCGTGATCGCGCTCTGCGCCTCCCCGAAGTACGGACTGTCCGGACTCCCCGCAGGCACGACCCAGACGGCGCGCAGGCCCGAGCCGTTGCTCTGGAAGACCACGCTGCCCGTCACCTGGTACACCCCGGTCACCGGTGCCGTCAGCCGCGTCGGCTGCGCCGTCGACCAGACGCCGCCCTGCGTGTAGGCGACGTCGGTCATCGGCAGCTCCGCAATCTGCCCGTTGGCGATCGCGATCGGCGCCGAGCGGTAGACCCGAGCGCCCGGCAGCGGCGCCAGCTCGGTCACGCCCACGGCGCCCGCCGCAAGCTCGCTCGCCCCCACCCCGCCCGCGGCGATCTGGCCCCGGCCGATGCTGTTGGGCGCGATCTTGGCCGCCCCGATCGAGCCGTCGGCGATGTCGCCCGCCCGCACGGCGCCCGTGGCCAGCTCGTCGGAGCCGACGGCGCCCGCGGCGATCTCGCTCTTGCCGACCGCACCCGTGGCGATCTGCACGGCGCGGACGCTGCCGTTGGCCAATCCCGGCTGGGGGTATGTGCCCGTCAGCACGCCACCGGCGCGGATGCCCTTGAGGTTCGCGCGCGCGACCTGGCCCTTGGCGAAGGCCGTGTAGCGCAGCGAGCCCTGACGCACCTTGGCGTTGGTGACGGCACCGTTTCTCAACTGGCCCGTGCCGATCAGCGCCGTGGCGGCCGAGCCGAGCGCTGGCAGCGCGGCACCGACGGCGAGCATGAGCACGATCAGCGCGGCCAGACGGCGCCGGGTGAACAGGGTCTGCATGGGGTACTCCCTCTGGATTGCGAGAGAATTGTGACGCTCGTCCCGCCGTTCGACAACCCCCCGCGGCAGATCGGCTCCTGCGCCTGTGCCACCGCCTGCGTCCTGACAATGGATAGAGCCCTGACCGCCACCGCCGTGACCGGGAACGGATGCTGTCCGCCCACGCGATGGAGAAGTCCGCCATCGCCTACTCGGCGCGTGCACTGAGCAGGCGCCCACTGCGATACTGGGGTCATGGAGTTCCCCGACCTGACCCTCCCCCGTGCCGGCGGCGGCACCGTCTCCCGCGCGGACCTCGCCGGGCGACCGTGGATCGTCTACCTGTCGCGGCACCCCGGTTGACCGGTCTGCCAGCGCCACCTCCGCCGTGCCGTGGAGGCCAAGACCGCGATCCGCGAGGCCGGGGCCGACCTGCTGGTCGTGCTGCCCACGTCTGCGGGCCGCGCTGAGGGCTGGAGGCAGGCCAACGGAGCCTGGGACGTGACCGTGATCGGCGACGAGGACCGCACGCTCTACCGCGCGCTCGGCGTCGGCAGGGGCACGCCCCGCAACCTGCTGCTCGACCCGCGCTCGTGGCGCGAGGCCGCCGGCGAGCTGCGGCACGGCCGCTTCGCGATGAAGCACCGCAACGACGACGGCTTCCAGCTCGGCGCCGACATCGTGCTCGACGCGGAAGGCCGCGTGGCGTTCATCCATCGCCCCGCGACGGCCGCAGATCGCGTGCCCGTGGCGGAGCTGCTGGCGCGGGTCTGACGGCGCGGCTCGATCAAGGGCCGCTCGTGCTCCTGCAACGGTACGGCGCGATCAAAGGCCGCTCGTGCTCCAAGCCGGGATGCGACTAAGGGGTCAGACCCTTTCGTCGCATCAACCGCAGCTTGCCCTCCTTCTCCGAGCATCAAGCTGGGCGGCCATGCGACGAAAGGGTCTGACCCCTTAGTCGCATCCCACCAATGAAAAAGGCCCCCGTCTCCCCGGCAGCTGCCGGGGAGACGGGGGCCCTGTTCCTCGCTGTGACTAGGCCAGACCCGAGTCGCCGTCGAGGCGCTCCTCGAGGCCGATCATCGGCTCGATCTCCTCGCCGATGATGCCGAGCTCCTCGTCCATCACCACGGCGCCGATGATCTCCGGCGTCCACGGCTCGCGGGGCTCGATCTCGATGTTCCGGTACTGCTTCAGGCCGGTGGAGGCCGGGATCAGCTTGCCGATGATCACGTTCTCCTTGAGACCCAGCAGGTAGTCCGTCTTGCCCTCGATCGAGGCGTCGGTGAGGACCTTCGTCGTCTCCTGGAAGGAGGCGGCCGAGAGGAAGCTCTCCGTGGCGAGCGAGGCCTTGGTGATACCCAGGACCTGCTGCTCGCCGGTCGGGACCTCGGTCCGCTTGACCTTGGTCTTCTTCTTCTCGAGCGCCTTGCGGTTCGCGACGAACTCGCTGACCTCGACGAGCTGGCCCGGCAGATAGCCGGTGTCGCCCGGGAAGTCGACGAGCACGCGGCGGGTCATCTGACGTGCGATGACCTCGATGTGCTTGTCGTTGATCTCCACGCCCTGATCGCGGTACACGCGCTGGACCTCTTCGGTCAGGTAGCGCGTGGCGCGGTCGAGACCCGATGCCATCAGATCCGGCGGCGACAGCACGCCGTTCACGATCTGCTGGCCGCGGACGACGATCTGGCCGTCCTCGACGATCTCCTCAGCGGAGCGCGAGTACGGGATGCCCTTCGTCAGCCACTCGTGGAGGGTTCGCGTCATGCGCTCGCCCTTGTAGAAGATCACCGTGCCCTCGCCCTTGACCTCGCGGACCTCGATGTCATCGCGGCGCGGGAGGACGAAGACGAACTGGCCGGTGGCCTTGGCCCGACGGATGACGCGGCCGTCGACGTGCGCGACGGCTCCCGGCACCTTCGGGGTACGAGCCTCGAAGAGCTCCACGACGCGTGGCAGGCCGTGCGTGATGTCCGAGCCGGCGACGCCGCCGGTGTGGAACGTGCGCATGGTCAGCTGCGTGCCCGGCTCGCCGATCGACTGAGCGGCGATGATGCCGACCGCGTCACCGACCTCCGAGCGGGAGCCCGTAGCCGGCATGACGCCGTAGCAGGCTCCGCAGACGCCGATCTCGGCGTTGCAGGTCAGGACCGAGCGGACCGGAACGGTGCACTCGGCGTCGACGACCTCGTTCAGCGCCCACACCAGGGTGCGGAGCTGGAGCACGCGGATCTCCTCCGGCGTGCGGTCGCCGTGCGGCTGGGAGGGATAGCCCTCCTCCTCGAGACGCCGGAGGAACTTCTCCGGGTTCTTCATGTCGTCGATCGCCTCGAGCGTGAAGTACGGATCCTCGCCCTTGCTCTCGCGCTTGAACATCTCGGACAGGTCCTCGAGGCCGACGGCCGCGGCGAGCGCGATCGGATCGGGCTCGGTGCCGGCCTTCGTCAGCGCCGCGTCGAACGTGGCGAGAACGCCGTTGATGTGGCGCTCCTTCTCGGACGAGAGCTCGGCCGCGAACGAGCGGCTGATCGGCGTACCGGCGGGGAGGGTGTCCTCGCCGCCGATCTTGACGTCCTGCGCGAGCACGCGACCCGCGAGCTGATCGCTCGGACGGGCATCGAACTGCGCCGAACGACGGACGATCTCACCGTTGCGGACCTCGTACGTGGGACGCCGGTCCATGAAGGCCGGGACCTCGACGAAGCGCTCGGTGCCGCAGTCCTCCTCACGGACGATGACGTCCTGCGACACGTCGACCAGACGGCGGGTCAGGTAGCCCGAGTCAGCCGTGCGGAGCGCCGTGTCGGCGAGGCCCTTGCGGGCACCGTGGGTCGAGATGAAGTACTCGAGGACGTCCAGGCCCTCCATGAAGTTGGCCTTGATCGGGCGCTCGATGATCTCGCCCTTCGGGTTGGCCATCAGACCGCGCATACCCGCCAGCTGGCGGATCTGCTTGAACGATCCGCGGGCACCCGAGTTGGCCATCATGTAGACCGGGTTCGTCGCCCCGAAGTTCTCCTTGACCTTCTCGCCGACCTCGTCGGTGGCCTCGTTCCAGAGCTGGACGACCTTGCGGTGCCGCTCGTGCTCCGTGATGAGACCGTCGAAGTACTGGATCTGCGAGGCCTGGACCTTCTCCTCGTACTTGTCGAGGATGGCCTGCTTCTCCGGCGGCGTGACGATGTCGTTCTTCGAGATCGAGACGCCCGACTTCGTGGCGTACTTGAAGCCGAGGTCCTTGATCGTGTCGAGGACCATCGCGACCTCGGACGGGCCGTGGCGATCGACGAGCTTCGTGACGAAGTCCGTGATCTCCTTCTTCGTCATCGCGACGTCGACCAGCTCCACGTCGTCCTCGTCGAGCGCGCGACCCAGCTGGGTCTCGAGCGCGAGTCGGAGCTCGTGGTTGAGGATGGCGCGGCCCGGCGTGGTGACCGTGCGGGTGCCCTCCTCGGAGCGCAGGACGATCGCGCCCTGCAGCGGGATCCGCTTGTGGTCGAGGGCGATCTGGACCTCTTCGGCGTTCGCGAACGTGCCGTGCGAGCCGATCTCCTTGCTGGACGCGCCGGCGTCGAACTTCGCCTGCAGATCCTTGGAGTCGATGGTCGAGAACGTCAGGTAGTACAGGCCGATGACCATGTCCTGCGACGGCGTGGCGAGCGGACGCCCGTTGGCCGGCGAGAGGATGTTGTGCGCCGACAGCATCAGGAGCCGGGCCTCAGCCTGGGCCTCGACGCTGAGGGGCACGTGCACGGCCATCTGGTCGCCGTCGAAGTCCGCGTTGAACGCGTGGCAGACGAGCGGATGGACCTGGATCGCCTTGCCGTCGATCAGCACGGGCTCGAAGGCCTGGATGCCGAGACGGTGCAGGGTGGGAGCGCGGTTGAGGAGCACCGGATGCTCGGTGATGACCTCCTCGAGGACGTCCCAGACGTCCCCTTCCATCGTCTCCACCATGCGCTTGGCGGCCTTGATGTTCGGGACGGCCTTGCGCTCGACGAGCCGGCTCATGATGAACGGCTTGAAGAGCTCGAGGGCCATCAGCTTCGGCAGGCCGCACTGGTGCAGCTTGAGCATCGGACCGGCGACGATCACGGAACGGCCGGAGTAGTCGACGCGCTTGCCGAGCAGGTTCTGACGGAAGCGACCCTGCTTGCCCTTGAGCATGTCGGACAGCGACTTGAGCGGGCGATTGCCCGGTCCCGTCACCGCGCGACCGCGGCGGCCGTTGTCGAACAGTGCGTCAACGGCCTCCTGGAGCATGCGCTTCTCGTTGTTGACGATGATCTCCGGCGCGCCGAGATCGAGCAGCCGCTTGAGGCGGTTGTTGCGGTTGATCACGCGGCGGTACAGGTCGTTCAGGTCGGACGTGGCGAAGCGGCCACCGTCGAGCTGGACCATCGGGCGCAGCTCCGGCGGGATCACCGGGACGACCTCGAGGATCATCCAGTCAGGCCGCTGCTCGCTCTTGTGGAACGCGGAGACGACCTTCAGGCGCTTGATCGCGCGCTGCTGCTTCTGACCCTTGCCGGTCGCGATCTGCTCCTTGAGCTCCTCGACGAGCTGCGGGATGTCCTCGCGGGCGAGGAGATCGCGCACGGCCTCGGCACCCATGCCGAGTCCGATGTACTCGCCGAAGCCCCACGAGGAGGCGAAGCGGTCCTTGAGCTCACGGGCGACCTTCTCGTCGCCGATGACCTCCTTGGGCTTGATGTCCTGGAACTTCTGCCACGCCAGGTCGAGCATCTCGAGGCGCTCGTCGTACAGCTCGTGGCCGTCCTTCTTGCGCTGCTCGGCGTCCTTCAGCATCTCGGCGACCTTGGCGGTCCACTCCTCGATGCGGCGGTGGTCGTCGCGGGTCATCTTGCCGGCGGCCTTGAGGCACAGGTCGTTGGCGAGCTCCTTGACGTCCAGCTCCTTGGCCGGGGTGTCGGGCGACAGGCGCACGACGTCGGCCAGCAGGCCGTTGCCGAGGCCACGGGCCTTGTCGAGCTCCTTCTGCGTGCGGCCACCGGCCGTCAGCTTCGCCGCGAGCTCCGCGGCGTCCTTGGCAGAGTCGTCGCCCGCGAGGTACGCGCACGACTGCTCGAGCATCCGGCGTCCGGCGCTCTTCTGGGCACCCTTGCCGTCACGGACGCGGGTGATCTCCTGCTTGAGGATGTCGATCGCGTCGGCGGCAACGCCGGCGACGTTCTCGATCTCCTTGGGGGTGAGATTCCGGTCCTCGCGCACGGCGAGGCGGTGGATCGTGTCGCCGACGACCTTCTTGGTCGTGTCGGTGAGCTGCATGCTGATCTCGCCCAGCAGGCCACCCGCGGCGTTGCGGTCCTCGGCAAGGCTGAAGCCCTGCTCCTCGGCCCACGCGTTGAGCATGCGGGCCCAGTACTCGTCGTCGTCGTCGAAGCCGTCCTCGGAACCGGTCGCGACGTACTTGCGGCGGCGGTTGAGGCGATCGGCGACGCGGCCGACCTCCTCCTCGCGCTCTGCCTCGAGCTCCTCGCGCTCTGCGACGACCTTCCGCTCCAGCTCCGACAGGTCGGCCGCGCGGGCCTCCTCATCGACGTGGGTGCAGATGTGCGCAGCGAAGTACAGGACCTTCTCGAGGTCCTTCGGTGCGATGTCGAGCAGGTAGCCGATGCGGCTCGGGACGCCCTTGAAGAACCAGATGTGCGAGACGGGCGCGGCCAGGTCGATGTGACCCATGCGCTCGCGTCGGACCTTCTGGCGGGTGACCTCAACGCCGCAGCGCTCGCAGATGATGCCCTTGTAGCGAACGCGCTTGTACTTGCCGCAGTAGCACTCCCAGTCCCGGGTGGGACCGAAGATGCGCTCGCAGAAGAGACCGTCCTTCTCCGGCTTGAGCGTGCGGTAGTTGATCGTCTCGGGCTTGGTGACCTCACCGCTCGACCAGGACTGGATGTCCTTGGTCGACGCGAGGCCGATCTTGATGTAGTCGAAATCGCTGACGTCGATCATTTCAATGTCTCCTTAGCGGGTGGGATGTCGTTGGTCGCCGGGGCGCCCTACGACTCCCCCTCCTCGTCAGCGGGCTCACCGGCGCCGAGCGCCAGTGCGTCCTCGTCTTCAGCATCGCCGGCCTCGGCTTCGAGGTCGACCTCCGAGTCGAGCGTCGCGTCGGCCGCGACCTCCTCGGACTCGTCCTCCATGACGTCGACCTCGTCGACGTCGGGATCGCCCTCGCCGCGGACGCGGTCCGCGGACAGGTCGACACCGAGCTCCTCCGCGGCGCGGATGAGCTCATCGTCCTCCTCGGAGACGGCCACGTCGCGGCCGTCGTCGCGCATCGGGCGGACGTCGAGGGCCAGCGACTGCATCTCCTTGAGGAGCACCTTGAAGCTCTCCGGGACGCTCGGCTCGGGGATGTTCTCGCCCTTGACGATCGCCTCGTAGGCCTTCACGCGGCCGACCGTGTCATCGGACTTGATCGTGAGCATCTCCTGGAGGGTGTGCGCGGCGCCGTACGCCTCGAGCGCCCAGACCTCCATCTCGCCGAAGCGCTGACCGCCGAACTGCGCCTTGCCGCCCAGCGGCTGCTGGGTGACGAGCGAGTACGGGCCGGTCGAGCGTGCGTGGATCTTGTCGTCGACGAGATGCAGCAGCTTCAGGATGTACATGTAGCCGACGGTGATCTTCTGGTCGTACGGCTCGCCGGTCTTGCCGTCGTACAGCTGGACCTTGCCCGACACGCGGCGGCCCGGCTCGTCGTTGTGGGCGAGCTTGACCGGGGAATCCTTGTGCTTCTGGATCCACTCGTAGAGCTCGTTGTCGACCTCTTCCACGGTCGCGCCGTCGAAGACGGGGGTTGCGACCCACTCCGGCGGGCTGGCGTCGCCGTCGGTGCGGTACTTGGCGGCGAAGCCGAGGTGCGTCTCGAGGATCTGCCCGATGTTCATGCGGCTCGGCACGCCCAGCGGGTTGAGGATCATGTCGATCGGCGTGCCGTCCTCGAGGAACGGCATGTCCTCGTCCGGCACGATCTTCGAGATGACGCCCTTGTTGCCGTGGCGCCCGGCGAGCTTGTCGCCCTCGGAGATCTTGCGCTTCTTCGCGACGTAGACGCGGACCAGCTGGTTGACGCCGGCGTTGAGCTCGTCGCCTGCCTCGCGGTCGAACACCTTGACGTCGATGACCTTGCCACCGTCGCCGTGGGGAACCTTCAGCGAGGTATCGCGCACCTCGCGCGCCTTCTCCTTGAAGATCGCGCGGATCAGCTTCTCCTCGGCCGTCAGCTCGGTCTCGCCCTTCGGCGTCACCTTGCCGACGAGCAGATCGCCGGAGCCGACCTCGGCGCCGATGCGGATCACGCCCATCTCGTCGAGGTCGCGGAGCGACTCCTCGGAGCGGTTCGGGATGTCGCGGGTGATCTCCTCGTCGCCGAGCTTCGTCGAACGGGCGTCGACCTCGTACTCGTCGATGTGGACCGACGAGAGGACGTCGTCCTTGACGATCCGCTCGGAGAGGATGATCGAGTCCTCGAAGTTGTAGCCCTCCCAGGCCATGAACGCGACCAGCATGTTCTTGCCGAGCGCGAGCTCGCCCATGTCGGAGGCGGAGCCGTCGGCGAGCACCTCGCCCTCGGCGACCTTCTGGCCGTCGAGCACGATGGGCTTCTGATGGATCAGGGTGCCCTGGTTGGAGCGCATGAACTTGACGAGCTCGTACGTGTCCTCGCCGCCATCGGTCGCCTTGACGGTGATCGAGTTGGCGTCGACGTTCGAGATGACGCCGGCTCGGGCGTTGACGACGACGTCACCGGTGTCGATTGCGGCACGCGCCTCGAGGCCGGTGCCCACGACGGGCGCCTCGGAGACGAGCAGCGGCACGGCCTGGCGCATCATGTTCGAGCCCATCAGGGCGCGGTTGGCGTCGTCGTGCTCGAGGAACGGGATCAGGGCCGTGGCGACCGAGACGAGCTGCTCGGGCGCGACGTCCATCAGCGTCACGTCATTCGGCGCGACCTGCGCGAGCTCGCCGCCGTGCTGGCGGACGACCACGAGGCCGTTGTCGCCGGTCAGGTTGCCCTTGGCGTCGATCGGCGTGTCGGACTGCGCGATCAGGTGGTGCTCCTCCTGGGAGGCGTCGATGTAGACGACCTCCTTGGTGATCGAGCCGTTCCTGACGATGCGGTACGGCGACTGCACGAAGCCGAACTCCGAGACGGTCGCGTACGACGAGAGCGAGCCGATCAGGCCGATGTTCGGGCCCTCCGGGGTCTCGATCGGGCACATGCGGCCGTAATGGGTCGGGTGCACGTCGCGCACCTCGATCGGTGCGCGCTCGCGGGTCAGGCCGCCGGCGCCGAGCGCCGACAGGCGGCGACGATGGGTCAGGCCGGACAGGGAGTTCGTCTGGTCCATGAACTGGGACAGCTGCGAGGAGCCGAAGAACTCCTTCAGCGCGGCCACGACAGGACGGATGTTGATGATCGTCTGCGGCGTGATCGTGTCGATGTCCTCGGTCGTCATGCGCTCCTTGACGACGCGCTCCATGCGGTACAGGCCGACGCGGAACGCCTCCTGGACCAGCTCGCCGACGGTGCGCAGACGGCGGTTGCCGAAGTGCTCGTACTCGTCGAGCTCGCGGGCCACCTCATCGGTGCGCTGGATCTCGCGGCACGTGTCCGCGTAGTCGCGGATCTCCGGGTCGTTGACGCCGAGCATGATCGGCAGGCGCACGATGCGGCGGACGAGCTCGATCAGGTCGCGGTGCGTGAGCACGCGGACGTCCGGATCGATGTCGACGCCGAGGCGCGAGTTCAGCTTGTAGCGGCCGACGCGCGTCAGGTCGTAGCGCTTGGAGTCGAAGAACAGGGTGTCGAACAGCTTCCGCGAGTTGTCGATCGTCGGCGGCTCGCCCGGACGCTGCTTCTTGAAGACCTCGATCAGCGCCTGGTCGTGCGTCTTGGCCGGGTCCTTCTCGAGGGTGAAGTCGATGAAGATGTTCGGCTCGCCCGTCTCCGGGTCGCGGAACAGGTCGCGGATGCCCTCATCCGTGTGGGTGTCGAACGCGTCGCCCGTGACGGCGTCGGACTCCGGCAGGGCTCGCAGCAGCGTCGTGACCGGCAGCTTGCGCTTGCGGTCGATGCGTGCGAAGACGAGGCCCTTCTTATCGATCTCGAGCTCGAGCCACGAGCCGCGCTGCGGCATCAGGTTCGCGGTGAAGACCTGCTTCGCCGGATCCTTCGGCTCCATGATGTACGCGCCCGGGGAGCGGACCAGCTGCGTCACGACGACGCGCTCGGTGCCGTTGATGATGAACGTGCCCGCGTCCGTCATCTGGGGGAAGTTGCCCATGAAGACCCGCTGCTCGCGGATCTCGCCCGTCTCCTTGTTCACGAACGCCACGGTCATGAACAGGCCGGACTCGAAGCTCTTGTCGGTCTCACGGCACTCGCGCTCCGTGATCGCCGGCGGCTCGAACACGTGCTCGCCGAACTCGACGGCGAGCGTGCCGGTGTAATCCTCGATCGGCGAGATGTCGCCGATGACCTCGCGGATGCCGGTCTGCATGAACTGCCGGAACGACGCGCGCTGGATGTCGATCAGGTTCGGCAGCTCCAGGATGCGAGCTGCAGGCGTCTGCTCGAGGTGGGAGAAGTTCCGGCGCTGGCGCTTCG
>CANJXE010000007.1 GCA_947478745.1 Actinomycetota bacterium
ACACGAAGGCGACAGCGGGGTCTCGGACAAAATGGGCCCGGGCCCATCGTGTCCGGGATGCGTAGAGTTCTGCGTGTGAAGGCGAAGGACCAGATCGGCATCGACGACTTCGCCGCCGTCGACATGCGCGTCGGTGCCGTGGTCGAGGTGCGCGCCTTTCCCGAAGCGCGCAAGCCCGCCTGGCAGATCCGGGTGGACTTCGGCGCCGAGGTCGGGCTGCTCTGGACCAGCGCGCAGGTGACCATCTACTCCGCCGAAGAGCTCGTGGGACGGCGCGTCGTCGGGGCGGTCAACCTCGGGACGCGGCGGATCGCGGGCTTCGAGAGCGCGTTCCTGCTGCTGGGCGCCGTGCAGGCGGATGGCAGCGTGGTGCTGCTCGACGTCGATCAGCGCGCCACGCTCGGCTCCTCGATCGCCTGATACCTTCAGCGCATGGACAGCTGCACGGTCTACTCCGCTGACGACGTTGCCGAGGTGCAGCAGCGGATCGCGGAGGACCTCGCCGCCTGGCACGTGCTGACGCGGGAGACCGAAGCCCCCGCGCTCATGGACGTCGAGAGCGCCTACTGCCGCGGGCTCGCGCTCCACCTCGAGCTCGCGTTCGTGGGGCGCGCCCGCTCGCAGGAGGGCGCAGACGGCAACGCGCTCAACGAGCTTCGCATGATCGCCCGCTCGCTGCTCGAAGGGGATGGGCTGCTGCTGGAGGACGCGACGGTGGCGTACTCGTCCGAGCGAGCGGTGCTGGGCATCGCCGTCGGCGATCCGATCGTGCTCGACCCGGACGGCATCGAACGCCTGACCGGTGCCGTGCTCAACGAGATCCGGGCGAGATTCGTCTAGCGATTGAGCAGATAGACCGCGCCCGCGGCCAGCAGATTCGCGGCGCGCTCGGTGACGGCGCCGCGTGGGCTCCCACCCTCGTCGAGCAGGATCCGCCGCTCGACGGTGAAGCCCTCGGCGTGTGCGAGCGCCTCGAAGTCCTTGATCGAGCAGAGCCGGATGTTCGGCGTCTCGTACCAGGCGTACGGCAGCAGCGGCGAGACGGGCATGCGGCCGCTGGCGGCGAGCTGCGTGCGCAGGCGCCAGTGGGCGAAGTTGGGGAACGACACGATGCTCTTGCGCGCCACGCGATGCATCTCGCGGAGCACGAGGGCGGGATGGTGGACCGCCTGCAGCGTCAGCGACATGATCACGATGTCGAATGAGTCGTCCTCGAGATCGTCGAGGCCCTTGTCGATGTCGTCCTGCAGCACGGGGACGCCGCGCTGCAGGCACGCGATCACGCCGTCGTCGGAGATCTCCACGCCCAGCCCATCGGCACCGCGATGGATCAGCTCCTCGAGCAGGGAACCATCGCCGCAGCCGAGGTCGAGCACGTGCGCGCCGGCCGGCACGAGCGAGGCGATGACGTCGAGATCGCCGCGCATCAGGAGACCTCCTCCAGCGCGCGGTCGAGGTACGCCGCCACGGTGCGGTGATACTCAGGCACCTCGAGCAGGAACGAGTCGTGCCCGTGGGGGGACGGGATGTCGCGGAACGAGACCTGAACGCGATGGGCGGTCAGCGTGCGCACGATTCCACGCGAGTGCGAGGTGTCGAAGCGCCAGTCGGTATCGAACGACAGCACGAGGAAGCGGGTCTTCGTCGCCGCCAGACGCTCGCGCACGAGCTCGAGATCGCTGAACGGATCGAAGTAGTCCATCACGCGCGTCAGGTACAGGTAGGAGTTCGCGTCGAAGCGGTCGAGGAACGCCTTGCCCTGATGCTGGAGGTAGGACTCGACCTGGAAGTCCACGCCGAGGTCGAAGCGCGGCTCCTCGCGGTCCTGGATGCGGCGGCCGAACTTCTGGCGCATCGACTCCTCGGAGAGGTAGGTGATGTGCGCCATCATGCGCGCCACGGAGAGGCCGTGATCGGGCCCCTTGCCGGTCGCGTAGTAGTCGCCGTCGGCGAAATCGGGATCGTTCATGATCGCCGCGCGCGCCACGGCGCTGAAGGCGATGTTCTGCGCAGACAGGCGCGAGGTGGCGCAGATGACCAGGCCGTTGTCGAGCTCGTCGGGGTGGTCGAGCGCCCACTGCAGCACCTGCATGCCGCCGAGCGATCCGCCGATCGCGGCGAGCACGTGGTGGATGCCGAGGTGCGCCAGCAGCTTGCGCTGCACCCGCACGAGGTCGGAGACCGTGAACAGCGGGAAGCGCAGGCCGTATGGCTGGCCGGTCGTCGGATCGATCGACGAGGGACCGGTCGTGCCCTGACAGCCGCCGAGCAGGTTGGACGAGACGACGAAGAGCCGGTCGGTGTCGACGGGCTTGCCCGGGCCGATCAGCGTGTCCCACCAGCCGGGCCGCTCCGGATCGCCGTGGTGGCCGGCGGCGTTGGCATCGCCCGTCAGGGCGTGGCAGACCACGACGACGTTGCGGTCGCCCGCGGTGCGCTCGCCGTACGTCTCGTAGGCCACCTCGACGGGCGCGAGGGTCTCGCCCGAGTCGAGCACGAGCGGGTCGTCCTGCGTGAACAGGACGACCCGCTGCGTCTCGACCAATCCGAGGGAGCGCCGCGTGTGATCGGTCGCTCCCATCAGGTCTACTTGCTCTGCGCCAGGGCCTGATCGATATCCGCGATCAGGTCGTCGACGTTCTCGATGCCGACCGACAGGCGGACCATGTCCGGCTTGACGCCGGCCTTGGCCAGCTCCTCGTCGTTCAGCTGGGAGTGCGTCGTGGACGCGTTGTGGATCGCCAGCGAGCGGGCGTCACCGATGTTCGCGAGGTGCGTGAACAGCTCGAGGCTCTCGATGAACTTCCGACCACCATCGCGACCGCTCTTGACGCCGAACGACACGATGCCGCCGAAGCCCTTGCCGGTGTTGAGGATGCGCTTGGCGACCTCGTGGTAATCGTCACCCTCGAGGCCGGGGTAGTAGACCCAGCTGACGTCGGGGTGCGACTCGAGGTGCTTGGCGATGGTCAGCGCGTTCTGGCTCTGGCGCTCGACGCGCAGGGCCAGCGTCTCCAGGCCCTGCAGGATCAGGAACGCGTTGAACGGCGACAGCGCGGCGCCCGTGTTGCGCAGCATCACGGTGCGGACGCGTGCGATGTACGCGGCCGGCCCCATGGCGTCGGACCAGACCACGCCGTGGTACGACGGGTCGGGCTTCGTCAGGCCGGGGAAGCGGTCGGCGTGCGCCGTCCAGTCGAACTTGCCGGAGTCGACGATGACGCCGGCGATGGTCGTCCCGTGCCCGCCCATGTACTTCGTGGCGGAGTGGACGGCGATGTCGGCACCGTGCTCGAAGATCTGGGTGAGGATCGGCGTGCCGATCGTGTTGTCCACGATCAGCGGCAGGCCGGCTGCGTGGGCGGCGTCGGCCCAAGCCTTGATGTCGACCACGTTGAGGCGCGGGTTGCCGATCGTCTCGGCGAACACGAGCTTCGTGTTCTCGTCGACGAGCTCGGCGACCTTCTCCGGCTGGTCGGGGTCGACGAAGCGGACCTCGATGCCGTACTGCGGCAGCGTGTGGGCGAAGAGGTTGTACGTGCCGCCGTACAGCGTGGAGACGCTGATGATGTTGTCGCCGGCCTTGGCGATGTTCATCACCGAGTAGGTGACGGCGGCCTGGCCCGACGCGGTCGCGCAGGCGGCGATGCCGCCCTCGAGGGCCGCGACGCGCTGCTCCATGACGTCCCAGGTGGGATTCATGATGCGCGTGTAGATGTTGCCCGGCACGGCCAGCGCGAACAGGTCGGCGGCGTGCTGGGCGTCGTTGAACTCGTAGCTCGTCGTCTGGTAGATCGGCACCGCGACGGCCTTCGTCGTCGGGTCCGGGCTCTGACCTGCGTGCAGTACCAGGGTTTCCGGCTTGAGATTGGACATCGTCTGCTCCTATTTGCCTGTCGGCGTCGCGTCCCGGTGAGGGGGGTCCGGGCCTTCGGGGGCGGACCGGCGGCGCCGAGGTTACGTCCTCGACGACGGCTTGCCATCTTCCGCTCACCCGTCCGGGACATGGCCGGGTTCGCGCTGGATGAAGCACCTGACGGGCGGTTGCCCCGGTTGCTGTCGCGTCATAAGGCCAGATCCCTCGGCGACTCGTGATGGGTTGCGTGCAGCAGATTAGCATCGGCGTGCCGCGAGTCAAGCGACCCGTGCCTCGCAAACGCGTCTTCGGCGCCCGTGAGCGCATCGCCGACGGCCGCGCGCACATGGCTGCGCGAAGACGTGTGGTGACGTACCATCCAACGAGTGCGCCCCGTTCGGGCGCAACTCACGACTCATTTCACGAGGTGAAGGGCATGTCCGAGCAGGGCACCATGCGCGTCAAGAGCGGTCTGGCCGAGATGCTGAAGGGTGGCGTCATCATGGACGTCGTCGATGCCGAACAGGCCAAGATCGCGGAAGACGCCGGCGCCTGCGCCGTCATGGCCCTGGAGCGCGTGCCCGCGGACATCCGCGCCGACGGCGGCGTCGCCCGCATGTCGGATCCCGAGATGATCATCGGCATCCAGGAGGCCGTCTCGATCCCGGTCATGGCGAAGGTCCGCATCGGACACTTCGTCGAGGCCCAGGTCATCGAGAGCCTCGAGGTCGACTACATCGACGAGTCCGAGGTGCTGACGCCCGCGGACGAGGCGCACCACATCGACAAGTGGAAGTTCACGATTCCGTTCGTCTGCGGCGCGACGAACCTCGGCGAGGCGCTCCGTCGCATCGGCGAGGGTGCGGCGATGATCCGCTCGAAGGGCGAGGCCGGCACCGGCGACGTCGTCGAGGCAGTCCGCCACATCCGCGCCATCAACGGCGAGATCCGGCACCTGGCAGCCATGGACCCCGACGAGCTCTTCGCCCGTGCGAAGGAGCTGCAGGCTCCGCTGCCGTTGGTGCAAGAGACCGCGCGTCTCGGCCGTCTGCCCGTGGTGCTGTTCACCGCCGGCGGCGTCGCAACGCCCGCTGACGCGGCGCTGATGATGCAGCTCGGCTCCGACGGCGTGTTCGTCGGCTCCGGCATCTTCAAGAGCGGCGACCCTGCCAAGCGCGCCCGTGCCGTCGTCGAGGCCGTCACGCACTTCCGCGACGCCAAGAAGATCGCGGAGGTCTCCAAGGGCCTTGGCGAGGCGATGGTCGGTCGCAGCGCGAAGTCGATCCCCGAGGCAGAGCTGCTCGCCGGACGTGGCTGGTAGCACCCCGCGCGTCGGCGTTCTCGCGCTGCAGGGTGCATTTCGAGAGCACGTCGCCTCGCTCGAGCGCCTCGGGGCGGAGGCGTTCGAGGTGCGCACCCCCGCGGAGCTCGAGGGCGTTGACGGCATCGTGCTGCCCGGTGGCGAGTCCACCACGATGGATCTCCTGCTCGGCTCCTCCGGCCTGCGCGAGCCGCTGGCCCAGGCGATTGCGGCCGGCATCCCGGTGTTCGGCACCTGTGCCGGGCTGATCCTGCTCGCCCGGGACATCGAGGACGGCATCGAGGGACAGCGCAGCTTCGCGGCGCTCGACGTGACGGCGCTGCGCAACGGCTACGGGCGGCAGGTCAAGTCGTTCGAAGGCCCGGTCGAGCTCGCAGCTGGCGGCGTGCCGATGACCGGTCTCTTCATCCGCGCACCGCGCATCACGCGCGTCGGCGACGGGGTTGAGGTGCTGGCGCGGCTGGGCGATGAGCCCGTCGCGGTGCGCAGCGGGTCTATCATGGCCGCGACGTTCCATCCGGAGCTGACCGACGACGATCGCCTGCACGGGACGTTCCTCGAAGGCATCAAGAACACGAGCGGGGGGTAGCCATGTCCGGTCATTCCAAGTGGTCCACCATCAAGCACAAGAAGGCCGCGACCGACAAGAAGCGCGCCGTCATGTTCTCCAAGCTGTCGCGCGCCATCATGGTCGCCGCCAAGGAGGGCGGGGGTGACCCCGACGGCAATGCGGCTCTCGCGAACGCGATCGCCAAGGCCAAGTCGTACTCCCTGCCGAAGGACAACATCGAGCGCGCGGTCGCCAAGGGCGCCGGCGGTGGTGAGGGCGAGAACTACGAGACGGTCACGTACGAGGGCTTCGGCCCCGGTGGCGCGGCGTTCGTGGTCGAGGCGCTGACCGACAATCGCAATCGCACCGCGGCCAACGTCCGCAGCATCTTCACGAAGGCCGGCTCGGCCCTCGGCAGCCCCGGTAGCGTGGCCTGGAAGTTCGATCGCAAGGGCGTGATCATCGTGGAGGGCGTGACCGACGAGGACGAGCTCGTGCTCGCCGCCGCCGACGCCGGTGCCGACGATGCCGAGGGCGAAGACGGCGTCTACCGCGTCACGTGCGAGCCGACCGCGCTGGGTTCCGTGCGCGACGCCCTCGAGGCCGCAGGCTACGAGCTGTCCAGCGCCGAGCTGGCGCTGCTGCCGAAGCAGTCCTCGGAGATCGACGACGAGGGCGCCCGCAAGGTCCTCAAGATGGTCGATGCCCTGGAGGAGGACGACGACGTGCAGGACGTGGTGTTCGACGTCGAGATCCCCGAAGCCGTGCTCGCCGAGCAGTAGGTCCGTCGTGGCGACCCCGGTCATCATCGACTGCGATCCGGGGATCGACGACGCGATCGCGATCCTGCTGGCGCTGGCCAGCCCCGAGCTCGACGTCCTCGCCATCACCACCGTGGCCGGCAACGTGCCGCTGGCGAACACGACGGCCAACGGGCTGCGAGTGCTGGACCTCGCGCGTCGCGCCGACGTGCCGCTGGCGGCCGGAGCGACGCGCCCGCTCGTGCACGTGCCGGCGGGCGATTCGTCCGAGACGCACGGGGAGACGGGGCTCGACGGCTCCGGGCTGCCCGACCCCTCGCGCGGTCCCGTCGCCGAGCACGCCATCGACCTGATCGCGCGGCTGGCACTGGCGCAACCGGGTGAGATCATGCTCGCCGCCGTCGGTCCCCTGACCAACGTCGCGCTGCTCGCCGCGCTGCGTCCCGAGGCGTTCGCGGCCCTGCGCGGTGTGATGGTGATGGGCGGTGCTGCCAGCGGCGGCAACATGTCGCCCTACGCCGAGTTCAACGTGTGGTTCGACCCCGAGGCCGCGGAGCGCGTGCTCCAGTCGGGCCAGAACGTCACGCTCGTCGGGCTCGACGTGACGCGGCAGGCGATCCTCAACGCGACGGACATCGACGCGCTGGCCCTGCTGCCGCAGCTCGGGCCGGCGGTCGCCGGCATGCTGCGCTTCTACATGCGCAAGCACGTCCACTGGTACGGCGAGGAGATCGTCTACCAGCACGACAGCCTCGCGATCGCGCAGCTGATCGACCCGGCGATCCTGTCGTCGCGGCACTGCCACGTGCTCGTCGATACGGGTCTCGGGCCGGCGCGCGGTGCGACGTTGGTGGATCGGCTGGGAGTCTACGGCGGCACGCCCAACGCGCGATGGGCCGAGACCGTCGATGTCGAGCGCTTCCGCTCGTTGCTGCTGCAGCGGCTCGCTGCGCTTGCCGCGTCCCTCTAGACGTTCGGCTGCGCGTCGCCCGGTTGCCACGGGGCCGACGGGTACTCGGCCTTATCGCCGCGGTGCTCGCCGATGGTGAGCACGCGCAGATCCTGGTCGCCATCGTTGACGAACTGGTGCGGGCGCTCGGGGCCCTCGCGCTTGGCGAAGAAATCGCCGGGGCCGACGCGGAACCGCTCCTGGCCGACCATCAGGACGCCGCTGCCGCTGAGGACGAGGAAGCACTCCTCCTCGTCGTGGTGCCAGTGGAACTTGGTGGAGCGCTCGCCGGGTCGGATCAGATCGACGTTGACGCCGATGCGCCGCAGGCCGCCGTGCTCGCCGAGGCGGGTGGACAGGCCGAAGGTCTCGCCACCGGGCTCGTACTCGCTCTCGCCGGTGGGGGCCTCCTCGGCGCGGACCAGCCACGCGGGGCGGTGGTCCGCACGGGTGATCAGACGCTCGGCCGGACGACCGCCGACCTCCGAGACGGCCCAATCGCCGGCGGGGAGGGTGCGCGTCTCGATCCAGCGCGCAGCGGGGACGTCGGCGGCGACCTCGACGCAGACCGCCTCCCACTCGCCCTCGTGATCGACCAGCAGGAACGGCGCTGCGGCACCGGTGGCGCGCAGAAGCTCGTCCTGGGCGGCGTTCACGTCGGGCCACCAATGCGGGTGCCGCTCGATGAAGGCGATGTGTCGTGGAGTGCGCTCGGCCATATACCGGCATCCTACGCCAGACGTTTGCGGAGCAGCGGCGACCGGAGGCGCTCCTAGACTGCGTGCATGGTGATCCTCGGGGTCGACCCCGGTACGGCATCCACCGGCTTCGGCGTGGTGACGGCGGAAGGCAGTCGTCTCAGGTCGGTCGAGTACGGATGCATCCACACAGATGCGCACACGCCGCTCGAGGAGCGCCTGGCCGCGATCGCCCGCGCCATCGACGCGCTGATCGAGCAGCACGCGCCCGACGGGCTGGCCGTCGAGGGCGTGTTCGTCGGCAGCAATGCGCGCAACGCGCTCAACATCGGGCAGGCGCGCGGGGCCGTGCTGACGGCGGCCGGTCTACGGCACGTCTCGGTGGCGGAGTACACCGTGTCGGAGATCAAGACCGCCGTCTGCGGCTTCGGTCGCGCCGAGAAGTCGCAGGTGCAGCGAATGGTGGGCGCCGTGCTCGGCCTGCCGACGCCCCCGACGCCCGACCACGCCGCCGACGCCCTGGCCGCCGCGATCTGCCACGCCTCGCAGAGCCCGCTCGCCGCCTCGTTGCGCAAGGCCGGAGTGCGCACGTGATCGCCCACGTCTCCGGCGTCGTCGCCACCCGTGATGGCGACAGCCTCGTGATCGACGTCAACGGCATTGGCTACGAGCTGACGGCCACGCTGACGACGCTGTCGCGCAGCGAGCCGGGGCTGACGGTCACGGTCCCGACGTACCTCCACGTGCGCGAGGACGTGATGCAGCTGTTCGGCTTTGCCAGCGACGCCGAGCGACGCATCTTCCGCCTGCTGCTCAACGTCAACGGCGTCGGCCCCAAGCTGGCGCTGGCGATCGTCTCGGCGCACGACCCCGAGCGCATCGAGAGCGCGGTGCTGCTCGGCGACTTCGCCCTCTTGTCGAGCGTGAGCGGCGTTGGCCGCAAGACCGCCGAGCGCATCTGCCTGGACCTGAAGGACAAGATCGCCGGCGCCGGTGCCGTCGCAGATGGAGGGGCCGCGCCGATCGGCGTCGCCGATCCCCACCGCGAGGCGCGTGATGCGCTGGTGTCCCTCGGCTACTCCGTGATCGACGCCGAGGCCGCGCTGCAGGAGGCGGAGGGCTCGACCGAGGAGCGCGTCAAGGCCGGGTTGGCTGCGCTCAGCGGGGGCCGCGGATGACCGACGACACGCGCCTGATCGCCGGTGAGGAGGAGCCCGAGGATCGCGAGGTCGACGGCTCGCTCCGCCCCCAGCGCCTTGGCGACTTCGTCGGCCAGGAGCATGCCGTGCGCCAGCTCGAGACGTTCGTCGCCGCGGCGCGCGGTCGCGGCGAGGCCTGCGATCACGTGCTGCTCGCCGGACCGCCCGGCCTCGGCAAGACCAGCCTCGCCTTCATCGTCGCGATCGAGATGGGCAGCCGCATCCACACGATCTCCGGCCCCGCCCTCGAGCGCAAGGGCGACATCGCGTCGATCCTGACGGCGCTGGAGCCCAACGACGTGCTGTTCGTCGATGAGGTGCACCGCCTGCCGCGCGCGATCGAGGAGCTGCTGTATCCGGCGATGGAGGACGGTGCGATCGACATCGTGATTGGGCAGGGGCCCGGCGCGCGCACGCTGCGCCTCGACCTCGCACCCTTCACGCTGGTCGGTGCGACGACGCGGTCCGGCCTGCTGACGACCCCGATGCGCGATCGCTTCGGCATCTCGCTGCGGCTCGAGTACTACACCCCGGAGGAGCTGCTGCGCATCATCGCGCGCTCGGCCGGGATCCTCGGATTGCCCATCGACGAGGATGCCGCGACCGAGATCGCGCGCCGCTCGCGGGGCACGCCGCGCGTCGCCAACCGCATCCTCCGCCGCGTGCGCGACGTCGCGCAGGTGCGGGGCTGGGATGGCGTCGACCGCGTCGGCGTGCTGGAGGCGCTCGATCTGCTCGGCGTTGACGAGGACGGTCTCGATCGTGCCGATCGCGAGTACCTGCGCGCGATCGCCGAGCGGTTCAACGGCGGTCCGGTCGGGCTCAGCACGATCGCCGTGGCGATCGGGGAGGACGAGGGGACGCTCGAGGAGGTCTACGAGCCGTACCTGATCCAGCAGGGCCTGATCCAGCGGACGCCGCGCGGGCGCGTGCTGACGCCGCGCGGCCGCGAGCTGACCGGCATGCCGAACGAGCCCGGCATGCCCTCGCTGCTCGACTGAGTCGCCCGCTCGCGCTCAGCGGCACGGCTCGGGCGCACCACGGCCGGCAGGGCCTCGGTAACGTGCGTCCGTGCGCATCGACGAGCTCGACTACGACCTGCCCGAGGAGCTGATCGCGCAGACGCCCGCCGAGCCGCGGGACGCGAGCCGCCTGCTGATCGTCGATCGAGCGGCGGGCACGCTCGAGGACGCCGTCTTCGCGGACCTGCCGGCGCTGCTACGCCCGGATGACCTCGTGGTGCTCAACTCGACGCGCGTGCGCGCGGCGCGGCTGCCACTGAGGCGTTCCACCGGCGGTGCTGCCGAGGCGCTCCTGCTGGAGCCGCACGGCGACACCTGGAAGGCGCTCGTGCGACCGGCTCGCAAGCTCAAGCCCGGCATGCGATTGTCCGGCAACGGCATCGAGGTCGAGATCGTCGAGGTCGGCGAGGCGGGGGAGGCGGTCGTCCGGCTGCACGCCGAGGGCTCGATCGACGCGGCGATCGAACAGGCCGGGGTGCTCCCGCTGCCGCCCTACATCCGCCAGGCTGCTGCGGATCCCGGCCGGTACCAGACGGTCTACGCCCGGGCGATCGGCTCGGCGGCGGCGCCGACCGCCGGCCTGCACTTCACCCCGGCGCTGCTCGAGCGCGTGCGCGCGACGTGCGAGGTGGCGGAGGTCGATCTGCGCGTCGGCCTCGACACCTTCCGCCCGGTCACGGCCGACTCGCTCGAGCAGCACGAGATGCACTCGGAGGCCTACGCCGTGGATCCCGCGACCCGCGCGGTCATCGCCCGGGCGGTCGCCGAGGGTCGGCGCGTCGTGGCGATCGGGACGACCACCACGCGCGTGCTGGAGACGCTCGCCGACCCGGCGATGCCCGATGCCGGCCGCACTTCGATCCTCCTGCAGCCCGGCGTGCCGTTTCGCACCGTCGGCGCGCTCGTCACCAACTTCCACCTGCCGCGCTCCACGCTGCTCGCCCTCGTGATGGGCCTGGCGGGGGAGTCGCTGATCCGAGACGCGTACGCTCATGCCGTGCACGAGCGCTACCGCTTCTACTCGTTCGGCGATGCGATGGTGATCGTGTGAGCGCCCCGGGCGACTTCACGGTCGACGCGACCGACGGGAAGGCGCGGGCCTGCACGCTGGAGACGGCGCACGGCACCGTCCAGACCCCGATCTTCATGCCGGTCGGCACGCTCGGCACGGTCAAGGGCGTCGATCCGCGCGAGCTGACGGAGATCGGCACGCAGATCCTGCTCGGCAACACGTACCACCTCCACCTGCGTCCGGGCGAGGAGCTCGTGGCCGAGCTCGGAGGCCTGCACCGCTTCATGGGCTGGGATGGTCCGATCCTGACCGACAGCGGCGGGTTCCAGGTCTTCTCGCTGGCGCACACCCGCACGATCGACGACGACGGCGTCAGCTTCCGCAGCGTCTACGACGGCTCGCTGGTGCGCCTCCGCCCCGAGGACGCCATGCGCATCCAGGAGCAGCTCGGCTCGGATATCGCCATGTGCTTCGACGAGGTGCCCAAGCCCGACGCGCCGCTGGCGCAGCTGGCCGCCGCTGTCGAGCGCACGAGCCGCTGGGCCGAGCGCTGCAAGGCGAGCCCCGCGGCACCCGGTCAGCTGCGCTTCGGCATCGTCCAGGGCGGCGTCGACGAGGCACTGCGCGCCCGCAGCGCGGCCGACATGATCGGCATCGGCTTCGACGGCTACGCAATCGGCGGGCTGGCCGTGGGCGAGGATCGCGACGACATGTTCCGCGTCACGCAGACCACGGCGGACCTCCTGCCGAGCGACCGGCCCCGCTACTTCATGGGCATCGGCGATCCCGAGGGCATCCTGCGGGTGATCGCCGCCGGCGTCGACATGTTCGATTGCGTGCTGCCCACGCGACTGGGGCGCACCGGGGCCGCGATGACCTCGCGCGGGCGGCTGAACCTCAAGAATGCCGCCTTCGCACGGGACCCGCGCCCGCTCGACGACACCTGCGGGTGTCCCACCTGCCTGCGCTTCTCGCGGGCCTACATCCGGCACCTGGTCATGCAGAAGGAGCTGCTCGGCATGCGCCTCCTGTCGGTTCACAACATGGCCTTCCTGCTAGCCTTGACGACGTCCGCACGGGAGGCCATCGTCGAGCAGCGATTCGACACCTTCCTGACCGACGCGCTCGAGCGACTCATGACGGGATCCGACTGAATGCAGACCTACCTTCTTCTGTTCGTGGCCATGGCTGCGATCTTCTACCTGCTGATCCTGCGTCCGCAGCAGCGCGCCAAGAAGGCCAAGGCCGCCATGGCGACCGCTCTCGAGGTCGGCTCCGCGGTGCTCACCGTCGGTGGCATCTACGGCACGGTCGCCGCACTGCGCGAGGATGACTTCGATCTGGAGATCGCCGAAGGCGTGATCATGAAGATGGACCGCCGGGCGATCGCCACGGTGATCCAGGACGCCGACGAGGACGCCGATGAGGACGCCGACGAGGACGCCGACGGGGATTCGGATGATGATGCGTCGGTGGAAGAGGATCACGAGACCGTCGCCCCCGCGGCCGACGACGACAAGAGCTAGACCATGCGTCGCGCAACCGTTCTGATTCTCGTCGCCCTCGTGGCGCTGCTCGTGGGCACCGGCCTGCTGTCGTACCTGCGCGCCCCGGTGCTGGGGCTCGACCTGCAGGGTGGGGCCGAGGTCACGCTCGAGGCCCAGCCGCAGAAGGGTCAGACGGTTACCGACGAGCAGATGAATCAGGCGGTGCAGATCCTGCGCACCCGTGTTGACGCCCTCGGCGTCGCCGAGCCGCAGATCCAGCGCGAGCAGGGCAATCGCATCTCGATCGCCGTCGCCGGCGAGAAGGACCCCGCGCGCGTCTTCGCGCTCGTCGGTTCCACGGGACAGCTGTACTTCATCGACCTCGAGCAGGGGCTGACGCAGGGCGTCTCGCGCTCGTACGTGGCGGGAGCGGGCATCGTCCCGAAGACCACCCTCTACGACCTGCTCAGCGCGGTACCGAAGAAGCTCCAAGGCGGCGAGCAGAGCATCCTCTACGCCTTCAAGAAGGGCGACACGACCCAGCCGCTCAACCCGAACGGCGCGGTCACGCAGGAGCAGCTCCTGCTGCAGCTCGGCGAGCAGACGCTCCCGAAGGACGTCGAGGTCCTCGGCGTCCCGGCGGAGCACATCGCCGTCAAGTGCTCGAACCAGTCGCCCGCCGGCTGCCCCCCGAACATCACACCGATCTCCACGAAGGCCCAGGAGAAGTTCTTCTGGTACATGTTCGACCTGCCGCCGCTGAGCGAGCGCCTGACCGGCGACGATCTGGACAGCGCCAAGGCCGACGTCGATACCCAGACCGGTCAGCCCGTCGTGCTGATGAACTTCAATGAGCGCGGCGGCAAGATGTTCGGCGACATCACCAAGCAGCTGGCCGACCGTGGCCGCTCCGAGTGGAGCGCCGCCGGTGCGCAGGCCGGTCAGGAGGGCGCGTACTTCCAGCGCTTCGCGATCATCCTCGACGGCCAGCTCGAGACGTATCCGACGATCGACTTCGTCCAGAATCCCGACGGCATCACCGGCGGCAGCGCGCAGATCACCGGGCTCGCCTCCCCGCAGGAGGCCGGCGATATCGCCCTCGTCCTCCAGTCGGGTTCGCTGCCGGTGCGCTTCGTCGCGCTGACCTCGAGCCAGGTCTCGGCGACGCTCGGCGAGGCCTCGCTGCGGCAGGGTCTGATTGCCGGCCTGATCGGCCTGATCCTGATGATGCTCTACCTGATCATCTTCTACCGCGTGCTCGGCGTCGTCGCCGGCGTGGCGCTGATCATCTTCGCAGCGCTGTTCTACGGGGTGATCCTGGCGATACCCGTGACCATGACCCTGCCGGGCATCGCGGGCATGATCCTGACCATCGGCGTGGCCGCCGATGCCAACATCGTCGTCTTCGAGCGCGTGCGTGAGGAGTTCCGCGCCGGCAAGTCGTTGAAGGCCTCGATCTCGGCCGGCTACTCGCGCGGCTTCCGCACCATCGTCGATGCCAATGCCGTCACGCTGATCACCGCAGGCGTCCTGTTCGTGGCGTCGCAGTCGAGCGTCAAGGGCTTCGCCTTCCTGCTCGCCATCGGCGTGCTGGTCTCCATGTTCACCTCGGTCGTCGCGACCCGCGCGATCCTGAACGTGCTCTCCAACTTCGCCTGGTTCAACAACCCGCGCGTGATCGGTGCCGAGGCCAAGCCGGTTCGCTGGCGCTTCGACTTCGCCGGCCGCAAGCGGCTGTTCTTCATCATCTCACTCGTCGCCGTGCTGGTCTGCGTCGGCTCGCTGGCGGTGCGCGGCCTCAACCTCGGACTCGACTTCACCGGCGGCACCCGCATGACGGTCGTCACGACCAAGGCGGCGACGCCCGACGAGATCAAGGGCCTGCTGACCAAGGTCGACGGGGAGCTGGGCGGCTCGATCGTCCGCGGCGAGGGCACGCAGGGCGGCTCGACCTACACCACGTTCCAGGTCGACGCCAAGGAGATTCCGACGGCGACGGTCCAGACGATCGAGCAGGAGATCAACCAGGAGTACGGTCTCGCGGAGCAGGTGGATGTCCGCACGGTGTCCGCGTCGTTCGGCGGAGAGATCCTGAAGGGCGCGCTGCTCGCGCTGATGTTCTCGATCTTCCTGATCATCATCTACATGGCGCTGCGCTTCGACTGGAAGTTCGCCATGCCGATGATCGTCGCGCTCCTCCACGACCTCGTGATCGCTCTCGGCGTCTATGCGATCAGCGGACGCGAGGTGACGAGCGCAACCGTTGCGGCCCTGCTCACGATCCTCGGCTACTCGCTGTACGACACGATCATCGTGTTCGACCGCGTGCGCGAGAACGAGAAGACGCTGCGGCGCCAGACGTACGACCAGATCGTCAACATCTCGCTGTGGGAGACCGCGACCCGCTCGCTCAACACGTCGTTCGCGACGCTGCTGCCGATCCTCGCGTTGTTCCTCTTCGGTGGCGCCACGCTGCAGGACTTCGCCTTCGCCCTGATCATCGGCATCGCCGTCGGCGCCTACTCCTCGTTCTTCGTCGCCTCGCCGCTGCTGAGCGTGCTCAAGAGCAGCGAGCCGGAGTACCGCGGACGCAAGGGCTCTGATGAGCTCCCGGCCTTCATGCTCGGCAAGCAGGGCATGGAGGAGCAGCGCCTCGCCGTCGGCGTCGGCGCCAGCGGTGCCGCCGCGACGGAGATCGAGACCGTGCCCGATGTGACGACGACCGAGGCGCCCACGCCCGAGGTGCCGAGCGCGGGGCCGAGCGCAGCGGGCGGCCCCGACGATGCGGCGATCGACGCTGCCCGTCAGCGCCGGGCCAGCCGTCGCGGCAAGAAGCGCAGCCAGTAGATGGCACCCGCCTGCCCACCAGCCCTCCGGGGATGAGTTCCGGCAAGCGCCTGGCGATCGCCCCGTGTCCGACGGGCACCTCCGAGCGGCTCCAGCACGAGGTCGGCATTGGCCGGGTGCTGGCCGACGCGCTCACGCGCCGCGGATGGTCCGACCCGGCCGAGGTGCAGGCGTTCCTCGAGATGGAGGGGAGCCTCCACGATCCGCTGCTGCTCGGTGACGCGGCGGTGGCCATCCCCCTCCTGCAGGAGGCGATCTCCGCGCGCACCGTGATCGCGGTCCACGGCGACTACGACGCCGACGGCGTCTGTGCCACGGCCCTGCTCTGCGAGGGCCTGGCCGCCCTCGGCGCCGACGTGCGGCCCTTCATCCCCAGCCGGTTCGAGGAGGGCTACGGCCTGGCCGTCGAAACGGTCGAACGGCTCCACGCCGACGGCGTCCGTCTGATCGTCACCGTGGACTGCGGTGTGACGGCCGTTGAGGCAGCAGCGCGGGCGGCTGAGCTGGGCATGGGCCTGATCATCACGGACCATCATCGCCACGGTGCGGAGCTGCCGGCCTGCCCGATCGTGGCCCCGGCGATCCGCGGGACGTATCCCTTCGACGCGCTGTGCGGCGCCGGCACGGCCTACAAGCTGCTCGAGGGCCTCGTCGCCGCCTGTGATGCGGATCCCGCCATCCTGGACGGCGTGATCGACCTCGTGGCGATCGCGACGATCGCCGACCTCGTGCCGCTGGTGGACGAGAACCGGGCCCTCGCACGCCGAGGGATCAAGCGCATCGGCGAGGGCAAGCGGCTTGGGCTCGACGTGCTGCTGCGGATCTCCAAGGTCGATGCGCGGGTCATCGATGCCGGCGCGATCGGGTTCCGCGTTGGTCCGCGCCTGAACGCCGCCGGACGGCTCGAGCACGCCGATGCCGCGTTGCGGCTGATGATGACGAAGGATCCGCGCGAGGCGCACGAGCTGGCCGAGCTGCTGGACGGGCTCAATCGGCGGCGGCGCGCGATCGAGGATCGCATCCTGCAGGAGGCGCTGGCGCTGCACGAGGACCTGCCGGACGCGCGCAAGGAGCAGCTCGGCGTCGTGCTGGCAGCTGATGGCTGGCACCCCGGCGTCGTCGGCATCGTCGCCTCCCGCGTCGTCGAGCGGATCCGTCGGCCGACCATCCTGATCGCCCTGGACGGGGACAGCGGATCGGGTTCGGGCCGCAGCCTGGAGTCGTTCGACCTGCACGCGGGGCTGGCCGTCTGCGATGCGTACCTCGAGCGCTGGGGCGGACACCGCGCGGCAGCCGGCGTGACGGTTCGCACCGAGAACGTGGACGCCTTCGCCCGGGCCTTCGCCGAGCATGCCACGACGATGCTGGCCGGCGTGGACCTGCGTCCCGTGGAGCGCATCGACGCGGTCGTGTCGCTCAACGACGTCTCCCTCGAGACCGCTGCGGACCTCGCCAAGCTCGAGCCGGTCGGCATGGGCAATGCCGGCATCACCGCGCTGATCCCGGCAGCCGAGCTGACCGACGTCCGTCGCATTGGCGCCGAGGGGCGGCACGTGGACATGCGCGTGCGCACCGCTGCCGGCTCGTGCCGCGCGGTCGCGTGGAGCATGGGGGAGCAGTTCGATCTCCTGTCCGGCGGTGCCCGCATGGATGTCGCCGCGCGGATCGAGCGCTCGGTCTGGCAGGGGGCCGAGCGCGTTGAGCTCGTGGCCCGCACGATTCAGCCGCTGCCCGAGGAGCACGGCGACGTGCCCGGCCTGTGCGCGACACCGTGCGACGCGAGCTGCCCGACGCGACGGGAGGCGCCAGCGTCGCCCGCGACCCTGGACGACGGCATCGCCATCGCGGACATGCGCGACGCCCGCGATGGGGGCGCGATCGCGGAGCTCACGCGTCTGGCCGCCTCGGGCGAGGGCGTGCTGATCGTGGTCGCCGACGTCTCCCGCCGGCGGGTGATGCTGGCCTCGGCCCTGCATCCTGCGCGCTTCGGGCTCGACGGAGCGCTCCTGTTCTCGCGCATCTGCACCGATGAGGCTCTCGATGAGCGTACCGCCCGGCTGGCCGAGGGGGCCTTCATCGCGCTCGTGGACCACGACACTCTGACGCGACGTCCCGCGCTTGCCGCGGCGTTTCCCGACGCGGTGCTGCTCGACCCGGCCACCGGACCATGGCTCGCGCCCGCGGGACCGCGCTGGACCCGCGCTGACGGTCCCGCTGAGCACCGATTTGCCGCCGGAGTGCAGCAGAGTCCTCCGACACGCTGAGGGGGTGTTGACCTCGTCGGTGCAGGCAGCGGTGGCGGCCAACCCGCTGGGCCAGCCGCCGGCGTCCGATACCATCCGAAGGGCGATGCCCGCCATTGCCCTCGCACCCGCCGCCGAAGTCCACCGGGAGCTGCTCGACGAGCTGCTCGGGGATGTCGCCGAGTACGCGCCCGAGGTCGGGTCCGAACGGCTGGCCGCGGCCTTCGAGCTGGCCTGCCTGCATCACGACGGGCAGCTGCGCAGGAGCGGCGAGCCGTTCCTCTTCCATCCGTGGGGCGTCGCCAAGATCTGTGCGCAGCTGCGACAGCCCGAGAGCGTGCTGATCGGGGCCCTGCTGCACGACGTCGTCGAGGACACGAGCGCCACCGCGGACGAGATCGAGGCCCGCTTCGGACCCGAGGTGCGCATCCTTGTCGAGGGAGTCACCAAGCTCTCCAAGATCCAGTTCGCCTCCCGCGAGGAGGCCGAGGCCGAGAACTACCGCAAGATGATCCTGTCGATGGCGGAGGACATCCGCGTCATCGTGATCAAGCTCGCCGATCGTCTGCACAACATGCGCACCCTGTCGTTCCTGGGCAAGCAGAAGCAGCTCCAGAAGGCGAAGGAGACGCTGGAGGTCTACGCCCCGCTGGCCCATCGTCTCGGCATCCACTCGATCAAGTGGGAGCTCGAGGATCTCGCCTTCGCGACGCTGTATCCGCGCAAGTACGGCGAGATCGAGTCGATGGTCAACGAGCGGCGAGCCGATCGCGAGCGCTTCGTCAGCGAGGCAGGCGGGACGCTGATGACCGAGCTCCATGCCGTAGACATCGGCGCTGCGATCTCCGGCCGCGCCAAGCACTTCTACTCGATCTACGAGAAGATGACGCGGCGCGGCAAGGAGTTCAACGAGATCTACGACCTGACCGCGATGCGCGTGCTGGTCGATACGGATCGCGAGTGCTACGGCGCCATCGGCATCATCCACGCACTCTGGAAGCCGATGCCCGGGCGCTTCAAGGACTACATCGCCGTGCCCAAGTCCAACGGCTACCAGTCGCTGCACACGACGATCATCGGCCCCCACGGCAAGCCGCTGGAGATCCAGGTGCGGACCGTCAAGATGCACCAGCGGGCCGAGTACGGCATCGCGGCGCACTGGCTCTACAAGGAGCGAACCCCGGTGGCAACCGAGTGGCTGACCGATCTGGTCGAATCGCCGGAGGGCGCGGGCTTCATGGCCGATCTCCGCACCGGACTGGTCGATGACGAGGTCTTCGTCTTCACGCCGAAGGGCGAGCTGAAGGCCCTGGCCGCGGGTGCCACGCCGCTCGATTTCGCGTACGCCGTCCACACCGACGTGGGGCATCGCTGCGTTGGTGCGAAGGTCAACGGCCGGATCGTGCCGCTGTCGGCGACGCTCAAGTCGGGCGATATCGTGGAGATCCTGACCACCAAGAGCGAGCGCGGGCCGTCTCGCGACTGGATGGGGATCGTCACCACCAATCGGGCCCGGAACAAGATCCGAGCCTGGTTCGCCCGCGAGCAGCGCGAGGACACCGAGCAGAAGGGCCGTGATCTGCTGCAGGCCGCGCTGCGCCAGAACAAGCTGCCGACGCAGCGGATCGCCTCGTCCCCGGTGCTGGCGGGCGTCATGCGCGAGATGGGCTACCGCAAGGCCGAGGACTTCTACGTCTCGCTCGGCGCCGGCAACATCACCGTGCCGCAGGTCATCACGAAGCTGCTCGCGCACCTGACGACGGAGGAGGTCGATGCCGAGCCGGCTCCGACCCGCCGCTCGGGTGGACGCAACCGCTCGCTCGAATCGAACTCGTACGGCATCGTCGTCGACGGCGTCGGTGCCGCCGGAGTGATGGTGCGGATGGCCAAGTGCTGCACGCCGGTGCCCGGCGACGACATCGTGGGCTACATCTCGGTCGGTCGCGGGATCACGATTCACCGCGGCGACTGTCCGAACTCCAAGCAGCTCGCGCGCACGCCCGAGCGCATGACGCAGGTGGCGTGGAGCGGCGAGGACCCCGAGGCCTCCTTCCGGGTCGGCATCGCGGTCGAGGCGTGGGACCGACCGCGCCTGCTCGAGGACGTCGGCCGCACGGTCGCCGAGCACGGCTGCAACGTCGTCGAGTACGGCGGGCACGTCAGCGAGGGCATGTCCCGCAACTGGTACGTCCTCGAGATCGGTGATCTCAAGGGCCTCAAGGCAGTGCTCGCGGCCCTGCGCCAGATCGAGTCGGTCGTCGACGCCTTCCGCGTGACGCCCGGCGAGCGCAGCTAGGGCCGCCCGTCACCGCGGAGCTCGGTCCTGCCCGCGCCGCGCCGCGGTCGCTCGGTCCGAGGCTCAGGCGCGCGCGCCCGGACCGTAGGCGCAAGGGTTCTCGAAGCCTCGTGCGAACCGAGCCGGATCGAGGTCGGCGACATCGATGAAGGGCGTCTCGTCGAGCACGAGACTTGCCATCACCCGGCCCGCTGCCGGCGTGGACTTGAGACCGTGCCCCGACCAACCCGCACAGATGAACAGCCCCTCGGTCTCCGGCACGCGACCGACGAGGGGATGCCAGTCGGGCGTCGCGTCGTAGGCTCCGCCCCAGCCACCGACCAGCGGCGCAGTGCCCAGCGAGGGGAAGCGCTCGGCGAGCGGGCCGCGAATGGCGGCCTCGTAGCCCGCCAGGAGCGGCAGCTGGCACTCGTCTCGTGTGGTGATGACGGGCGTGTCGGCCTGATACGCGACGACCCAGATGTCGCGCCCGGCGGCTGAGCGCACGACGACGTTCGAGACGGCGTCGCTGGTGACGGCGGCCGGGGCGACCTGGCCCGGCGGCAGCCGGAGCACCGCGACCTGGATGCGAACGAGGTTGAAGGGGACCGCCCAGATCCCGTTGAGCAGCTCCGGCGACCAGCCGCCCGTGGCGACCACGACCCGGCCCGCCTCGATGCGCTCGCCGTTGGCCAGCGTGACGCCCGTTGCGCGCGACCCGTCCATGTCGATCTGGGCCACCTCGGCGTGCTGTCGGAGCTCCAGGCCGCGCCCGAGGGCGTCGAGCAGCCAGGAGTCGACCATCAGGCGACTGTCGCAGAGGCCGCCGGCGGGCTCGTACGCGGCGCCGGCGACGCCCTCGATCGACAGGAGCGGCTCGACCTCCGCGATCTCATCGGGCTCCAGCAGGCGGGTGTCCAGTCCGAGCGACTGCTGGCGCTGCACGTTCGCACGACACGCGTCGAGCAGCCGTTCGGGGACGGGGAGGAGGTACCCGGTCGGCACGTAGCCACTCGTGCCGACCCCGACCTCGCGGTCCCAGTCGCGCAGGATCTCCGTGCCGGCCATCGACATCCGAATCAGGACGGGATTGGTGTAGTGGCGGCGCACCATGCCGAAGGTGAGCGCCGAGTCGCCGCCGCCGGCGTTACCACGGTCGAGCAGGAGCACGCGGCCGGCCCCCTGACGCATCAGCGCGTTGGCGGTGGAGGCTCCGACCAGCCCGGAACCGATGATCACGACGTCGTAGGCGGCCATGGCGGGAAGGTATCACCGGAGACGGTGAGAAGCACGTGCGGACGCCGGTGCGATACCGTCCGACGAGCAACGACGGAGGGAACGACCATGGCTGAGATCTTGGAAGGCGAGAAGCTGATCTGGAAGGGACGTCCGACCTGGAAGTGGTCGGTGTCGTGGATGCTGAAGTGGGGTCTCGTGGGCGTGCTGCCGCTGGTCGCCGGCGTCCTGATCAATCAGGTCGTGAGCGTGCCCGTGGCGTGGTTCTTCGCCGTGACGGTGATCTTCGTGGCGGTCGTCGTCGTGCTGGCCTGGCTCAAGCGCCTGGACAGCGAGTACACGGTCACCGACCGCCGGGTCGTCGTGCGGCGCGGCATCGCCAATCGCAACGAGCGCAGCGCGAGCATCGATCGCATCCAGAACGTCAACACGAAGCAGGGGTTCTACGGGCGCATCCTCAACTTCGGCGACATCGAGTTCGACACCGCCGGCTCGGATCTCGGCGATTCGGACCTGGCGCTGCGCGGCATCAACGACCCGCACCTGATGCGGGACACCTTCGATCGCGAGCTGCTGCAGCGCGACGCTCTGCGCACCGGCGGGCTCTGAGCCCTACGGCTCCCAGTCCTCGCCGCCGATGTCCCAGCCGACGAGGCAGTAGTCGCAGATGATCGCCGCGACGGCCTCGAAGGTCGCGCGGGCATCGTCGTCGAGCTCGGCAGCGGTGATGAACTCGCCCACGAGCTCGCCGTCGTAGTGGATCGGCACCTCGGTGCGGCGCTCAGCGGGCTCGCCGGCCCAAGGGCCCTCGGTGAAGGTGCCCTCCTCGACGAAGCGCAGTCCGACGCCGGCGCCGTAGCGCTCGGCCAGATGGGCGATCGTGCCGAGCAGGATCTGGTCGGCCTCCTCCGCGCCATCCACGATCGTCTGGACGGCCGCGACGACTGCGGGATCGGCGCTCATGATCGGATGACTCCGAGCACCTCGTCGCGGCGCGCGATCATCTCCGCCTCGGTCTGCGCCTCGAGGTTGAGGCGCAGCAGCGGCTCGGTGTTGGACGGGCGCACGTTGAAGCGCCAGGTGTCGTGCTCGATCGTGATGCCGTCAAGGTGCGAGATGCGGGCGCCCGGGCCGTAGCGGTCCTTGAGATCCTGCAGCTTGAGCGCCACGTCGGGCACGGGCGTGTTGATCTCGCCGGTGATGAAGTACTTCTCTCGCAGCGGCCGCAGCAGCTCGTGGAGCGTCGTGCCGCTCTTCGAGACGAGCTGGATGACCAGGAGCGCCGGCAGGATGCCGGTGTCGACGCCGTAGAACTCGCCGAAGTAGTAGTGGCCGGAGACCTCGCCGGCAAAGACGCCGCCTGCCTCCTTGATCGCGACCTTGATGAACGCGTGGCCGACACGGGAGACCTGGGACACGCCACCGCAGCGGGCGATGGTGTCGGGGACGGCCAGCGAGGCGCGGATGTCGTAGAGGATCGTCGCGCCCGGATGGTGCTCGAGGACCTCCTCGGCGAGCAGCGCCGTCATGAAGTCGCCGTCGACGAACTCGCCCTCCTCGTCGATGAAGAAGCAGCGATCGGCGTCGCCATCCCACGCGATTCCGATCGAGCCGGGATGCTGCTTGACCTTGTCGATGATGAAGCGGCGGTTCTCCTCCAGCAGCGGGTTGGGCTGGTGATCGGGAAACGCACCGTCGGGCGTCAGGAAGAAGGGGACGGCCTTGATGGGCAGAGCCTCGAGGATCGGACCGAGCATCTTGCCGGCCATGCCGCTACCGCCGTCGAGGACCACGGTCAGGGGCTTGATGGCATCGAGGTCGATCAGCGACAGCAGCTTGGCCGCATAACCGGGCAGGACGTCGAGCGGCGTGGCCGTGCCGGGCTGCGCGACCGGCAGCAAGGGCTGATCGCCGAGGGCCATCTTCTTGACCTCGTTGAGACCGGAGGCGCTGCCGACCGGCTGCGCCTCGGCGCGGACGATCTTCATGCCGTTGTACTCGGCCGGATTGTGCGAGGCGGTGACGATCAGGCCGCCATCGAGGCCACCATCGGCGACCGCGAAGTACAGCATCTCGGTCCCGATCTCGCCAAGCACGAGGACATCGGCGCCGCCGTCGGTGGCACCGCGCACGGCGGCTTCGGCCAGCGCCGGCGACGACAGGCGCATGTCATGCCCGATCGCCAGTCGCTTGGCACGGAACACCTCCACGTAGGCGCGCGCAATGCGATACGCCCCGTCGGGATCGAACTGGTCCGGGACGATGCCGCGGACGTCATAGGCTTTGAAGATCGAGGGATCGAGCGTCATGGGGCAGAGGGTACCCATGCGTCCCGCAGGAGTCGCCAGGAGTCGTCCAGATGCTGGGCCATCACGCGGGTATCGGCCAGCACCGGCATGAAGTTCGTATCGCCGTTCCAGCGGGGCACGACGTGCAGGTGCAGGTGCCCCTCGATGCCGGCGCCGGCGCTCCGCCCGAGGTTGATGCCCGCATTCGCGCCGTGCGGCTTGAGGGTCCGCTCGAGCACGTCGAGCGAGCGGTCGAAGAGCTCCCAGAGCTCAGCGCGCTCTGCGGCATCCAGCTCGCCCGGCGTAGCGAGGTGGCGGTAGGGGGCGACCATGAGGTGGCCGTTGGTGTACGGGTAGAGGTTGAGGATCACGAAGCAGGTCGCTCCGCGATGGAGGATCAGGGCGTCCTGATCGTCCTCCGTGCGGGGCGCCGCGCAGAAGACGCACTCCAGCGGATCGTGGCCCGATGCGCTCTTGACGAACTCGAGTCGCCACGGTGCCCACAGTCGTTCCATGCCCGCAGCCTACCGGTGCGTCGCTGTGCGCGGTAGGCTCGGAGGCGTGGCACCGATCCCCGACATCGCCCGGCTGACCGCTGCGCTCGCGCCGACGCTCGCTGCCCACGCGACACCGATTACGGCGAGCGTGATGATCTGCCTGCGCGAGGGGGACCGGGGCACGGAGCTGCTGCTGTGCCGTCGCGCCACGCGCGAGGGCGACCCCTGGTCGGGGCACGTCGGCCTGCCCGGAGGCGGGGTGGAGGCCAGCGACGAGAACGCCCTGGCCACGGCGGCTCGCGAGACCCTGGAGGAGGTCGGCTTCGACCCGCGTGTGCACGGGACGATCCTCGGTGCGCTCGAGCCGCTCACCCCGCGGACGTTCCCGATCACGATTGCGGCGTACGTGGCGCACATCGAGGAGCCGGTCGAGCTCGTGCTCTCGCAGGAGATCGCCGTGGCCTGGTGGACGCCGTTCGCCGATCTCGCGTGGGTCTCGGCCGAGGTGCCCGAGGCGCCGACGCGTGTCTCGGCCTATCGCCTGCCACATCCGGAGGCGCAGGACGTCGTGCTCTGGGGCATCACCTACCGCCTGCTCGATCGGCTGTTCCGGGCCACCGACGAGACCGCGCTTCCACAGTAGAATCGGCGCATGGAGCTGTACGACCTCTTCTCGACGGGGCGCGCGCATCTCGCAGCCGGCGAGTACCTCGCGGCGATCCCACCGCTGGAGCAGGCGCGGAGCATCTCCCCGGGCACGGGCTCGATCCGCGAGTCGCTGGCCGTGGCCTACCTGCGGGCCCATCGGTATCGCGATGCCCTGCCCGAGGCCGAGGCGGCGATCGAATGCGCCCCGAACGACCACTACGCCTACTACCTGCTCGGCAGGGCGCATCAGGGTCTTGGCGACCGCGTGGCCGCTCGGGCGCAGTACAAGTTGGCGACGTGGCTGCGCCCGGGCGACGAGGCGTACGAGGCCGCGCTCGCCGCCGTCGCTGCGCGCGCCTGAGCCCACGCCCGCCGCGACCTGCGGCTGCGCTGCGGCCACTGGATCTGGCATGATCGCGCCAGCAGGTGGTCACCTGACAACTGCGGCCCCGTGCTGTAGTGTTCCGTGGATGACTAACCAGTCAGTCAGGAACGAGGCCGAGCTCGACCGGCGCAGCCAGATCCTCGAGTGCACCTGCAGCGTGATTGCGCGGGATGGTGCCGAGGGCCTGCGCATGGCGGCCGTCGCCCGCGAGGCCGGCGTCTCCAGCGCGCTGCTGCACTACTACTTCGCGACCCGTGAGGATCTGATCCGGCTCGCCTTCGAGTACCACGAGACGCGCGAATCGGCCCGCGGCGAGGAGCGGATCGCCTCCATCCCGGACACGCTCGACCGCGTGCGGGACGTGCTCGAGCGCGAGCTGTCCGACGACGAGGTCGTCCGCGAGGGCTGGGTCCTGTGGAGCGAGATGAGCCGTACCGCGATCTTCCGCGACGACTTCCGCGCCTCCGTCGCCGATCGCTCCGCGCGTTGGGTGGGCCTGATGGCCGACCTGATCGCCGCGGCGCAGGACGCCGGTCGCCTGCCGGCGGACGTCGATGCCGTCTCTGCCGCCCTGCGGCTGACGTCGCTCGTCGATGGGCTCGGCTCGCACGTCATCATCGGATCGATCTCGCGGGCCGAGGCCCGACGCACGTTGGACATCGCCATGCGGGAGATGCTCCACTTCGAGGAGGGACCGGCCCTGTGAGCTCCACCCGTCGACGCACCAAGGCCACCCGGCCCGGCACCGCCAAGCTGACGCTGAACGCCAAGGCCTACGCCGATCCGGCGATCTACGAGCGGGAGCGGCATGAGGTCTTCGCCAAGGCGTGGATGATCATCGGCCACGTCGCCGAGGTCGTGAACGCCGGCGACTTCACGACGGGGGAGATCGGCGGCGAGCCGATCGTGGTCGTCCGCGATCAGGACGGAACGCTGCGCGCGTTCTCCAACATCTGCCGGCACCGGGCGGCCAAGCTCGCCGAGGGCCGCGGCTCGTGCGGCAAGGTGCTGCGCTGCCCGTACCACGGCTGGACCTACCGCTTGGACGGCACGCTGGCGGCGATGCCCGAGGGACGCGGCTTTGGCGAGGACTTCGATCGGGATCAGGTGCGCCTGCCGCAGTTCCAGGTCGAGGTGCTTGGGGGCCTGGTCTGGGTCAACATGGACGCCGGCGCCCCGCCGCTGCGGGAGTGGTTCGGCGAGGAGATCTGCGCCCGCTTCGAGTCGCTCAACATCGACCAGCTGGTGCCGCTGACGCAGCGTGACTGGCAGCCGCGCGAGATCCTCCGCGGCCTGCCCGACGTGATCCGCTCGCGGCGTCTCGCCGACGCCAAGGCGCTGATTCCCGAGGCGGGGTACCAGCGTCTGCACGCGACCTTCGACCACAACTGGAAGACCCTGGCGGACAACTACCTCGAGGGGTATCACGTGCCGATCGGGCATCCGGGCCTCTTGCGCCTGCTCGACTACCCGCAGTATCGGCCGACGCTCTACGATCGCGCCGTCTGGATCGACGGTCCGCTGCGCGACAACCCGTCGCGCGACTTCATGGAGAGCATGTACCAGCGCTTCAAGCGGCCGATGGCAGAGCTCCCGCAGGAGCTCGAGAACCAGTGGACGTACATCCACTTCTGGCCCGCACAGTTCGTGCAAATCTATCCCGAGTCGATCGACACCTGGCAGATGCATCCGGAGGGCCCGCTGCGCACCAAGACGACGTCGATGGTGTTTCACTCGCCCAACGAGTCGCTGCGCGACACGGCCGTCCGCCGGCTCAACTATCGATTCAACACCGAGGTCATGGACGAGGACGTCGTGCTCTGCGATGGCGTCCAGACCGGCCTCGGTTCGATGACGTACACGCGCGGCGTGCTGAACGACAACGAGCGGGCGGTCGGGCACTTCCACGACCTGCTGCGCGATGCGGTGCCCGGCATCGATGACCTCTCGTAGGTTCGGTCGGCACGACTGGCTCGGACTGACGCCCGAGGTCGAGCGCTTCGGGCCCCTGCTCGTCGATCGCATCGCCGGGGCGCTGGGCGAGTCCCACGACGAGCTCGGAGAGACCCGCATCGAGGAGCTCATCCGCACCGGCGATGCAGCAGCGTGGCTGGCGTACCTCGCCGCGCTGACGGCGCTGGTGGAGCGGGGAGCTGCGGCGGGCACGGCTCCGGCCGAGACCGAGATCCTGGCGGGCATCCTCCGCGACCAGTACCGCCTCGCCCCGGGCGTCCTCGTCCTCTCGGCGACCGACGTGGCACGCTCCCAGCACCTCGAAGCCCTGCTGGAGCACGCATGACCGACGCCCTGCGCACCGATTTCGCCCCCCTGCTCGACATCCGCCGTGCCGCGGTCGTCGGCGCGTCAGACCGCGGGCTCGGGTACACGCTGATCGAGAACCTCAGCGCCCACGGCGGCGAGGTCGTCGGCATCCACCCGACGCGCGAGACTGCCGGTGGGAAGCCCTGCGTGCCGAGCATCCACGAGCTGCCCTGGAAGCCGGACGTCGTGGCAATCGGCCTGGGCGCGCGCACGATCGTCGGGGCACTCGACGAGGCGATCGCCGCCGGCCATCGGCACTTCGTGATCCCCGGCCTCGGTGCCGAGGCGGCGGGTGAGGAGGGCGATGCGGCCCGCGCGGCTGTGCGGGCACGGCTGATCGACGCCGACGCCGTCTGCGTGGGCTTCAACTGCATGGGCCTCGCGGTGCCGGAGCGACCGTCGCCGTGGATCGGCACGATCAGCACCGGCTTCCGTCCCGGTGGCGTGGCAGCCATCGTCGGCTCGGGTTCGATCGGTGAGGCCGTGCTGGCGTTCGGCCCGCGGGTGGGCTTCCGCAATGTCGTGTCGATCGGCTCGGAGACGAGCCGCGACGCCGCCGATTGGCTCGCGTTCCACGCGCAGGACGAGGGAACCCGTGCCATCGGGCTCTTCCTGGAGGCCGTGCGGCGTCCCGCGGCCTTCCGGGAGGCGCTCGCGCGCGCAGCGGACGCCGAGAAGCCCGTCGTGGTGATCAAGGTCGGCCGCTCCGAGGTCGCCGCGCGCAACGCAATGGCACACACCGGCGCGATCGTCGGCTCGGACCAGGCCTTCGACGCACTCTGCCGCTCCTACGGCGCGATCCGCGTCGACGACTACGGCGACTGGCTCGAGCAGCTCGAGGTGCTCGGCTCGCCGCGCCGGCCGCGCGGATTGCGCACGGTCCTGTTGACCAACTCGGGGGGTGAGGCCGAGCTCGTGGCCGACGTCGCCGATGCCGCCGGCATGCCGCTGACGCCCCTGCCCGCCGACCTCGCCGCGGAGATCGACGCTGCCTACCCGTTCCACGGCGTGCACAACCCGATCGACTACTGGGCCTTCGCCGACGCCGAGGTGATCGTGCCGGACCTCGCGCTGCGTTGCGCGAGCCATCCCGACGTCGACAACGTGATCATCAACATCGACCAGTCGTGGCGGTTCACCAACGATGAGCGCCAGAACGCCGAGGATGCCTGTGGCGCGATGGCTGATGCGGCTCTGGCGAGTGGCGCCTTCTGCGCCGTCCTCTCGACGGCCGTCTCCGATCCCTCCGATGCCGCCGTCCACGCCGCTGCGCGCGGGGGCGTGCCGGTCCTGATCGGCGCCGGCATGGGCATGCGCGCGATTGCGCGGGCGGCCCGCTGGACGCCGACCAAGCCGGAGGCACCCGCACCGTGGGAGACGCCGGCGTGCCCCGAGCTGGAGCGCGAGTCCGGTCATCTGGCCGAGGCCGACGCCAAGGCCGTGCTCGCCCGCTACGGCGTGCAGGCCCCGCGCGAGATCCGCGCCGCGAACCCGGAGGAGGCCCGCGCTGCCGCGGCCGCGATCGGCACCACCGTCGTCGTCAAGGTCGATGGTCCCGCGCACAAGGAGAAGTACGGCGGCGTGATCCTCGGCTGCACCGACCCCGATCGTGCTGCTGCGGCAGCCGAGCGGATCGGCGCCCCGGTGCTCGTCTGCGAGGAGATCCGCGGTGGCGCCGAGGTGCTGTGCGGGCTCGTGCGCGATCAGCTCTACGGCCCGATCGTGGTCGTGGGTGTCGGCGGCTCCTGGGCCGAGGCGGTCGGCGACACCGCGCGCGCCGCGCTCGGACCGATCTCCCAGGCCGACGCGGAGCGCCTCGTGCGCTCCGTCAAGCCGCTCGAGCGCCGGCTCGACGATGCCGACGTGGCCACGGTTGCCGCGACGCTCGTCGCCCTCGGTCGCGTGGCCCACGATCATCCGCGCGTCGCGGAAATCGACGTCAATCCCCTCGTGATCCGCGACGGCTCGGGCGTGGCGCTCGACGGGCTGATCGTGCTCAGCGACAACTGATCGGACCCCCATGGACTTCTCCCTGACCCCCGCGCAGCAGGACCTCCGGGCCCGCGCCCGCCAGTTCGCCGATGCGCTGATCCCGCATGAGGTCGCTGCCGAGGAGGCCGGTGGCGTCGTGCCCGGCGAGGTCAAGGCGGAGATCCGTCGGCTGGCACGCGAACTGCGCCTGATCGGCGGGAACCACGCAGTCGAGCACGGGGGCCAGGGCTGGTCGATGATGGAGCACGTGATCGTGCACGAGGAGCTCGGTCGCATCACCAACGGCCTCTGGTGGCTGATGGGCGGTGGGTACAACGTGCTCGCGCTCGGGACGCCCGAGCAGATCGAGACGCACCTCAAGCCGACGCTGTTGGGTGATCGGGCGGACGCCTACGCCGTCACCGAGCGTGACGCGGGCTCCGATGCCAGCGGCATCAAGGCGATCGCCGAGCGCGTCGACGGCGGCTTCCGGATCCGCGGCGAGAAGTGGTTCGTCACCAGCGGTGACCACGCCGACTTCCTGATCGTGATGGCGAACGTCCTCGACGGTGGCAACCTGCTGCCGACGCTCTTCCTCGTGGACCTTCCCTGCCCGGGCGTCGAGATCATCGATGACCCGCTGTTCACCCACGTCTTCCCCGACGGGCATCCCACCTACCAGCTGGACTGCGTCGTGCCGGAGTCCGCAGTCCTCGGAGGCCCGAGCCAGATCGGGCAGGGGGACAAGGGCCAGCACGCCTGGTTCGTCGAAGAGCGCATCCACATCGCTGCGCGCTGCGTCGGCGCGATGCAGCGCCTGCTCGACGAGGCGGTCGCGTGGGCGACGCAGCGACAGCAGTTCGGGCAGCCGATCATGGAGTTCCAGGGCATCAGCTTTCCGCTGGCAGACTCTGCAGCCGACTGCGTGGCCGCTCGCCTGCTGACCTACCAGTGCGCGCAGATGTTCGACGACGGCGCGGCCGGGAAGCTCGTCCACGCCCGCGCCAGCATGGCCAAGCTGTTCGCCAGCGAGCGCGCGTACGTCTGCGCCGATCGCTGCGTCCAGACGTGGGGCGGGCGCGCGTACATGCGCCGCAACGCCGCTGAGCGGCTGCTGCGCGAGTTGCGCGTCGACCGCATCTGGGAGGGCACCTCGGAGATCCAGCGAGTGATCGTCGCCAACGCGCTGGTCAAGCGCGGCGTCGCCGCCACGCTGGCCGTCGACCCCGAGGAGACCCTGTGAGCCTGCGTCGCGACCTGACCCCGATGTTCGCACCGCGCAGCGTGCTGCTCGTCGGTGCAACGGGCGACACCCTCAAGTGGGGTGGCTGGGTCTCGAAGTCGTTCGGCGATCACCAGCACCTTCGCGACACGCACTTCGTGAGCCTGCGCGGTGGTGAGCTGTACGGCCTGCCGGTGCACACCACGATTGCAGCCGTCGAAGCCCCGATCGATCTGGCAGTCATCGTCGTGCCGGCTCCGGGCGTGCCGCAGGCCGTGACCGAGTCGCTCGCGCTTGGCGCGAAGGCGCTCGTCATCATCACGTCGGGCTTCGGCGAAACCAGTGCGGATGGCCTCGCCGTGCAGGAGGCGATCGTCGAGGAGGTGCGTGCCGCGGGTGCCGTGCTGCTCGGTCCCAACTGCCTCGGACTCTATGACGACAGCCAGCAGCTCAACGTCTACGGCGGCACGTTCCCGTCCGGGGACCTCGCCTTCGCCACCCAGAGCGGCAACCTGGCCCTCGAGGTCGCGTTGCTGCTGGAGCGCTCCGGACAGGGACTGACGCGGTTCGCGAGCGTCGGCAACCAGGCCGACCTGACGCTCGCGGATCTGATCCGCGACTTCGCCCATCACGAGCCATCCAAGGTCGTCGGCGCCTACGTCGAGTCGCCCAAGGACGGCGCTGACTTCGCCGATGCGGTGCGTGAGGCAGCTGCGATCAAGCCCGTGGTGCTCTTCGCGGGCGGCCGCACCGCTGCCGGCGCGCACGCCGCCGCATCGCACACCGGCAACCTCGCGGCCGAATCGCGCGTGCTGCGCGCCATCTGCCGCGATGCCGGCGCGGTGGTCGTCGATTCGCCCGGAGCCTTCGTCGATGCCGTCTCGACGCTGCGGACGGGCAAGACGCTCGGCCGTCGCCGGATCGGCATCGTCGCCGACGGCGGCGGGCACGGCGTCGTGGCCAGCGACACCGTCACGGAGGCCGGCCTCGAGATGGCGGTGTTCTCCCCGGCGACGCGTGCGGCGCTGCAGCCGCTGCTGAAGCACAACGCGCCCGACAACCCGGTTGACCTGGCCGGGGCGGACGCCTCGGTGCTGTGGCACTTCCACGGGCTCGTCGACGCCATGGTGCGCGCTCCCGAGGTCGATGCGGTGCTGATGAGCGGCTACTTCGGCGGCTACGGCGCCTATCACCCGGAATCAGGGGATCTCGAGGTCGAGGTGGCCGAGGCCATCGCGCGTCTCAGTGATGAGACGGGAAAGCCCGTCGTCATCCAGTCGATGGAGGAGGCGAGCGGCAACCGGACGATCAGCCGGCTCCGGGAGGTCGGCGTGCCGGTCTTCTCGCGCATCGAGAACGCCGTGGATGCGCTCACCTGCCTCGATCGACCGCCGGTCGTACGGGCACAGGAGCCCGGGCCGGTGCCCGCACGGCAGCTCAGCGCCGTGCCCGCCTACCCCGAGGCACGCGAGGTCCTCGCAGAGCTTGGGATCGCGTTCCCGGCGGGGCAGCTGGCCCGTACGGCGGCTGAGGCCGCCGCGGCGCTGGAGGCCGTGGGGTCGCCCGCAGCCATGAAGGCAGTCGCGGCCGAGCTGCTGCACAAGACCGACGCCGGCGGCGTGGTGCTGGGCGTCACGACGCCGGAGGTGGCAGCGGAGACCTTCACCACCATGACGCACCGCGTGGAAGCAGCAGCGGGGCTCAAGCTGGACGGGATCTGGGTCGAGCGGATGGCCGAGTCGGGCGGAGTCGACCTCGTCGTCGGAGCCCGGCGCGACCCGAGCTTCGGCCCGGTCATCCTGGTCGGCGTTGGCGGCGTGTTCGTCGAGGTGCTCGACGACGTGATCCTGGCCCCCGCGCCGACGGATCCTGCGCATATCGAGGCGCTGATCCGCACGCTGCGGGCCTTCCCGCTGCTCGCCGGCGCCCGTGGTCAGGCGCCCGTTGACTGCATGAAGGTGGCGGAGATCGCGACACGGCTCGGCGATCTGATGCTCGCGCATCCGGAGATCGCGGAGGTCGAGATCAATCCGCTGCGGGCCACGGCCGAGGGCGCCACCGCGCTCGACGCGCGGATCGTCACGACGCACTGATCCGCCCCGGCGCCGCTTGCGAATATTCGGTGGGGGAACGCCAGGGCCCGTCCACCTCGGTGGGCGGGCCCTCGCGTTTGCCGCTGCTGGGGTTGACGGCCGATGCGGAGGTGGGATGGACGTTGGTACGGGTCAGTCCCGGTCCGCGGCCGGCGAGCACGTGGACGTACGGGGGGTGATCGCCGAATATGTCGGTGTGAGCTCCGTCGTCCTGTTCCCGACCTGCCTCGGCGATGTGGTTGCACGGCAGACCGTCGCCGACGCAGAGACGGTGCTGCGGCGGATCGGCGTGGCCGTCCGGCACCCGCGGGGCGCCACCTGCTGCGGGCAGCCCGCGTTCAACTCGGGCCACGAGGGACCGGCGCGCAGCGTCGCGCGGGCAACGCTGCGCGCGCTCGATGACGGCACGGACGAGCCGATCCTCGTGCCGTCAGGGTCCTGCACCAGCATGGTCCGCCTGCACTGGCGCGAGCTCTTCCACGGCACCGCACAGGCCGATGCTGCGATGCGCATCGCCCGGCGCGTGCGCGAGCTGTCGTCCTTCCTGGCCGAGCACACCGACGCGATCCGCGCCCTCTCCCCGCAGCTGACCGCCCGCGTCGGCTACCACGACAGCTGCCACATGCTCCGCGAGCTGCGCATCCAGTCGGCGCCCCGGGATGTCCTCCGCGCGATCGCCGGGATCGAGCTGGTCGAGCTCTCGAGCGGCGAGCGCTGCTGCGGCTTCGGCGGGACCTTCAGCACCCGGTATCCCGAGGTCTCCGTTGCCATGGCCGACTCCAAGCTCGACGATGCCGTCGCCACGGGCATCGATCTCCTCGTCTCGGCCGACCCCGGCTGCCTGCTGCAGCTCGGCGGCCGGCTCTCGCGCGAGGGTCGCCCGGTCCGTGCGGTGCATCTGGCGACCGTGCTCGCGGAGGCGCTGGCATGAGCGTGCGCGAGGAGGTCGGCGGGACGCCCCTGCCCGAAGGCTGGTCGGCGCCCGCGCACCAGCCGGATGCCTTCGAGCTGGGCACGACCACCTTCGGCGAACGGGCCCACCGCACGATGGCGCGCCCGTTCGCCCGCATCGCCATCGCGGGAGCCACGGATCACGCCGTGGCCTTGACGCAGGCGAAGTTCGCCAACGTGGATCACGACGCCCTGCGCGATCAGGGCCGCCAGATCCGCGCGCACGCGATCGCCAACCTGCCCGACTACCTCGAGCAGTGGATCGACCGGGCGGAGGCCAACGGCACGACGGTCCACTTTGCCGCCGACGAGGCCGAGGCCCGCCGGATCATCGCGGGGATCTGCACCGACGAGCGCATTGAGAGCGTCGTCAAGTCGAAGTCGATGGCCTCGGAGGAGGTGTCGCTCAACTCCGCGCTTGAGGGTGCGGGCGTGGCGGTCTTCGAGACCGACCTCGGAGAGTTCGTCGTGCAGGCGATGGGCGACCGGCCGGGGCACGTGATCGCGCCGATCCTCCACCGCACCAAGGACGAGGTGCACGAGCTCTTCTCCGCCATGGCCGGGCGCGACCTGCCGAACGAGGCCGAGGCGCTGACGGCATTCGCCCGCGCCGGCCTCCGACACGCGTTCCTGACGGCCGACGCCGGCATCAGCGGTGGCAACTTCCTGATCGCCGAGACCGGGGAGGTGCTGCTCGTCACGAACGAGGGCAACGGGCGGCTGACGACCTCCGCGCCGCGCGTGCATATCGCCCTCGTCGGGATCGAGAAGGTGATCCCGCGGCGAGGTGACCTCGCCGTGCTGCTGCCGCTCTTGACGGGGCACGGCACGGGCCAGCAGATCACCACGTACGTGACGATCACCGGCGGGCCGCGGCGCGACGCAGAACCTGACGGTCCGGAGCGCACGCACGTCGTGCTGCTCGACGCCGGTCGCAGCGCGCTCCTCGGCGGTCCGTTCGAGGAGGCCCTCCACTGCATCCGCTGTGGCGCGTGCCAGAACGTCTGCCCCGTCTACCGGCAGGTCGGCGGGCACGCCTACGGGTGGGTCTACGGCGGTCCGATCGGGGCCGTCCTGACGCCGCTGTTCCGGGGGCAGGAGGAGGGCGGCGAGGTGGCACAGGCAACGACGCTGTGCGGCGCCTGCGACGACATCTGCCCGGTGCGGATCCCGCTGCACGACCTCCTGCTCGACCTGCGGCGCCAGCGCGCCGACACGGGCCACGTGCCGCGTGCCGAGCGACTCGCCTTCGCCCTCTGGGGCGCGGTCTGGAGCCGCCCGGTCCTGTACCGCGCGAGCATGGCGGTCAACCGAACGGTCCTCGGCCTGGTGGGGCACGACGGAGCGGTCAGCGCCCGGCTGCCCGGCCTGCGGCGCTGGACGGAAGGACGCGATCTCCTCGTGCAGCGGCGGCGGACATGACGGATCGCGCGTCGTTCCTCGCCGCTGTTCGTTCGACGCCGCGCGGCAGCGATCCCGGGCTGCCCGATCGCTCGCGGGCGCCGGATGCCCCGACCGAGCTGCGGCACGGCGAGGCTCTGCTGGAGCGCCTGGTGGCGGAGTCCGAGCTGGTCTCGACCGTGGTGCACCGATCATCCGCGGCCGAGCTGGGGGCCGTGATCGTGGCGATCCTCGCTCAGGCCTCAGCCTGCACCGTCGCGTTGACCGAGGACCTCGGCCCGTACCTCGAGGTGGTTCGACGCGCCTGCAGTGAGGCGGCGTTCGACGTTGGCGACTACCGCAACGCGGCGGCAGACAGAGCGCAGGCCGGGGCGCTGGATGCGACCGTGACCGGCTGCAGCGCCGCGGTCGCCGCGACCGGATCGATCGTGACGACCGCCACGGGCGCAGGCCGGGCCGGCGCGCTGATCGCACCGA
>CANJXE010000008.1 GCA_947478745.1 Actinomycetota bacterium
CTCGTTCGTCGACACGGCTCGCTCGACGCGGCGATCGCCGCGGGCGAGGAGGCCGAGCGGCTGCTCGAGGTGTCCCGTGGCGGTGCTGGCGGCCTCGACGAGGTGCGCGCGGCCGAGGTGGCGGCACAGGCTGCCGCGGCGACCGCGGCAGCAGCGCTGACGAAGGCCCGCGCCACGCTCGGGCCGAAGCTCGCCGCTGCCGTCCAGGGCCATCTGGCCGACCTCGGCATGGCCGACGCCACGGTTGTGATCGAGCTGGCCGAGCGCGAGCTGGGCGCCGCAGGTGCCGACGAGGTGCGCGTCCTGCTGGCGCCGAACCCGGGCCTCAAGCCCGCGCCGATCGCCGACGCGGCATCGGGTGGGGAGCTCTCGCGCGTCGCGCTGGCGCTCCGTGTCGCCGCCCACGATCGCGATGCCGTGCCCACGCTCGTGTTCGACGAGGTCGACGCGGGCGTCGGCGGGGCGACGGCAGTGGCGGTGGGGCAGAAGCTCCTCGAGCTCGCCGGCTCCACGCAGGTGATCGTGATCACCCACCTCGCACAGATCGCAGCGCTCGCCGATCGCCACTACCGTGTGCTGAAGGTGGCAGGCGACCCGACGGAGACGACGATCGAATTGCTCGACGACGCGGGCGTCGACGCGGAGCTGGCGCGCATGCTGGGCGGCGACGCCTCGGCGGCCGAGGCGCTGGAGCTGGCGCGCAGGCTGCGGGCCCGCTCCTGATGCGCGTCGTCGACCTCACCCAGCCGCTCTCGCCCGCCACGACGCCGTGGCCCGGGGATGACGCGCTGGCGGTGGTCGAGCTGGCCGCGGTCGAGCGCGACGGGTTCTACGCGCGCCGCCTCGACCTGCACGAGCACACCGGCACGCACTTCGACGCCCCCGCGCACTTCGTCGCCGGCGGCGCGACCGTCGACGAGATCGCCGCAGGGCGGCTCGTGGCCGCGGTCCGCATCGTCGATGTCTCCGGACAGGCCTCGGAGGACCCCGACTACGCCGTCACGGCCGACGACATCCGCGCGATGGAGCGCAAGCACGGCGAGCTCGTTCCCGGCGAGGTGCTGCTGGCACTGACCGGCTGGGACATGCACCTCGACGATCCGGCCCGCTACGTGGGCAACCTGCGCTTCCCGGGCTTCGGCGCGGACGCCGCCGATCTGGCCGTCGAGCGCGAGCTCGTCGGCATCGGCATCGACACGCTCTCGGTCGATCGCGGCTGCGATGAGGAGTACCCCGTGCACCACCGCACGCTGCCCGCCGGGCTCTGGCATCTCGAGGGCCTCGTCGGCCTCGATCTGATCCCGGCGGTGGGCGCGATGCTGGTCGTGGGCGTGCCGCTCGTGGTCGGCGCCTCGGGGTTCCCGGCGCGCGTGCTCGCCCTCGTTCCGTGAGGGGCCCGCGGCACGGCATCCGACACCCCGTCTAGTGTCCTCACTGTCAGTTCACGGAGGATTCAGATGGCGGAGACTAAGACCCGGTACGTGTTCATCACCGGTGGTGTCGTCTCCTCCCTCGGCAAGGGCATCACCGCCGCCTCCCTCGGACGCATCCTCAAGAGCCGCGGCCTGCGCGTGGCCGTGATCAAGCTCGACCCGTACATCAACGTCGATCCCGGCACGATGAGCCCGTTCCAGCACGGCGAGGTGTTCGTCACCGAGGACGGGTCGGAGACCGATCTCGACCTCGGCCACTACGAGCGCTTCATCGACGAGAACACGTCGAGCCTGTCGAACGCCACGGCCGGCGCGATCTACGACAGCGTCATTCGCCGCGAGCGCCGGGGCGAGTACCTCGGCTCGACCGTCCAGGTCATCCCGCACATCACCGACGAGATCAAGCGCCGCGTCACGCGCGTCTCCGAGGGCGAGGCCGTCGACGTCGTCCTCGTCGAGATCGGCGGCACGGTCGGCGACATCGAGAGCCTCCCGTTCCTCGAGTCGATTCGCCAGCTGCGCAACCAGGTCGGCAAGGACAACGTCTGCTACGTCCACTGCACGCTCGTGCCGATGGTCGAGGCCGCCGGCGAGCTGAAGACCAAGCCGACGCAGCACTCGGTCAACGAGCTGCGCCGCATCGGCATCACGCCCGACATCGTCGTCTGCCGCGCCTCGCATCCGATCACGCGCGACCTCAAGGACAAGATCGCGCTGTTCGCCGATCTCGACCCGCGCAACATCCTCTCGTGCGAGGACGCGTCGAATATCTACCGCGTCGCGCTGGCCCTGCACGACCAGGGCTTCGACGACCTCGTGCTGGACGGCTTCGGCATGATCGCGCCGGCCGCCGACATGACGGAGTGGATTGCGCTCGCCGACCGCGTCGACGCCCTCGAGGGCGAGGTGCGCATCGCGATCGTCGGCAAGTACATCCAGCTGCAGGACGCCTACCTCTCGGTGGTCGAGGCGCTCAAGCACGGGGCGATCCACCATGGCGCCGTGCTCAAGCTGGTCTGGCTCGACGCCGAGGCCGTGCTGCGCGGCGAGGCCCGCGAGGAGCTCGCCTCCGTCGATGGCGTGCTGATCCCCGGTGGCTTCGGCGGCCGCGGCATCGAGGGCAAGATCGCCGCCACCCGCTTCGCCCGCGAGCATCAGGTGCCGTTCCTCGGCGTCTGCCTCGGCATGCAGATCGCCGTCGCCGAGTTCGCCCGCGACGTGGCCGGCATGGCCGGTGCCAACTCGACCGAGTTCGACCCCGAGACGCCGTATCCGATCGTCGATCTCCTGCCCGAGCAGAAGGACGTGATGGACATGGGCGGCACGATGCGCCTCGGCGCCGAGGCCGTCGTCCTCAAGCCCGGCACCAAGGCCCACGCGGCCTACGGCGAGGACACCATCTATGAGCGCCATCGGCACCGCTACGAGGTCTCGAACCTCCTGCGGCCCGAGCTGGAGCAGGCGGGCCTGATCGTCTCCGGCACCTTCGCCCACAAGGACCTCGTGGAGATCATCGAGCTGCCGAACCATCCGTGGTTCGTGGCCAGCCAGTTCCACCCGGAGTTCAAGTCGCGCCCGACGCGCCCCGCGCCGCTGTTCCGCGACTTCGTCGGCGCGGCCATCGCCTTCCGCGACTCCACGCCGGTCGAGACGCGCACCTCGACGGGTACGACCGCTCCGGCCTAGCCGTGGAGACCGCACTCGACCTGTTCCTCGCGCTCGCGCGGCTGCCGACGCCGCCGGGGCACGAGCGCGCCGCGATCGACCTGGTTCGGGAGGTGCTGGCGTCGTTCGGCGTCGAGTCGGTCGAGGACGATGCGGGGCCGAGGATCGCTGGCGACGCGGGCAACCTCTACGCGCGCATTCCGGCGACCGCGGCGGGCACGCCGCTCTTCTTCAACGCGCACGTCGACACGGTGCCGATGACGGCCCCGATCGAGCCGGCGATCGAGGGCGAGTACGTCGTCAACCGCCAGCCGACGATCCTCGGGGCCGACAACAAGGCGACGGTCGCCGGCATGATCGACGGCATTCGCCGCGTCGTGCGCGAGGGCATCCCGCACGCGGGCATCGAGCTCGTGATCACGGTGCAGGAGGAGATCGGCCTGATCGGCGCCAAGGCGTTCGACACGGGCTGCCTCGCGGCGCGCGTCGGCTACGTCTACGACGTGGACGGCGATCCGGGCGCGATGACGATGCGCGCACCGAGCCAGATCACGCTGGACCTCACGTTCCGCGGCAAGGCGGCCCACGCCGGGATGGACCCGGAGAAGGGCCGCAACGCGATCCACGCCGCTGCGATCGCGCTCTCCCGCCTGTCGATGGGACGCGTCGCGCCCGGTGCCTCGCGCAGCGTCGGCGTCATCCAGGGCGGTACGCAGCGCAACGTCGTTCCGGATCTCTGCACCGTGCAGATGGAGGTTCGCAGCCTCGATGACGCACAGGTCGTCGTGCTCGCACAGGAGATCGTCGACGCCGCCAACGGGGCGGCGGCCGAGACGGGCTGCTCCGTCGAGATCGTGCAGACGCGCGAGTACACCGCATACTCCTTCACCGACGCGGACGAGGTGGTGCGGATCGCGCGCGCCGGGCTCACCGCCGCCGGCTGCGCCCCGCGGGAGATCGAGACCGGTGGCGGTGCCGACGCGCACCTGTTCAACGAGCGCGGTCTGGAGTGTCTCAACCTGTCGAGCGGCATGGAGGCCATCCACACGCCCGACGAGCGGATCAAGGTCCAGCACGTCGAGGACCTCTCGCGGATCACCGTCGAGCTGATCCGCGCCGCCGTCGCCTGACCATCCTGTGGGACGGGGCGCTCGCTCCGGTGCTCCCGGGCGGTAGCATCCTCCTGTTCACGGAAGTTCGAATTCCCCTGGAGGTACCGGCATGCGCGTTGGAGTCGTCAAGGAGATCAAGAAGGACGAGTACCGCGTCGCGCTGACGCCGGCCGGAGCCCGCGAGCTCGTCGGGCGCGGCCATGACGTCGTCGTCGAGACGACTGCGGGCATGGGCAGCTCCTTCTCCGACGAGGCCTACGTCGCCGCCGGCGCCACCATCGCCTCCTGCGAGGACACCTGGGCGGCCTGCGACATGATCATGAAGGTCAAGGAGCCGCTGGAGCCCGAGTACGCGCGCATCCGCGCCGGCCAGATCCTCTTCACCTACCTGCACCTCGCCCCGGACGAGGCGCTGACGAAGGCGCTGATCGCCACGGGCGCCACGTGCATCGCGTACGAGACCGTCGAGACCGAGGATCGCCGCCTGCCCCTGCTGGCCCCGATGAGCGAGGTCGCCGGCCGTCTGGCACCGCAGATGGGCGCGCACTGCCTCGAGAAGCCCAAGGGCGGCCGCGGCATCCTGCTCGCCGGCCTGCCGGGCGTTGCGCCGGCGAAGGTCGTCGTCCTCGGTGGCGGCATCGTCGGCTACAACGCGGCGCTGATCGCCGTCGGCATGCAGGCCGACGTGTGGGTGCTGGAGCGCTCCGTCGATCGCATGCGCGAGCTCGAGAACATGATGGACGGCCGCATCACGCTGGAGATCTCCAATCAGCTGATGGTCGAGGAGGCGATTGCGAACGCCGACATGGTGATCGGCGCCGTCCTCGTCGCGGGCGCCCGCGCCCCCCGTCTCGTCACGAAGGACATGCTCAGCGGCATGAAGGAGGGCTCCGTCCTCGTCGACGTCGCGATCGACCAGGGCGGCTGCTTCGAGACCTCGAAGCCGACCACCCACTCGGACCCGACCTACGTCGTCGACGGCGTCGTGCACTACTGCGTGGCGAACATGCCGGGCGCGGTGCCGATCACGTCCACGCGCGGGCTCACCAACGTGACGCTGCCGTACGCCGAGTTGCTCGCGGACAGGGGACTCGAGGACGCGATGCGCTTCTCCAAGCCGCTGGCCCGCGGCGTCAACGTCATGGCCGGCAACATCACGAACAAGCCGGTTGCCGAGAGCCACGGCATGCCCTACGTGCACCTCAGCGATCTCATCGACGGCGTCGACCCGACGATCTAGGGCGATCAGGTTCGCTTCAGGGTCTCCCCCCCGCGGGGCGGGGGAGCGAACTTCCCCGTTATGCAGGATCCCCGGATCACGGACTTCCTCACGTCGCTGCAGCTCGAGCGCGACGCCTCGCCGCACACCATCACGGCGTACCGCACCGACCTCGCCGACCTCCAGGCCTTTCTGACGGCCGGGGGGCTCGATCTGGACGCCGTCACGGGACAGGATCTCGAGCCGTTCGCGCTCGAGCTGCGGGAGCGGGGACTCGCGCCCGCCACGGTGCGCCGCCGCCTCGCCGCCGCCCGCTCGCTGCTGCGCCACCGCACGCGCGAGGGCGCGCGCACCGCGGGCGTCCGCGACGTGCCGCTGCCCAAGGCGCCGCAGGCACCGCCGCACGCCCTCTCGTCGGAGCAGGCGATCCTGCTCGTCGAGCACCCCGACGCCACGCCGTTGGGCCTGCGCGATCGCGCGGTGCTCGAGCTTCTATACGGCGCGGGCCTGCGCGTGTCGGAGCTCTGCGGCCTGCGTCCCGGCGATCTCGACGCCGAGCTCGGGCTGGTGCGCGTGCTCGGCAAGGGCGGGCGCGAGCGCGTCGTGCCGTGCGGCGGGCAGGCCGTCCGCGCCGTCGAGCGCTACCTCGCCCGCGGCCGCACGCACCTCGGCACGCGGCAGGATCCCGATGCGCTGCTCATCAACAGCCGTGGCGGTCGCCTGACGCGCCGCGGCGTCTTCCTGATCGTCCGCCGCCACGCCGAGCCGCTCCAGCTGCCGGACTGGGTGGGGCCGCACGCGCTCCGCCACGCCTTCGCCACGCACCTCGTCGAGGGCGGGTGCGACCTGCGGACGGTCCAGGAGCTGCTCGGGCACCAGCGCATCGCGACGACGGCGATCTACACGCACGTCGCGGGCACGCATCTGCGCGAGACGTTCCTGTCCGCGCACCCGCGTGCTCGGGCCGCATAGGCGCGCTCTCCGCGCAGGTGCTCTTCAGAGCCGGTCGGGAGCGTGCGCCCGGCGCGACGCGGAGGCGGGCACGATTGCCGCATGGAACGCCAGCTCGCCGATCATGCGCTGCAGCGCCTTCGCGAGCGCGGTCTTCCGGTCGAGGCGGTCACCCCCGTGCTGCAGGAGCCGGAACGGATCGACACGCAGAATCCCGGCTCATGGAACGAGCGCTACCGCTGCTTCCGGCGGTTGGGAGCGCTCCTCGTCGTGGTCGTCTGGCACTGGGACGACGACGTGCAGGTCGTGATCACCGTGATGGTCTCACCCGCACCGCGAGGCAGGAGAAAACGGCGCCTATGAAGTACGATCGAACCATGACGATCAGCGCGTACACGGTCCCCGAAGGGGGAATCCTGATGATCAACGTCTCGGAGCGAACCTGGGATCACATGGACGTGATCGGCGATCACGCGGTTGCCGTGGATCTCGATGCCGATCGCAACGTGATCGGCATCGAAGTGCTGGATCAGGATCAGTTCGACCTCGATGCCGTCGCCGCCGAGTACGGGATCGCGGACCTCGTGCCCGAGATCCGCGCGGCGATCGCCGTCGCCAAGCCCGGCCCGTAGAGGCTCCCGGCTAGGCTGGGGGTCATGCCCGAGCTGCCCGAGGTCGAGACCGTCCGCCGTCGGCTGCTGCCGCACGTCGAGGGGCGGACGATCCGCGGGGTCGAGGTGCGCGACGCCCGGCTGGTCGGTCGCGACGATCCGCGGCGCGTCGAAGGGCGCCTGGCCGGCCGGACGATCCGCACGCTCGATCGGCGCGGCAAGTACCTGCTCCTGCGTCTCGACGCCGACGAGACGCTGATCTCGCACCTGCGCATGACCGGCAACTGGCTCGTGCCGACCGGGGACGAGCCGCCGCACACCCGCGCGGTGATCACGCTCGCCGACGGCACCGCGGTCGTCTACGCCGATGCGCGCCGCTTTGGGACCTGGGATCTGCTCGCCGACGCCGATGCCGCCGCATACCTCGCCGCGCGGCTCGGGCCCGAGCCGATCGACGCCGACTTCGACGGCGCGGTGCTGCAGGCCGCCTTCCGGGGCCGGCAGGCGCCCGTCAAGGCGCTCCTGCTCGACCAGCGCCTCGTCGCGGGCATCGGCAACATCTACGCCGACGAGGCGCTCAACGCCGCCTGCATCCATCCGGCGCGGCCCGCCGGCCGGCTGACGCGCCCGCAGTGCGACCGATTGGCCGCAGCGGTTCGGGAGGCGCTCGAGGAGGGCATCCGCTCGCAGGGCTCGTCGATCCGTGACTTCCGCTCGCCCGACGGCGGCTACGGCTCGATGCAGGAGCGCTTCCGCGTCTACGGGCGCGACGGCGAGCCGTGCCTGGCGTGCGGCACGGAGATCATCAAGACCCGCTGCGCCGGGCGGGGCACGCACCTGTGCCCGGTCTGCCAGCCCAAGCCGCGCCAAAGCCGGGGAATGCGGCGCCCCCTATCCACGTTGGAGCAGATGTGAAAAAGGTCGAGTTCTATTCCGCTGATTGGTGCCCCTTCTGCCTGCGCGCGAAGGCGCTGCTCGACTCCCGCGGGATCGAGTACGAGGAGGTCAACGTCGATCGCGTCCCCGGCTTCCGCGAGAAGCTCGTGGAGATGACGGGGCGCATGACGATCCCGCAGATCATCATCGACGGCAATCCCGTCGGCGGGTACGACGACCTCGCAGCGCTGGACCGCGCCGGCGAGCTGCTCCCGCTCGTCCAGGACTGACCCGCGCGGTGGCGACCGCCTACGCGGCCGAGGCGATCGTGCTGCGCAGCTTCCGCACGGGCGAGGCTGACCGCGTGGTGCACCTGCTGACGCCCGCTGGGCGCGTCAACGTGATCGCCAAGGGCGCGCGCAAGACGACGGCCAAGATGGGCGCACGGCTCGAGCCGATGACGCGCATCGAGGCGATGATCCAGCCGGGCAAGAGCGACCTCTCGACGATCACCGGCGCGCACGTGCAGTGGACGGGCGACGACCTGCGGCGCGATCCGATCCGCGTGCTGGCCGCGACCGCCGGCATCGAGGCGGTCGTGCGGCTGTTCCCCGAGCCCGAGGCCGATCGTCGGCTGTTCGACGGCCTGGCGCGCTACCTCGTCGCGATGACGGAGCCGCTCGGCGATGACGTTCGCGTCGGTGCCGACGTGCTGACGCTCGCCTTCGTCCTCAAGCTGCTGGCGCTGGCGGGCTGGCGACCCGAGGTCGCCGCCTGCGTCGGGTGCGGCGGAACGGTCGAGGTCTTCGACGCGGCGGCCGGCTGCGCGTACTGCAGCGCCTGCGGCAGCGGGATCCCGCTGGATCAGACCTCGGCCGACGCGGTAGGTCGGCTGATCGGCGAGCCGCTCGGGGCGCTGCTCGAGCTGCCGCCTGCGCAGCGCGCCGCGATCGTGCGCGTGTGCCGCGCGATGGCGGAGGAGCATGGCGGCGTGCGTCTGGCCCTGCTGGGGCTGACCGCTACGGGATGATCGTCGAGAGCCGGCCCTTCTGGCCGATCAGCCAGAGCTCGCCGACGCCGTCCTGGCCGATCGCCGCCAGCGTCGGGACCTTCAGCCCCGTATCGACGAGCTTCGGCTCCTTGCGGAGGATCGAGAAGATGCGCCCGCTGCAGGCGTCGCCGAAGACGTAGAGGTTGCGCAGCTTGCGCACGGTCTTGCCGCGGTAGAGCGCGCCGGCGATGGGCGCGCACCCGTAAGCCTTGCCGTAGGTGGTGACCGGCGGCACGAGCGTGCCGGGGGTCGGCTGCGGCTTGTACTTCGAGGTGCCGTCGAACGCGCTCCAGCCGAAGTTCGGCAGCGGCGGGGCGGGGTTGGCGACCCAATCGACCTCCTGGTTGTCGCCCTGGCTGGAGTCCACGAGCCAGAGGCTCCCGGTGCGCTGGTCGAACGAGAAGTGCGGATTGCGCAGACCCATCGCCCAGACGGTCGCGTTGCCGGCGGTGCCATCTGCGAAGGGATTCGACGAGGGCACCGCATAGGGCGCGCCGGCGTTGACGTCGATGCGCAGCACCTTGCCGAGCAGCGTCTCGGCGTTCTGCGCACGATTGCCGGGGTCGCCGCCCGCGCCACCGTCGCCCATGCCGATGTAGAGGAAGCCGTCGGGGCCGAAGGCGAGCTGGCCGCCGTTGTGGTTGGCGTAGGGCTGGCGCACCGACAGGAGCGTGGTCGCGGAGCCCTTCAGGAAGTGGTCGTAGCGGCCCTTGCGGAAGCGCACCACCTGCGTGTCGCCCGCCGCGTCCGTGTACGCGACGAAGACGAAGCCGTTGTCCTTGTAGGCGGGGCTGTAGGCCAGGCCGAGCAGGCCCCGCTCGCCACCCTGCTGGCCGACGCGGTCGGTCAGGTCGGCGAGCTTGCGCACCTTGCCCTTGACGACGGAGACGATCAGCCCGTTGCGCTGGGCGATGACGGGATTGAGGTTGCCCGGTCGGAAGGCGATCACCGTGGGGCCCTTGATCCCGGTCGAGATCGTCGATAGCGATAGCGCCCCGGCGGCTGGAGCCAGCGCAGCTGCCGCGGTGAGGGCGACGAGCAGGGCGATCGGGGTGCGGATCCGCATCGACTCAGGGTATCCCGGCTTCCGGCGGAGCGTCCGCGGTACGGGAATGGGTAGCCTTCCTGTCGTGCCGACCGAACCCGCACCGAAGACGTTTCAGGATCTGATCCTGCGCCTGCAGGCCTTCTGGGCCGCGGAGGGCTGCGCGATCGTGCAGCCGTACCACACGGAGGTGGGCGCGGGCACGATGAATCCGGCCACGATCCTGCGCTGCCTCGGTCCCGAGCCGTGGTCCACGGCGTACGTCGAGCCGAGCATTCGCCCGACCGACGGCCGCTACGCGGAGAACCCGTACCGGCTCCAGCACTACTACCAGTTCCAGGTGCTGATCAAGCCCTCGCCCGACGACGTGCAGGAGGCCTACCTGCGCTCGCTGGCCGCGATCGGCGTCGAGGCCCTGGCGCACGACATCCGCTTCGTCGAGGACAACTGGGAGGCGCCGACGCTGGGCGCGTGGGGGACGGGCTGGGAGGTCTGGCTCGACGGCATGGAGGTCACGCAGTTCACGTACTTCCAGCAGGCCGGCGGCATCGACTGCGATCCCATCTCCGTGGAGCTGACGTACGGCCTCGAGCGCATCGCCATGTACCTGCAGGGCGTCGATTCCTGCTGGGATCTGCAGTGGGCGCCCGGCATCACCTACGCCGACGTGCACGCCCGCGGCGAGCGCGAGTGGAGCGCCTACAACTTCGAGGTCGCCGACGTGGCGGGCCTGGTGCGCGCCTTCGACCATCACGAGGCCGAGTGCGGCCGCTGCCTCGCGGCGGCGCTGCCGGTGCCGGCCTACGACCAGGTCCTCAAGTGCTCGCACGCCTTCAACCTGCTCGACGCGCGCGGTGCGATCTCCGTGACGGAGCGCGTCGCCTACATCGGCCGCGTCCGAGCGCTGGCCCGCGCCGTCTCGCACGCCTACCTCGGCCTGGAGATCGCATGACCGCCTCGCTGCTGATCGAGCTCGGCTGCGAGGAGCTGCCCGCCAACGCCTGCCGCGTCGCCGAGCGCGAGGCCGGCAATGCGCTGCAGAAGCTGCTGAGCGATCGACGCCTGGCCCCGACCTCGGTCGAGGTCTTCGTGACGCCGCGGCGCATCGCCGTCGTCGCCGAGGGCGTGCCCGCCGAGGCACCCGCCGAGACGTTCACGCACAACGGCCCGCCCGAGAAGGCGGCCCGGGACGAGAGCGGCGCCTGGACCAAGGCGGCCGAGGGCTTCGCCCGCAAGCACGGGATGACGCCCGACCAGCTCGAGCTCCGTGACGGTCTGCTGACCGCGACCGTGACGTCCCCGGCCGAGCCGCTCGCCGCACATGCCCAGGCCCTGGTCGATGGCCTGATCGAGGGCCTGCAGATGCCGAAGAACATGCGTTGGGGGACCGGCACGCTGCGCTTCGCCCGTCCGATCCGGACGCTCATCGTGATGCACGGCAGCACCGTGCTGCCGGCCGAGGTGCAGGGCGTTCAGAGCGGCCGCAGCACCCGCGGCCACCGCCTGCTGAAGCCCGCCTTCGACGTCGTCAGCGCCGATGACTACGCCGTCGACCTCGGCGGTGCGGGCGTCGGCGCGCGCACGTCGGATCGCCGCGAGGTGATCGAGGCGCTGCTCTCGACGCAGGCGAAGTCGCACGACGCCCAGTGGGAGGATCCGGGCAAGGTCCTCAACGAGGTCGTCTACCTGGTCGAGTGGCCGCGCGTGATCGACGGCGCCATTGGCGAGCGGCACCTCGCCCTGCCCGAGCGCGTGCTGATCACCGCGATGCAGTCGCATCAGCGCTACTTCCCGCTCCGTGGCGCCACTGGCACGCTGCGGCCCGCCTTCCTGACGGTCGTCAACTCGCACCCCGACGCCGATGCCACGGTGCGCGCCGGCAACGAGCGTGTGCTCGCCGGCCGGCTCGACGACGCCGTCTTCTCGCTCGAGAAGGACCGCGCCCGCGGCATCGAGGCGATGGCTGAGGAGCTCGACCGCATCACCTTCCACCAGCGCCTCGGCACGCTGGCCGATCGCACCGCGCGCATGATGGGCCTCGTCGAGATCGTGGCCGACGCTGCCGGCATCGGCGGCGACGTCCGGGCCCACGCGGTCGAGGCGGCCCGGCTGGCCAAGGCCGACCTCGCCTCCACGATGGTGGGCGAGTTCGCCGAGCTGCAGGGCGAGACGGGCATGGAGTACGCCCGTGCCGCCGGCAAGCCCGAGGCCGTCGCGATCGCGATCCGCGAGCAGTACCAGCCCGACGGCGCCGGGCGTCCCGTCCCGGAGACCGTTCCGGGTGCGCTCGTGGCCCTGGCCGACCGCTTCGATCAGCTGGTCGGCGTCGTCGCCATCGGCGAGCGCCCGACCGGCTCGCGCGATCCCTACGCCCTCCGTCGTGCCGCAGCCGGCATCGTCGAGATTCAGGCGCGCTACGGCCTGCCGCTCGATCTGGCGCGCCTCGTCGCACAGGCGCATGCGCTGCTGGTCGGGCAGAGCGCCGACCTCGAGCTCGATCTCGATGCCACGCAGGAGATCGTCGTGCCCTTCATCCTCGATCGCGTGGACCAGTCCCTCGGCGACGCCGGGGTGCCCGTCGACGTCCAGCGCGCGGCTCGCGGCGCGGGCAGCGTCGATCCGGCGCGCCATGCTGCGATCGCCCATGCCCTGCACGCAGCGGCCGACGCGCCGGAGCTGGCCGCCGTGCACGCCGCCGTCACGCGCTGCAGCCGCATCGCCGCGAAGGAGCAGGCGGCCGAGGCGCTTGACCGTGCGCTGCTGCAGGAGCCGGCCGAGCTGGCGCTCGCCGACGCCATCGCCGCGACCGCCCCGCGCGTCGTCGCCGAGCAGGACCCCGCCGCCGCGCTGCGCGTCGCCGCCGAGCTGGCACCCGCCGTGGATGCGCTGTTCGACGACGTGATGGTGCTCGCCGAGGATCCGCAGGTGCGGGCCAACCGCGTGCGCCTGCTGCGCGAGGCGCTGGCGGCGTTCGCGCCGGTCGGCGACCTGACCCAGCTGCAGCGATGAGCGACACCACCGTCGAGATCCACATCATCTCGGACTCCACGGGCGACACCGCGTCGCGCGTGGCCCGTGCCGTGCAGGCCCAGTTCTCGACGTCGCCGGTCAGCATCGTCCGGCATCCGCGCGTGACCACCGGCACCGGGCTCGCGACCGTCTTCGCCAAGCTCAGCGGTCAGGCGCGCGTGGCCGTCTTCTTCACGCTGATCGATCGCGATCTGCGCCGGCAGGCGACGGAGCTCTGCGAGCGCCACGGCCTGCCGTCGTGCGATCTGCTGGGCGCGCCGCTCGAGGCGCTGCAGCATGCCTCCGGCGACGAGGCCGAGCTCGTGCCGGGGCGTCCGGTCGCGCTCGAGATCGACTACTTCAAGCGCGTCGCCGCGATGGAGTTCGCCGTCAAGCACGACGATGGGCTGTCGGGCGAGGGGCTGGAGGAGGCCGATATCGTCGTCGTGGGCGTGTCGCGCACGGGCAAGACGCCGCTCTCGATGTACCTCGGCTACCTCGGCTACAAGACGGCCAACACGCCCTTGGTGCCCGGCGTCGAGCCGCCCGCGCAGCTCTTCCGCATTGATCGCTCCAAGATCGTCGGCCTGACGATCGACCCCGAGCGCCTCCAGCGCATCCGCGGACGCCGCCTGCGCGCCATGGGCGGCCGGGCCCGCAACAACTACGCCGACCTCGCCAAGATCCTCGAGGAGCTCGACGATTGCACGAGCGTGTTCCGCAAGCTCGGCTGTCCGGTGATCGACGTTTCGAACCTCGCGGTCGAAGAATCGGCCCTGCGGGTCATAAACTTGGTGGAAGAGCGTTCCCGCGCAGAAGGAGACGGCGATGGCCTTTCATGAGATGCGAGTTACGTACCGCAATGGCGAGCTGGTCGAGAAGGTTGCCGGCGAGAATCCCCTCGAGCTGTTCCTGGCATGGATCGGCACCGCCCGCGGCTCGGGCGCGATCCTCGAGCCCAACGCGATGACGCTGGCCACCGTGGACGATGCCGGCAACCCGGTCGCGCGCTTGGTGCTGCTGAAGGAGCTCGCCGACGACGGCGCCTTCGTCTTCTACACCAATCGCCATGGGCGCAAGGGCCGCGATCTGGCCGCCACGCCGCGCGCGGCGCTCGTCTTCTGGTGGGAGCCGCTCGAGCGCCAGGTGCGGATCGAGGGCGACGTCACGTTCACCTCCGACGAGGACACGGCCGCCTACTTCGCCACGCGACCGCGCGAGAGCCGGATCGGCGCCTGGGCCTCGCAGCAGAGCGAGCCGATCGCCGACCGCGCCGCCTTGGAGCGCCAGTTCGCCGAGGCCGACGCCGCCCATCCCGGCGAGGACATCCCCGTGCCGCCCTGGTGGGGCGGCTATCGCATCGTCCCCGACGCGATGGAGTTCTGGCAGGGCCGCACCGGTCGCATGCACGATCGGCTGCGCTACGAGCGCGACGGTGCGCGCTGGGAGCGCTCGCGCCTGCAGCCGTAGCGGCGCGCGGTAGCCTCTGCCCATGCCGAAGTCCCGCGTCGTCGTGCCCAGCATGGTCGAGCAGACCTGCGACATCCTGCGCGAGCGGATCCGCACCGGCGAGCTGCCGCCCGGTACGCGCCTGCGCCAGGAGGTCCTCGCCGACGAGCTCGGCATCTCCCGTACGCCGCTGCGCGAGGCCATGCGCCTGCTCGCCGCCGACGGCCTGATCGAGCTCGAGCCCAATCGCGGTGCCATCGTCACGGCGCTCAGTCGAGAGTCGCAGGTGCGCTTCTGGGAGGCCCGGCTGGCGCTGGAGCCCGCCGCCGCGCGCCTTGGGGCCACCGCCCGCGACGCCGCCGCGTTGCAGGCCATGCGCGCCGCGATCGCCGACCAGCGGGCAGGCGGTGGCGACCACGGCTTCGCGGCCAACCGCGCCTTCCACCTCGCGCTGGTGCACTCGGCGGGCAATCCGCACCTCGACCGCTTCGCCGAGTCGCTCTGGGTGCAGAGCGTCGGCACCACGATCTACGACTCCCAGACCCGCGATGGCGCCGTGGCGGTCGGCTATGCCGATGCGCACGAGGCCATCCTCCGGGCGATCGAGAGCGGCGATGCCGAGGTGGCCGAGCGCCTCACGCGCGAGCACATCCTGTCGTCGCCCGTCCCGGACTAGCGACGGGTTCCGGCAGTGCGCCGCGCGCGCATCGCGGCCTGACAGGCGTTGCGTTCAGGGCTCTTGCGGCGGGTGGGATCAGGGTGCGAACGGTCGGATGGATTGCGCTAGAATTTCTCGCGCCGCGTCCCCGTCGCCAGGAGTTGCCCGGAATGCACCGTCGATCCCCCGAGCGCCGTGTCGGCCTTCGGCTCCTCCTGCTGACCGCGCTCGCGATCGGCGCCCTGCTCGCCCCGGCGGCGGCCAACGCGCAGGCGACCCGCACGTGGATCTCCGGCGTCGGCGACGACGTCAATCCGTGCTCGCGCACCGCGCCCTGCAAGACGCTCGCGGGTGCGATCAGCAAGACCGCAGCCGGCGGCGAGATCAACGCGATCGACAGCGGCGGCTTCGGCGCCGTCACAATCACCAAGTCGATCACGATCGATCTCTCCCCGCAGCTCGGCGGCGTCCTCGTCACCGGGACCAACGGCATCAGCGTCAATGCGGGCGCTGACGCCGACGTCATCCTGCGCGGCATCAACTTCGTCGCGGTGCCACCGAGCACCCCTCAGCTCAGCGGCGTGCGCATCCTGTCTGCCCGTACCGTCCGCATCGAGAACAGCTCGTTCTCCGGATTCGGCTCGACGACGCCGTCGAACAAGGCAGCGAGCATCAGCGTGACACCCACGGCTGCCAACACCAGCGTCGTCGTCGACAACGTCGATATTCGCGTCGGCGTGCTGAATGGCATCGGCATCCTCGTCGATCCCGCGGCGACGTTCACGGCGACTGTCACGGTGCGCAACAGCACCATCCTCGGCTACTTCACGACCCCGGTGGGCACGCCGGCGACCTCTACGGGCACGACGGGCCTGCAGGTCGGGCTTGGTGGCACCGCGTGGCTCGTCAACTCGACGGTCTTCGGCAACTGCTTGGGACTGGTCACGACCGACCTCGACAACGTCGCCGACCACGGTGTGATCAACGCGTACACCAACTCGCAGGTCGTGGGCAACTGGAGCGACGGCACCCCGACGTCGATCATCGGGCAGCCTGATCCGCAGGGCCCGACCGGTGCCATCGGGGCGGGTGGCACCGCCGGCACCACTGGCGCCACCGGGGCGACCGGAACCTCGGGCACCTCGACGGCGCGCATCGTCGTCGAGTCCGTCAATCCCGCTCTCAAGGCCCGTGCCGGAGCCCGCGTCCGCTTCGCCTACGTCTCGACGGCCGCCGGCAGGAGCACGCTCACGGTCCGCAGCGGCAAGACCACCATCGCGACCATCACCGGCCGGGCGAAGATCGGCCACAACGCGCTGCGCTGGAACGGCAGGGTGCAGGGCAAGGCTGCCAAGCCGGGGACGTACCGCCTGGTACTCAAGGTGGCCGGCCCCGATGGGCGCGTGGCCACCACCAGCTCCGATCTGGTCCTGCGGTAGCCGACCGTGCGCCGCTGCCGCTCTGCGGTGATCCGCTTCGCCGCCATGGCCTGCTGCCTGCTGGCCGTCGCTGCCGTGGCGGGGTCCGCTCGCGCCGATGACGAGCCGGCCGACGCCCGCACCTGGGTGTCGGGCGTGGGCGACGATTCCAACCCGTGCACGCGCACTGCGCCGTGCCTCACGCTGGACAGGGCGCTCGCGGTGACGCCGGCCGGGGGCGAGGTCGATGCGCTCGATCAGGGCAGCTACGGCACGGCCGTGGTTGACAAGGCGGTCACCATCGACCTCTCGCCGCAGGTCGGCGGCATCGACAACGGCGTCGTCGACGGCATCACCGTCGATGCGGGGGCCGGAGACGACGTGGTCCTGCGGTCGCTGACCATCAACGGCGCGACGCCGCGAACGTGCGCGCAGGCCGGGGCGACGGGCATCGTCGTCCGCAATGCCCGCACCGTCTCCATCGAGCACGTCACCATCGCCGGACAGGCAGTCGCCGACATCGCAGTGGCGCCGACGGCATCGAACCCCCTCGTCACCCTCAACGGCGTCGCGCTGCGCAACGGCTGTGGGACCGGGCTGGCGGTCGACCCCGCCGCAGGCCATACGGCAACCGTGATGGTCCGCAACGGCGTCATCAGCGGCGGCGCCGTCGGCGTGCACGCCGGCTCCGGCGGTCTGGTGATCCTCAACGGCTCGACGGTCACCGGCAACGCGCTCGGTCTGGACCCGGTCGGCACGGGCCGCATCGAGGCCTACATCAACGCGCAGATCTACGGCAATGCGAACGACGGCATCCTGTCGGCCTACATCGGGTGGGCGGAGCCCGGCGCAACGGGGGCCACGGGCGCCGCTGGGGCGAAGGGCGCCACGGGCGCGGCCGGCACGTCCTATGTCGACGAGACGTTCCCGCTTGACGTCACCGTGCCCACCACCATCCGCGCCACGCCTAGCGGCACGGGCACCACGATTTCCTTTCGCTGCGAGGCCGCGGCGAGCGCCACGCGGCTGACGGCCTGCGTCGTCAGCGTCTTCGCCAGCCGCGCATCGATCCATGCCGCCCAGCGCCTGCACGGCCGCTCGGCGCACCAGGTCCTGATCGGCACGGCCACCGCCACGAGTGCGGGCACCCGTGCCATCGCGGTCGTCGTCCGGCTCAACGCGGTCGGCCGGCAGGCGCTCCGGGACCTGCCCGAACTGCCGATCGAGGTCGCGCTGCGGGCGACGGACACCACGGGGGCGGTGGCCTCGTCGACGGCGACCTCGACGATCCGTCCGCGCACGAGCGTGATCATCCCATCCGACGGCATCTTCGCGAGTGACAGCTGGCACCCGGATGCGGCTGGACTCGCCTTCATCGGTCGCGTGCGCCAGTCGCTGGGCACCACGCCGGTGAAGCGCCTCACCTGCACGGGGTACACCGACAGCACCGGCCTGCCCGAGGACAACCTCTGGCTCGGGCGCATGCGCGCCCAAACCGTCTGCGATGCGCTCGTCGCCGACGGCCTGCGCGTCACGACGGTCGTCATCGCCAGCCAGGGCGAGAGCAATCCCCGCGCCACGAACGACACGGCAGCCGGACGGGCCCTCAACCGCCGTATCGCGCTGTCCCTGACCTACTGACCGAACGGGCCAGTTTCGTCGGTCAGCTGACGGTGCCGTCGAGGATCTGCAGCGTCTTGAGGTCGGAGTAGAAGTCGAGCGCGTAGTCGCCGCCCTCGCGGCCGATGCCGCTGATGCCGGCCCCGCCGAAGGGCGCGGTCAGGTCGCGGACCAGGAAGCAGTTGACCCAGAGCGTGCCGGCGCGCACGGCGCGGCCGACGCGCTCGGCGCGCTTGGCGTTGCTCGTGAAGAGGATGCCGGACAGGCCGTACTCGGTCGAGTTGGCGAGCTCGATGGCCTCCGCTTCGGACGCGAACGTCTGCAGCGTCAGCACGGGGCCGAAGATCTCCTGCTGGACGACCTCGCTGTTGTTCGAGCGCGGGCGGATCAGCGTCTGCTCGTACCAGTTGCCGCCGATCTCCGGCTGCTTGCCGCCGCGCACGATCTCGTCGCCGTTGCGTCGCGCGCGGTCGACGAAGCCGGCCACGCGGGCCAGATGGTCGGGGTGGATCAGCGGGCTGATCGTGGTCGCGTCGTCGTGCGGGTCGCCGAGCACCTGGGCATCGACGTTGGCGTGGAAGCGCACGAGGAAGTCATCGACGATCGACTCGTCGATCAGCAGGCGCGTGCCCGACAGGCAGACCTGGCCGGCATCGTCGTACTGCAGGGCGGCCTTGGCTGCCGCGGCGTCGAGGTCGGCGTCCGCGAAGACGATGAAGGGGTTCTTGCCGCCGAGCTCGGCGGTGAACGGGACGATGTTGTCCGCTCCGGCGCGGCCGATGAGGCGCGCGGTCTCGGGCGAGCCGGTGAAGCTCAGGCGGCGCACGCGACGATCCGTCGTCAGTGCCGCGCCGACCTCCTCGCCGATGCCCTGCACGAGGTTGAAGACGCCGGGCGGGAAGCCCGCCTTGTCGACGAGGTCGAAGAGCAGCGAGCACGACAGCGGCGACCACTCAGCGGGCTTCAGCACGACGGTGCAGCCGGCCGCGAGCGCAGGCGCGCACTTCCACGTCGAGAGCATGAAGGGCGCGTTCCAGGGGGTGATCACGACGGCCGGGCCGCTCGGGTTGCGCACGACGCGGTTGGTCGTGCCGTTCGACTCCCAGACGCGCTCCTCGTAGGCGCAGGAGAGGTCGGCATAGGCACGGAAGTTGCGGGCGCCGCGGCCGATCACACGCGCCTTCAGCGAGCGCTCCAGCATCGCCATGTCCCAGCACTCGACCTCGGCGATGTGGTCCACGTTCGCGTCGATCAGGTCGGCCAGCCGGCGCAGGTACGGCGCGCGGCCGTGCGGGCCGAGGGCGGCCCAGGCGGGGAAGGCGCGTAGGGCGGCGCTCATCGCCGCGTTGGCGGTGGCGGCGTCGCCACGGCAGACCTCGGCCAGCAGCGACCCGTCGATCGGGGAGCGGTCCTTGAACGTCGTCGGGCTGCTCACACGGGCGCCGTCGATGTAGTGCTCCGGCGAGACGGTGTGGCCGTGGACCTCGACGCGCGTGCTCACTGGCCGCTCCGCAGATCCGTGATCGTCTCCAGATCGTCGACGGAGTAGGCGAAGGTGAAGCGGTAGCCCTTGCCGACCCGCACCGGGGCGAGGGCGATGTGCTCCTCGTTGGGGGCGTCGCCGAAGGTCAGCGTCGCAGCGCCCTCCCAGATCGCGGAGATCGAGCGGTCGAACGACTTGGCGCGCACGAGCTCGTCTACGGCGGGCGTGTCGTGCGTGCCCTCTGCGAGGCGCGGGAAGTGGCGGCGGTTGACGAGCGGCGGTGCGTTGTGCTCGGGCCCCGTCGTGCTCTCGCCCGTCAGCTTCACCGTCGCCTCGAGCAGGCGGCGATCGTTGGCGGCCATCGTGCCGCCGAACGTCGAGCCGGCGGCCACGGCGGGATCGGCGAGCGTGCCGAGGCCGAACGTGCGCGTCATCCAGATCGAGCCGAGCTTCTTCGGGAAGCCCTGGATCCAGCCGCGCACGAGGGCGAAGTCGCGATCGACCCAGATGTACGGGCACGTCGTGACGTGCTCGTCGCCGAGCATGCCGTTGACGACGATGAACGCCTCCTTGTACTGGCTGCGTGCGGGATCGACCAGCTCGTTCTGGTCGGTCGTGCAGGACTGCCAGTCGGCGAAGATCACCGCGGCGCGGCCGGGGTCGTCCGCGTAGGGCTCGACGCCGGGCGGCAGTACGGCGGCGACGGCGGCCGGGTCGGCCCAGTAGTCCACGACGACGAAGTCGCCGACGTAGTGCCACGGCGGCGGCGGCACGAGGCTCGCGCGGCCGGTGGGGGATAGGGGGAGGCTGTAGCCCTTGCTCATGTGATCTCCTGGCGACTCAGACGTGGTCGGCGTACTCGGTCCATTCCCATTCGGTGACGACGCGCGCGAAGCGGTGCAGCTCGCGCCGCTTGACGTCGACGACGGTGCGCACCATCCGCTCGCCGAGCGCACCGGCGATGATCGGGTCGGCCTCGAGCGCGTCGAGCGCTGTGCCGAGATCGGCGGGCAGCGCGACGGGCTCGCCGGGCACGAGCCCGCGCTCGATGCCGTCGCGGCCGGCGGCGAGCGCGGCGGCCACCAGCAGGTACGGGTTGGCGGAGGCGTCGCCGATGCGCAGCTCCACGCGCGTCGCGGCGCCGTTCTGGGGCGGTACGCGCAGGTACGCGGTGCGATCGTCGCCGCCCATGTCCGCCTGCAGCGGGGCGAGGCCGATGTTGGCGTTGGCGAGCCGCTTGAAGGAGTTGATCGTCGGGCAGGCAATCGCGGTCAGGGCCGGGGCGTGCTCGATCAGCCCCGCGGCGAAGGCGAGGCCGAGCTCGGACAGGCCGCCGCTCGGCGTTGCGAAGGCGTTGGCGGCGCCGGCCCACAGCGAGAGGTGGACGTGATGGCTCGAGCCCTCGGCATCGGCGAAGGGCTTGCCCATGAAGTTGGCGCGCAGGCCGTGGCGTCCCGCCGTCTCGCGCACGACCTCCTCGAACAGGAATGCGCGGTCGGTCGCGTCGAGGACCTCGCCGTGGCTCAGGTTCATCTCGAACTGGCCGGGCGAGACCTCGCGGTGCGCTGCGGTGACGCCGAGGCCCATCGCGACGCACGCATCCTGCATGGCGCGCAGCACGCCGTCGGGGTCGGCGCGATAGCCGGAGGTGTAGGCGAGGCCCACGCCGGGCGAGTAGCGCCCGACGGACGGTCCGGCGCCGGGCTCGAGCAGGTAGAACTCGGGCTCTGAGGCGGAGACGGCGCGGTAGCCGAGGGTGTGGAGCTTCGCGATCTCAGCCTTCAGCAGCGATCGCGCGCAGAGGCCGGACGGCGCGTGATCGGGCTCGACGACGTCGGCCAGGAGCCACGCGGTGTGCGCGTCCCAGGGGACCGGTCGCGCCGTCGTCGCATCGGGGATCGCGTGCGTGTCGGGCAGGCCGCTGCCGCCGGGGTGCGGCGCGTCCATCAGCGGCTCGCCGTCGAGCCCCTCGACGAGGCTCGCCTCGCAGTAGCCGATGCCGCCCGCGAGGTCCGGCAGGGAGGACAGGGGGAAGTCCTTGCTGCGCGCCCGGCCGTGCGGATCCGCATGGATCACGCGCACGCGCGAGACGCCCTGCGCGGCGAGCGTGTCGCGCAGGGTGGTGAGGACGGCGTCGTCGGACATGGTCTAGCCGGCGAGCGGCGGGAGCGGCGTGCCCTGCGCCTCGAGCTGGTGGCGCTCGGAGTGCACGGCCGCATCGTCGAAGCGGAAGTACGAGCGCGGCGGCAGGATGCCCCAGGTGTTCGAGCCCCAGGCGTCGTCGGCCCACTCGCGCGGCGTGTGCGGCATCCGCAGGATCTCCATGTCGCAGTAGAGCTCGACGAAGAGGTTCTCCTCGGGGATGCGCACGTAGGCGCAGAGGTTGCGCGCCAGGTTGTGATGCACCGGTCCCCAGCCGAGCCAGCGGCCATGGCGGCCGAGGTGGTCGAGGAACACCCGCAGCTGGCCCCAGTCGACGATGTCGAAGGCGATGTGGTGGAAGTGCGTCGGCCCCTTGCCGACGATCGCCATCTGGTGATGCTCGGGGTGCACGTGGAACCAGATGCCGGCCTCGCCGAGCTTGTCGGACACCTGCATGCCCATCACGTCCGTGTAGAACGCGGTCGTCTCGGCGATGTTCGGCGCGAGGATGTTCACGTGACCGAGGCGGCGCGGGTGCATGCCGAACGGCGGCTCGTTGCGGCGACCGGCGTCCGGCCAGAGCTCGATCGCCGTGCGCTCGCGGTGCGCGAGCAGCTGCAGGCCTTGGCCCGAGGAGTCGACAAACCGCAGCGAGCCGTCGGGCTCGCGCGAGTAGCTCACGTTGCACGCATCGAGGTGCCTGGCGGCATCGTCGAGCGAGCAGTCGGCGGCGAGCTCCCACGCGCTGTGATCATGGTCGGGCTCGGCGTCCTGCACGAGCTCGAGGCAGTAGTCCTCCGAGTCGGCGCGCAGCAGCGAGCGGCCGGGCTCGCGGGCGACGACCTCGAGCCCGAATTGCACCGACCAGCGCGCGGTCGCCTCGTCGATGTCCAGCACGCGCAGGCACGCGTGATGCAGGTCATGGAGTCGGATGCTCATGTCATACCTCCCCGGCGGCGACGCGCCGCTCGGCTTCGTCCTCGGGAATCGCGAGCGCCACGTGCAGCGTGTTCGCGGAGGTCTCGGGCTGATCGCCCGGGCCGCTCAGATCCACATCCCAATCCACGACGGTGTTGCGCAGTGCGGGAAAACCCGCGATCTCGACCTCGACGACGTCGCCGACGTCCATCGGGCGCGAGTTGGCGGGCGTGCCGGTCAGCACGACGTCGCCCGGCACCAGCGTGATCACGCGGCACAGGTCGGCGAGCTGGTACCGGTAGTCCCAGATCAGGTCGTCCTGGTCGCCGCGCTGGACCACCTCGCCGTTGATGCGCGTGGTCAGCGTGAAGCCCTCGTCGGGCGTCCACTGGTCGGCGGTCACCATCGCCGGGCCGATCGGCAGGAAGCCGTCCTGGCCCTTGACGCGCAGCATCGAGCCGCGGTCGGCGTGGCGGAAGTCGTGGAGGCCGACGTCGTTGGCGGGGGCGAAGCCGGCGACGTACTCGTGCACGTGCCCGGGCTTGACGCCCTTCATCTCGCGGCCGATCACGACGGCGATCTCGCCCTCGTAGTTGAGGAAGCGCGTGCCGTGCGGACGGCGCAGCTCGCCGAGGTGGCCGTTGAGCGTGGTCGGCGGCTTCATGAAGTACGACGGCTCGGGCGGCGTCTTGGCCTGGTACTCGGTCAGGCGCGACTGGTACGTCAGGTGCACGGCCATGATCTTGCTCGGCTCGACCGGGGCGAGCCAGTGGGCGCCCTCGGATGCGAGCTCGGTGCCGCTGTCGAGGCGGATGACGCCGTCGTCCTTGAGCTCGCCCCACTGGGGCTCGCCGGCGTGGAGGATGCGGACGCGCAGCATCAGTTCGCCTCGTCCGTCGTGGTCGCCCTGCGTGTGCGGTTCATCTGCCCCTCCCGGCGGGGATCCTAGGTGCAATGCGTCGGGAGCAGTGAGCGACCCGCCGAATTCTGGATATTGTATCCAATCTGACGCGTGAAGGGAACCCCTTCCGCCATGATGCCTGCACGCTGGTAGCCGAGGAGATCGCGGGAGTTCCGCGAACGTGCTGCCAGCATCACGCCCGGAGGGGCTGACCAAGGGAGAGCACTATGGGCGCGCAAGCGCAGGGGGGCGAGAAGCTCGGTAAGGGCAATCTCAGCCTGCTCGATGTCATCGCGCAGTCGATCGGGTTCATCGGACCCGTATTCGCGGCTGCGTTCTTCATTCCGACGATCGTCGGCGCGTCGCTGAACGGCAAGGGTGCCGGACTCGCGAGTCCCGTGTCGATCATCATCGCCATGGTCGGGATGTGCGCGGTGGCGTGGATCATCTCGCGCTTCGCCCGTCGCATCCATGCCGCGGGCTCGCTGTACGACTACGTCACCGAGGCCTTCGGCGAGCGCATCGGCTTCGTCGGCGGCTGGGTCTACTACGGCGGCGTGATCGCCCTGACGCTGGCCATCGGCCTGGCGTTCGGCGGGTTCCTGCACGACACGCTGTTCTTCAACCACGACATCGACATCGCGTGGTACTGGCTGTCGATCGCCTTCTGGGTTGCAGCTGCACTGATGATGCTGCGCGGCGTGGCCATCTCCACGCGCGTGCAGCTCGTGCTCGGCCTCGGCTCGTTCCTGATCATCCTCGTCTTCTCGATCTGGGTGATCTTCAAGGTCGGTGGTGACGGCGGCCTCAGCACCGCGCCGTTCAATCCCAGCTCGTCCGACCAGGGCTGGAACGGCATCTTCTTCGGAATTCTCTACGCCGTGATCATGTTCATCGGCTTCGAGAGCTCGGCGAACCTCGCCGAGGAGAGCACCAACCCGCGCAAGCACCTGCCGCTGGCGATCTTCGGCTCGTGCATCGCCGTCGGCGTGTTCTACGTGATCGTCACGTACGCCCAGGCGGTCGGCTTCGGCCTCTCCGTGCAGGCGTGGCTCGAGGCGTTCCCGCCGCTCTACGCGCTGGCGGCCGACCCGAACTACGGCAGCACCGGCTTCGGCGAGCTGATCCAGTGGCTCGTCGTGATCGACATCGCCGCCGTCGGCCTCGGCACGGCAACCGGCTCGAGCCGCGGCATCTTCGCCCTGGCACGTGACGGCCGCCTGCCCGCGGTCCTCGCGAAGATGCACCCCAAGTACAAGACGCCGTACGTGGCGTCGACGTTCCTGGCCATCGTCTCGATCGTCCTGATCGCGATCGTCGCCTGGACGAACGGCCTGATGAGCGTGGGCGAGATGGACCCGGGCCAGTGGTTCCCGATGTTCAACTGGCTCGCGACCTTCGGCGGCTTCATGATGGTCGCCGTCTACATCGCGATCTGCGTGGCGGCCTTCAAGGGCATGCCGGGCGAGTCGAGCGGCCTGCTCGCACTGGCCGGCATTGTCGGCGGTCTCGTCTCGATCGGTGCGATCTACGGCGTGATCGTCCAGTACGCCGACATCCCGGCCTACAACCGCGTGTGGTGGATCGCGGTCCTGTGGCTCGTCGGCGGCGTCATCGTCATGGTGATCCTCAACCAGATGGGCCGTCTGCGCAACCGGACGGTCTAGCGCGTCGTGTGCAGAGGGGTCCGGGGCTTCGGCTCCGGGCCCCTCTTCGCATTTCCGGGGCGTGAGGGTGGCGGTACGCTTCGGTGATTCACGCGTTGGGAGGCGTTCGATGGCAGTGCAGGCAGACCCCAGAATCGACCCGGAGCGTCGCGCGCGGCTGCTCGCCATCGTCGACGAGCTCGGCCCCGCCTTCCGCGAGCGCGCGCCCAAGTACGACCGTGAGGCGTCCTTCCCATTCGAGAACTTCGACGACCTCTACGACGCCGGCTTCTACGGCCTTTGCATCCCGACCCGCTACGGCGGTCTCGGCGCGAGCTTCAACGACTACATGCACATCGGCGCGGCGATTGGCGCGTACTGCCCGATGACCGCGCTGACGTTCAACATGCACACGCAGACGGTCCTCTGGACCGGCGTCGCCGCCGACGACCTCGACATGAGCGACGAGCACCGCGCCGCACACGAGGCGCTGCGCACCGAGCTCTACCGGCGCATCATCGAGGAGAAGGCGCTGCAGTCGCAGCCGCTGAGCGAGGGCATCGCCCAGGGCGCCACGCGCGGCTTCGCGACGACGGCGGAGAAGGTCGACGGCGGCTACCGGGTCAACGGTCGCAAGATCTTCGCCTCGCTGGCCGGCGCGGCCACCGACTACAACATCACGTGCGTCGAGACGAGCGAGGACGAGATCCTCTTCCTCGCGATCGCGGCCGATGACCCGGGCGTCGAGATCGTCGGCGACTGGGATCCGCTCGGCATGCGCGGCACCGTCTCGCGGACGCTGCTCTTCAAGGATGCCTTCGCCCCCGACGAGGCCGTGCTGCTGCCGCCGGGCATCTACAACCAGCTCGCCGAGCGCTGGCCGTACGTCTACATGACGCTGACGCCCGCCTACATGGGGCTGTCGAAGGCCGTCATCGATTTCGTGCGCGGCTACATGTCGTCGCAGGCGCCTCCCGGCATCACCTCGCGGCGTGACGTTCCGCAGAAGCAGCAGGGCTGGGCGGAGCTTCAGATCATGTACGAGCGCAGCCGCGCCCTGTTCGACAAGGTCGTCGACGAGGCGCGCGTCGACCCGACGCCCGACATGGTGGCGCGCGCGCTGGCCGCGAGCTTCACGACCATGGAGACGGCGCCCGAGCTTGCCTCGCTCGCGATCCGCACCTGCGGCGGCATGTCGCTGCTCAAGGAGCTGCGGCTCGAGCAGATGTACCGCGACGCCCGCTGCGGCAGCACGATGCTGCCGTGGAGCGCGGAGATCTGCCTGCACCGCCTCGGCCGACACGGGATCTTCCCCGATGACGCCGAGTAGCCTGCTGCGCGACGTCGACGAGTTGCCGATCGCCTGGCGCGAGGCGGGGGAGGGCGCGACCGTCCTGTTCCTGCACGGGCTCGGCATGACCCGCACGGGCTGGGATGCGCAGCTGCTCGCGCTCGCCGACGGCTACCGCTGCGTGGCGTGGGACCTGCCGGGCTACGGCGCGTCCCTGCCGCTCCCCGACTTCTCGCTCGAGGCCGCGGCGGACGCCGCAGCGATGCTGATCGACCGCCTCGGCGGCAGCGCGCACGTCGTCGGCCTGTCGATGGGCGGCATGGTCGCGCTGCACCTCGCGCTGCGCCACCCCGAGTGCGTGCGCTCGCTGTCGCTGGTCGATACCAGCCCGGCCTTCGGCATGGACGGCACCGACCCCGAGGCGTGGCGGGCGGCGCGGCTGGCACCGCTCGAGGCGGGGGCCGAGGTGGCGGACTTCGCCGAGCCCGTCCTGCGCGGCGTGATGGCGCCCGATCCCGATCCGCGCGCGGTCGAGGCCGCGGTGCAGTCGATGCTGCGCGTACCGATCAGCGGCCTGATGCAGACCATCGCCGCGCTGCCCGCCCACGACGTGCGCGCGCGGCTCGGCGCGATCACCGCCCCGACGCTCGTCGTGGTCGGCGAGCTGGATGAGGAGACGCCGCCGGCCTACGCCGAGGCGCTCGCCAGCGGGATTCCCGGTGCGCGCCTCGAGGTCATCCCCGGCGCCGGGCACCTGACGCCGTTCGAGGCGCCCGCCGCGCTCAGCCGGCTCCTGCGCGACCATGTGGACATGGTGGAGGCCGTCTGATGGAGCACCGCACGCTCGATGTCTTCCGCCGCGCGCTCGTCGCCAGCGGCCTGACCGCCGGCGAGGTCGTCGCCGTGCTGAGCGAGTCGACGAGCCGCACTGCGCTCGTCGATGCTGCACGGCTCGCGGCCGAGGATCTCGGCGGTCGCGTCGTCGACGTGCGCATGCCGACTCCAGCAAACCCCGGCCCCGTCGCGATCCGCTCGACCGGCTCGAGCATCGCGCTGCAGGGCAACCCCGCCGCCGTCGCCGCGCTCTGCGCCGCCGATCTCGTGCTCGACTGCACGGTCGAGGGCCTGCTCCACGCGCCCGAGCTGCCGACCATCCTCAGCGCGGGCGCCCGCGTCCTGATGATCCCGAGCGAGGATCCCGAGGCCTTCGAGCGCTGGGCGCCCGACGCTGGGCAGCTCAAGGCCCGCGTCCTGGCCGGGCTCGAGCGGCTGCGCGCCGCCACCGAGATGCGCGTCACGTCGTCGGCGGGCACCGATCTCAAGGTCCGTCTGACCGGCGCATTCACGGCCGGCTCGTGGGGCGCCACAGACGGTCCCGGCACGGTCGCGCACTGGCCCGGCGGCCTCGTGGTCGCGTTCCCCGCCGCCAACTCCGTCGATGGCACGCTGGTGCTGGCCCCCGGCGACGTCAACCTCACCTTCAAGCAGTACCTCCGCGATCCCGTGCGGCTGACGATCGAGGGCGACCGCATCGTCGACATCGACGGCCGCAACGTTGACGCCGACCTGCTGCGCTCGTACCTCGCCGCCTTCGACGAGGAGGAGGCCTACTCGGTCAGCCACGTCGGCTGGGGCATGAACCCGGCCGCCCGCTGGGACGCGCTGATGATGATGGACAAGCGCGAGACCAACGGCATCGAGCTGCGTGCCTTCGAGGGCAACTTCCTCTTCTCGACCGGCGCCAACGAGAACGCCGGCCGCTTCACGCGCGGCCACTTCGACTTCCCGATGCGCCGCTGCACCGTCATGCTCGACGGCGAGACGGTCGTCAACGCCGGCCGCGTCGTCGAGTAGCTGTTCCGCCCAGGAGTCCGTTCGTGAAACAACGGGGCCAGACCCCTCCGTTTCACGAACGTTGAAACGGAGGGGTCTGGCCCCGTTGTTTCACGAGGAGCGCAGCGCCTGCAGGAGCGCCTGCGTTTGGGTCGGGGTGGCGCCGTGGCGCGTTAGCCAGGCGTGGGCGCGGCGCCGCGCGCCGGCGTCGGTGCCCGCGGTCGGGTAGCGCCGTCGCACCTGCCGCTCCAGATCGTCGGGGTCGGCCGGGGCGCGCGTGCGCTCGGCTTCGCCGGCGAACTCCGTCGCGAGCCGACCGGCGATCTGCGCGCTGAAGCCCCGTCGGGCCAGATACCCGTAGGCGCGCGTGCGGCTGGCCGCCGTGCTCGGCCGGGCCTCGAGCAGGCGCCGGGCCTCGGCCTCCTCGTCGAAGTCCGCGTAGATCTCGTCGATCGCCTCGGCGATGTCGGCGTCGGCGAAGCCCTGCCGTCGCAGCCGCTGGCGCGTCGAGTAGGCGGCGTGCCCCGACTCGGCCAGGCGCCGCCCGCGCGTGGCGGCAAGCGCGCGGTCGTTGAGCGCGCCGATCTCGGCGCAGCGCTCCAGCGTCGGCCCGATCACCGTCTCGGGGAACCCCTTGCGCACCAGTCGGTCGCGCAGCTGCCCGCGCGAGGCCATGCGGAAGTCGAGCGACCGGATCGCGAACGACAGCGCCGCCGTCTCCTCCTTGCTGCGCTCGAGCTCCTGCTGGCGACGCTCGCTCAGCTCCAGCCCGACGTGCAGGTCCTCGTCGGCCACGAGCGCCACCGGCAGCGTCGCCCAGTACGTCCCGTCGAGGTGGACCTTCACGGTCGGCTTGCCATTCACGGCCGCCAGTCGTGTGATCTCCGCCATGCGTCGACTCTAGTCGTTCTGGACCCGGGTCCAAACGTGCACGATTTCGGTCAATTTGGACCCGGGTCCAAACGTGCACGATTTCGGTCAATGTGGACCCGGGTCCAGATTGACCGCAAAGCGACCGCTGCGGTGCCGGACCGGCTACGGGCGTGTGCCTAGCTGTCGCCGATCTCGAACATGGCGTCGAGATCGTGGCGCGAATACGCGCGGAAGGCGGGCAGCGTCTCGGTGCGGACGATGCCGTCGATGGCCAGCAGGCCCGAGGTGACGAGGTCGGCCATCGCCTCGTTCGTCGGCACGCGGACGATGGCGACGAGGTCGTAGCGGCCGGCGACCGAGTGGACCTCGGCGACGCCGTCGGTGGAGGCGAGCCGATCGGCCACCTCGCCGAGGCGGCCGCGCTCGACGTCGATCAGGACGAATGCGGTGACCATGCTGGGGATTCTAGCCCTCGCCCCACAGCTCGGCCTTGGCGATCTCCCACGCCTCGCCGGGATCGCCCGGCATGGCGGGGATGTAGCGCGCGCCCTCGTGCGGGGTGAAGGGCGGCGTCCACGAGCCACGCTGCTGCAGGCGCTTGATGTTGCCGCGGTAGATCTCGTCCACCTCGGCGTGCGACGCCGGCTCGTTCTCCAGCCACAGGTTCTTGGGATGGATCGGCTCGTCGTACATGTCCTTGAAGAGCTCGGTCCGCAGATCCTTCATCCAGTTGGAGTTGAGGTTCATCGCGCGGAAGTTGCGCAGCGCCTCGATGTCGATGATGCCGGCGCAGAAGCTGTTCATGCCGCTCTGCGAGAGGCCAAGCACCTGGCCCTGGAAGTCGACGACGTGGCCGTTGCCGCCGCCGATGTCGTAGGGCTGCTCCATCTTCGGGTGCACGTAGACCGGGCCGACGTTCGGGCACACCATGTACAGCGAGTTGAAGTGCGCGTGGGCGCGGTTCTGCAGGAGCCACGTGCCGCCGGGGTCGGGGCCGTTCTGCGTCATCGGCACGGCCTCGCTTGGCCGGTAGACGACCTCGGCACCGTTGAAGGCCAGCGCGCGGATCGCCTCGGGGTACTCGCCGTCGGAGCAGCAGATCGTGCCGACGTTGCCGATGTCCTTGGTCTTCAGCACGGGGTAGAACGCGTCGAGCCCGTCGCCGAACACCTCGATCCAGCGGTCGTGGACGTCGTGCGGAGTGGTGGAGCGCTCACGGCACCAGAGGTGGTTCTTGGCCGCCTTGTGGACGATGCGCCCGTTGGGGCCGATCACGAACAGCATGTTGAAGAAGCGGTCGTCCATCACCTCGGGCAGGCGCGCCTTGCACTGGACCACGATGTACGTGCCGTACTGCTTGGCGAGCTTGCCGAGCCGCTGCGTCTCCGGGCCGGGCAGGTCGATGAACAGGTCGCGCGCGGCGGTGGTGTGGGGGATGTCGAAGATCTCGTCGGTGAAGCCGGTCAGCGCCCCCTCGGCGAGGGCGATCAGCTTGACGGGCATGTTGATGCCGATGATCGAGACCGCGGCGTGGATCGCGTCCTCGATGACGTCGAGGTTGCGCGCGATCTCGCTGCGCTTCGAGATGCCCCGAACGACCGTCGAGAGCCCCACTGCCATGTAGGGCGCTACGGGCCCTGTCTGCTTCGCCATGCGTTCCTCCTGAGGCTGCAAGCGTACGGCACGTACGGGGTTGTCTCCTTGACACCGTCCGACGCAGATTGGATACTGGATCCAATCTCTCTGGAGGATCCTTTCCGATGGCTGCAACCGAGACCAGTTCCAACGTGGCGGCGCGCACCGGCGCGCAGTTCCTCGAGGGCCTGCGCAACGACCGCGATCGCGAGATCTGGATCGGCGGCGAGTGCGTCACCAACCCGCTCGACCACGAGCTGCTGCGCCCGGGTGCCGAGGCCGTCGCGCGCGTCTACGACACGCAGCACGAGCACGCCGAGGTCTGCCTCGCGCCGAATCCCGACGACGGCAAGCTGGTCAACCGCACGCACCTGATCCCCCGCAGCCGCGAGGATCTGATGAAGCGTCGCGCCTCGATGGAGATCATCGCGGCGGCGACGGGCGGGATGATGGGCCGCGTCCCCGACTACCTCAACGTCACGTTCGCCTGCTTCTCCGGGGCCTCCGAGGTGTGGGCGCGACGCGGCAACGAGCGCGGCGCCGAGAACATCGTCAACTACCAGCGGCTGATGCGCGATCTGGATCTCTCGACGACGCACGCGATCATGAATCCGGTCGCCGACCGCTCGAAGTCCGAGACCGAGCAGCTCGGCGGCGAGATCGCGCTGCACAAGGTGGGCGAGTCGAGCGAGGGCATCATCGTGCGCGGCGCGCGCATGCTGGCCACGCTGGCGCCGTTCTCCGACGAGATCTCGATCTATCCGGGCTCCGACCTGAAGCCGGGCGACGAGGCCTACGCGCTGGCCTTCGCGATCCCGATGAGCACGCCGGGCCTGCGCTTCATCTGCCGCGACTCGTTCTCGAAGCCGAAGAGCACGTTCGACTACCCGCTCAGCGCGCGCTTCGACGAGATGGACGCGGTCGTCATCTTCGACGACGTCCTCGTGCCCCACGATCGCGTGTTCCTGGACGGCGACATCGTCGGCTACTCCGAGGTCATCACCGACTCGGGCTGGCGCGGCCACATCATGCACCAGGCCTTCACGCGGGCCTACGTCAAGCTGATGTTCGCGTTCGGGCTCGGCCACGCCATGGCGCAGACGACCGGCGTCGTGCGCTTCGATCACATCCAGGAGAAGCTCGGCCAGATCTGGAACATGACGGAGCTGACGCGCTCGGCGCTGGTCGCCGCAGAGGCCGACTCGTACCTCGACGATCACGGCGTCTGGTACCCCAACGACCGCCCGCTGATGGCGCTGCGCGGCGAGATGCCGAAGTGGCTGCCCCGCACCCACGAGCTGCTCCAGCTGATCGGTGGCGGCTCGTTCATGGCGACGCCCTCGGAGGCCGACTTCAACTCGGCGATCCGCGGCGACATCGAGAAGTACTTCCAGTCGGCCGGTGGCGACGCCGAGCATCGTGTGCGCCTGTTCCGCCTGGCCTGGGACTTCATCGGCTCCGACCTCGGCGGCCGCAGCGAGCTGTACGAGCGCTTCTACCTGTCGGACTCGTGGCGGATGACGCAGCTGGCCTACCGGACGGCGGACACGACGTTCGCCGAGTCGCTGGTCGATCAGTTCATGCACGACTAATCGGAATTATCCGAATGTTCGGATTCAATACATAGGTAAGTAGTCCTGTTGCGCAGGGCGTCGTCCGCGATCGCCCTCGCATCTCGACCCCCGACGAGGAGGATGCATTCGCCGCCGACTGCGTGTAATCCTGCTGGCGCCCGATTCGGGATGCAATAATCAGGTTCCCGCCTCGCATCGTGCGACGCATGGTGTTTCGTCTGGAGCCGTCCATGACCGTCGCCCGCAAGTCGCACTCGCTGTCCCGCTCGTTGGCGGCCACGACGCTCGTGGGCGCGGCGCTGTTCGCCGGTCCGGCCGCTGTCGCGCAGGCACAGTCCGTCGAGGGTGCGCGGGAGGGCTATCCGACGCGCGCGTCCATGCGATCCGCTGTGGTGCCCGTGGCGCTGCCCGACCTGCAGACGCTCTCCTCGGCGGACGCAGCCTGCGTTGCGGACGCGGAGTACATGGCGCGCCACCTGATGTGGTCGATCGACAATCCGCGGATCAGCCAGACGACGGTTTCGCGGGTGATCCTGCGGATCAAGCGCGCCTCGGCGCCCTGCAACGACCTGCTGTTCCGCAACGGCACGAGGGCGTATCCGGACGCCGGCATCCTCGGCGGCAATGGCTTCAGCTACGCGGCGCGGACGTGCCCGGGCACGACGCAGTGCAACGGCGGCAACGGCGGCCTCCTGCGCGGCTCCGGCGGCGACGGCCTCAACGGCGGCAGGGGCGGTAACGCAGGCTGGTACAGCGGCCATGCCGGCGACGGCGGTAATGCCGTGGCGGCGGGCACGGCGGGCGGCAGCGGCGGTCGCGCCGGGCGCTACGGCACCGGTGGCGATGGCGGTACCGGCACGGGCGGCGGCAAGGGCGGCAACGGCGGCACGGGTGGACTGCTGCGCGGCGATGGCGGTGCCGGCGGCAACGGCGGCGACGCCGCGCAGGCCGGACAGACCGGCGGTGCCGGCGGCAGCGGCGGTCGAGTGGCGACGCGCGCGACGGGCGGCGTCGGCGGCAAGGGCGGTAACGGCGGCGCAGGTGCGGCTGGTTCCGCAACGGCGGTTGCCGGCCTCGGCGGTCGCGGTGGCATCGGCGGTGTCGGCTGGAGCAGCGGCGGTGCCGGCGGCAGCGGCGGCCACGGCGGCGCCGGCGTCGCGGGCGCAACCCCGGCTGCGCAGACGGGTGGTAACGGCAACGAAGGCACGGCTGGCGGCGCCGGAGGCGCGGGCGCCACGGGTGGCGCCGCGCTCGGACGTAACGGACGGGGCGGTGCAGCTGGCAACGGCGGCGTTGGCGGTGTCGGCGGTGCCGGCAGCGACGGCGCGAACGGCCAGCTCGTGCTTCTCGACTCCTTCGGCGTGAGCAGCGTCCGCGTTGGCGCGGGCGGCCATGGCGGCAACGGCGCAGCGGGCGGTGCCGGAGGCACTGCTGGTGTGGCCGGAACCGGCAAGCTGCCGGGCCGCAGCGGCACCGGCGGCGCCGGCGGTGCCGCCGGTGCGCCGGGCAATGGCGGCAACGGTGCCACCGGCAGTGCCGGTGGCAATGGCGGCAATCCCGGCACGCCGGGTGTCGGCGGGCCTGCAGGCGACCTTCGCGGTTCGGCGGGCGCCGCGGGCGTCGCTGTTGCCTCGGGCGGCAACGGCGGCAACGGCGGTGACGCCCTGTTCGGTGTGGGTGGCGGAGCCGGTGGCAATGGCGGCGCTGGTGTTGCTGGCAATGGTGGCAACGGTGGCAACGGCGGCTTCGGCGTCTACACCCTGCTCGGCGTGGATGGCGGCGCCGGCGGCAACGCCGGCGCCGTGGGCAACGGCGGCAACGGCGGAACAGGCGGCAGCGGCGTGGCGGGCATTGACGGGGCTGCGGGCGTGGACGGAGTTGCGGGAGGCGACGGCACCAACGGCGCCGACGGCGGCGCCGGCAGCAGTGGCGGCAACGGTGGCGCCGGGGGCCTCGGCGGCTCGATCGCCGGCAACGGCGGCAAGGGCGGAGCAGCGGGCATCGGCGCGCCGGGTGGCAATGGCGGCGCCGGTGGCGCCGGTGGGGCAGGTACTGCTGCGGCGCAAGCTGGCGGCGATGGCGGCAATGGCGGCGCTGCTGGCGCAGCAGGACTCGCCGGCCGTCCCGGCGCTGGCGGAGCGGCGCCGGGCATCGGCACGCGCGGCAGCGACGGCGCCGACGCCCCGGCTGGCCAGTCGGGCAACGGCGGTGCCGGCGGCAGCGGCGGCAGCGGCTACGACGATCCGCTCGGCGTTGGAACGGCCGGCGGCAACGGCGGCGCGGGTGGCAGTTCCCCCGACGGTATCGCGGGCAGTGGCGGCAACGGCGGTGACGGCGGCCTCGGTGGCAATGGCAGCGACGGAACGCTGGTCATCCCTGACGGCACCGACGGTGAAGCGGGCGGTCTTGGCGGCAACGGCGGCAGAGGCGGCTCGGCTACCGCCGGTGGCACCGACGGCAACGGCGGCAACGGCGGCAACGCCGGCCTCGGCGGCAACGGCGGCAACGGCGCGGACGGCTCGGCAGGCGTATCCGGAGGCGACGGCGGCACCGGTGCCGCCGGTGCGCTGGCTGGTGCTGGCGGTGTGGCGGGTGGAGCTTCAGGGAGCGCCGGTGTCAATGGTGTCGATGGGGCCGGCGGCACTGGCGGCACTGGCGGCAACGGCGGAGACGGGACCGCGGGCGCCAACGGCGTACTGCCGGGCGCCGGTGGCGCAAATGGCGTCGGCGGCGGCGACGGCGGTGCCGGAGGCGCTGGCGGAGCCGGTGCGGCAGGCGCAGCGAGCGGCGCTGACGGCAATGGCGGTAACGCCGGTGCCGGTGGAGACGGTGGAGC